>CAYZAT010000314.1:0-4093 GCA_964476475.1 uncultured Pirellulales bacterium
AAAAGCCTGGCGCATGCCGGTCTGATTCAGACTCCCTTTTCCAGGCTGAAGGTCGTCACGGCCTCACACCAATACGGCTTCGTGAGTTGTTCGTTGAAGGGCGCCACGACCTATGAGAAGTCTCTGTTTTTGGATTCGATGCAGGAAATCCTCGGGCCGATGGGCAATCCTCGTTACATCATGATACGAAAGACGCCCCTTTTGCGATGGATCAGAAAAGATTACCATGTCGTCCCCCAAGTGCTCGCGAGGAATAAGGAGCTTGCCGAATACTTTGCGAAGATGTGGGCCAAATACGTTGGTTCTACGGAATTGGTTTACACGAGAAATGTAGAAGGTCGAAAGACCCTGCTCAAGGCCAGAGGCCATGCGATGTCCAGCAGTTTTCAGCGACGCGCCGAGCGGATTCGAACGTGGAAATAGACAAACATGATGTTGGAGTGACATGAGTATGAAAAATCTTGTAGAACGTTTTTTCTTGCATACTTTATTGTTTTGTACGGTTTTGGTGTCGTCAGTTCAGGCCGATCAGGTTGCTTTTCCCGGCGCCGAAGGCTTCGGTAAGTACGCCAAGGGGGGACGGGGAGGTGACGTGTATCACGTCACGAATCTTCGTGACGACGGTCCCGGATCACTTCGTTATGGCATCGATACAGCAAATCAACCGAGAACGATTGTATTCGACGTCGCAGGAACCATCCCGTTGGCCTCACCCATACGGATGGAGGACAAATCGCGTCTGACTATCGCCGGGCAGACGGCTCCCGGAAAAGGGGTAACGGTTCGCGATCATGCGATCGTCATTAAGAATTGCCGCGATATCGTGGTCCGTTATCTAAGGGTGCGACTCGGTGACAAGAACAAGGGAGACGCGGCCGGGGAAGATGTGATGACCGTCGATTACTGCGACCAAATCATTTTGGATCACCTTTCTTTAAGCTGGGGCATTGACGGAAATTCCGACTACCGCGGCAACAGCCATATGACCCTGCAATGGCTCTTGTATGCCGAAGCGCTGAATGATTCGTTGCATCCCAAAGGTAGCCATGCCATGTGTACGTCGCTGCGCGATTGCCATGGAAATACAACACTCCATCACAATATCTATTCCACGTCGCGCAACCGACATCCAACCATTGGAGGCGGTTCGGGTCGCAAGGGTTATGCACATGTCGTCGTCGATTATCGAAATTGCGTTAACTACAACTGGCAGGGGCCGACGAATTTCGGCGGCATGAAGCTTAATGTGGTGAATAACTATTATAAGCCGGGACCGTGTTCCGATCCAGAAAACCTGCCGATGCAGATGAAGGACGGAGATACAACCAAAGCCGGAGGATTTATGTCGGGCAATCACTTCGCAGGGATGTCTAAACGCTTCAACGACGATAATTATTCCGCCGTTATATACACCAATAGTGGAAACTATATGTCAACGACGCGGGAGCGATGGACCTCGAACGAACCGTTCGAGTTAGGAGATTTCAAGCCCCACACTCAAAACGCACGGAACGCTTTTAAAGCATGTCTTCGATACACCGGCTGCTCGCTCGTTCGGGACAGAGTAGATGAACGAATCATCGAGAATATAGTTAGAGGCGAAGGGAAATTGCTCGATTCGCAGGACGAAGTCGGGGGATGGGACTATTATCCGCAAGCGCATCGACCGGAAGACTGGGACCGTGATCGCGATGGGATGCCGGATGCGTGGGAGAAGGGGCACAATCTTAATCCGGGAGAGCCCGCTGATGGCAATGAAGATGCCGACAACGATGGATATACCAACCTCGAGGAGTATTTAAACAGCCTCGTGCCGGATATGATCAAAGTCATGGCCCGGAATTAGACTGTATCCAGTCTGCGCTGAATGTGCAATGGCGGATGGTAGCTCCGTCTTTCTCTCTGTATGAGTAAGTTAGATGTAAGGTTTCATCCACAGCTTGAATCAGCGATGGATAGGCATATGATTTCTCTCGGTTCTTTGATCTGCCGATATGCCGTTTCCATTTCCACGTCTTGCCTTCGTCGTCGGAAAGCGCCGCAGCCAGGCGGTGCCGGCCGTGCTCCGTATCGTTAAATACCATCACCCAGCGACCATCCTTCAATGCGATAGTTTCGAGGCTGGAGCCGGGATTCGGGATCGTTGTGTCGATAGCGGGTGACCATGATTCGCCGTCGTCGGTCGAGGTGCTGATGAGCACACGGTACGGAGGGTTGCCGCTGTCCCGCATGTAAGCCACCAACGTTCCGTCCTTCTTACGCACGATGCTGGGTTGGATCGGTCCCAATCCCACGATCGGTTTGCTTGCTTGCCAGTGCTCCCCGTTGTCATCGCTGATCGCCACCAGGCAGACATTGTAGCCGTCCGAATACAGCGGCAGCAAAATTCTTCCGCTCGGCAAGACGGTGGGATGCGTTCGCGTCATCCAGCCGGTCTGGCGTTTCGCCTTGTCCTTTGCGGCTTCGATAATCATAGTGGAATATAAGGGGGCGTATTCTGCCCACATCGGTTCTTCGGTAATAAGTTCTTTGAATACCGATTCGATGGTGCTCGCAAAGATGTCTCCTGGTTTTAATAGAATAATGTCTTGCCAATCCCATTTCACCTTCCCGGGCTGCTGGAAATCCACAGATGTGCGATATTTCAAGATGGAATGCTCCCACCCATCGGCGCGAACGGCAATCCAGAACAGCCACAATCGCCCCTTTGAATTGATGAAGAGCACGGGATTGCAATCCGGGAAGCCGGGTGTGTCGGCCATGAGAAAAACAGGACTCCATTGGGTGTGCCCTTTCCTGCGTCGAGCGCCCTGGATCACGACATCATTTGCCGTTCGCTCGCCGGAACCGTGAAACCAGCACGCCAAAAAATCACCATTGGGGCATTCCACGATGCTGCTGGAGTGCACGTGCTTCTCTTGAAGTGGGAAGATAGGTTTATCCTGAATATCGGACTGTGCTCGTACCGGAATTGTAAGATATATGACAATAAACAACGTCATCCTGAACTTCATGGCAATCCTTTCTTTTTTATTATCGCCTGCCGGTTTGGGCCGTTACGATAGACGATACGATGGCTTGCTGTCGATCAGTCAGGTAAAGCGTTTCGTCTCGGATGGCAAGCCGACCTTCAAAATCACCGACGACGAACAAAGCCTGACCGCCCGTAGGGGAAATCGTTCGGGAGCGAAAGGCGCTTCGATTGGCGGCGACATAGATCGTTCCATTGGCAGGGATGACCGTACCGCATCGGAATGTGAAAAGCAGATCATCCGGCTCGCGTCTTAATGTCCAGTCGGAGATATCCACGGCGATAGGATTAAAATTTTGCAGTTGGATGAATTGCTCTTCGGGATAACCGCTGACAGGATTCGTGTCGATCGTTCCGAAGCTAATGATCGTACGAGGCGGGAGGGCATCCGGCAATTCACGGGCACCGGAAATCGTGCGATCGAACAGTTGTCGTCGGCGCTCGGGTAGATAATAATCTTTGAGCTCTATGGCGGCTTCCCACAGCGATTGCGGGCAGCAGGGAGACGTGGAACCGTTGCCCCAGGCGTGCGAGCCCCATTTTTCAGCGTCCAGGGCGGCGTCCGGAGCGATAAGGGTGGCCAGGATATCAATCTTTGGTTCGTAATAGAATTCCTCCTCCGGCGTGCCCGGTGCTTTGAGGAACTCATCCATGAGCGTGCGTACGCGGCGTAGATACATCTGGCGTGTTTCCGGGGTGTTAAAAATGGCATTCGGCACACGGTTGCCTGAACCCACGAACAGCCGGGTATTAGGCAGAAGGTCTTCGTTCCAATACGTTTCCGAGGAATTCCACACGCGACCGAAGCTCAGGTCCACGTCCCACGGCCACATCTGCCATTCATTCGTAATCCCCGTATCGCGGTAAAGGTAATAGTTTTTATGGCAGCAATCCGTATCGCCCGTGATGGCGCGCGCCGCTAAAAAATTGACGACCTGCGCGACGTCCACGTTGTCGTAAAGAAATTGACGACGTGCTTCGCCGGAGAGACTCAATCCCTCATACAACGCCGCCAAATCCGCATTGTCTTCATATTTGCGCGTTTTCTTTTCAGCGCCGGTC
>CAYZAT010000315.1:0-4053 GCA_964476475.1 uncultured Pirellulales bacterium
GATTTTCTGAAATAATATATGCCTAACTTCAATTTTGCAAAACTTTTGTCTAGTCCAGGAACGGTTGCCATAAGTAGAGGAATTGGGGGCTGCCCGCATTCAGCCAGTCCGGAAGATCGACGTTGATCAACGGTGCAAGTCCGTCCGTATTGGCTGACGCCAAGCCATACGCATTCGGTTTATAACCCGACGGGCGGTGATAGATGACCACTCGCGGTCTTTGTATGCCTGCTTTTTGTTTGATCCATTCGATTCCATCTTCCAGATAGCCGATTCGGTCGATCAGTCCTTCCTGTAATGCTTGCTCGGCCGTAAAGACTCTTCCATCCGCAAGCGCTTGCAGCTTTTGCTTATCGACGGTTTCCCGCCCATCCTCTACGACGTCGAGGAACTGCTGGTAGAAGTTGTCGATGATCTTCTGCAGCACGTCCCGCTCTTCATCGCTCAAATCGTGCAGAGGCGACGCCATGTCCTTCATCCGGCCGCTTTTGACGGCAACCGCCTTGACGCCGATTTTCTCCATCGTCCCGGCTACGCTGAACGTTTGCATAATCGTCCCGATACTCCCGGTCACGCTGCTGGGCTGGGCCACGATCCCATCGCAGCCGCACGCCAAATAATACGCCCCGCTGCAACCCAATCCGAGCACGCATGCAATGACCGGCTTTCCCGTTCGACTTTTGAACTGACGCAGATGATGATACATGATATCGCTGGCCGAAACGGTTCCACCGGGCGAATTAATTCGCAACACGACCGCCTTCACCGACTCGTCCCGCGCGGCCTTGTCGAGCTTTTCTTTAAACAAGCTCACCGGATTCTCGCCCGCCCGCATCAAGCCTCGTTTCTGCCTGTTGACGAGCACGCCGTCAACGTCGATGATCGCGATCTTGTCGGTGATAAACAGAAACCGGTCACCTTGTATTTGGGTTTCCGTAAGTTGCTGGTCAGTGCGCACCAGGGCGATCTGCAGTCCCATATGTCCACAGCCCGTCAATGCGATCATCGAAATCGACAATCCCAGACAGCATCGAATACGTCTTCCAATCATAGCGACTTTCCTTTTTTCTAAACAACAGGTTCTGCGCCCTGAAGTACGTCCGCAATATTTTTAATCCCGACGCCGGGGCCTTCGGGGACAATAAGGGATCCTTTGCTGATTCGCAAAGGCGGATCAAACCAATCGCTGTATCTTTCGATGTTCCTTTTGTATTCCTGATACCGCCCGATATCGGGCGTGCAAGAGGCGAAATGCAGCATATAGATAAATCCGAATCCCCCCGAAATATGGACCGTCGTCGGCATCCCGGCCACCGCCGCCATCCGGGCCACACGCCTGGATCGAATCAATCCGCCGTAGTATTGCAGATCCGGCTGAACGATATCCACGCCGTGATGGTCAATCATCCAGCGGAAACGCCTCTGACTGAATTCCTGCTCGCCGCCGGCAACGGGTATCGTCAGGGCGTCGGTCACTTTCTTCGTATCTTCCAGATGATCGAAGGGACACGGCTCCTCGAAATAAACCGCCCCGATATTTTCCAGCATTTTCCCGATTTCAATCGCTTTCGGCGGATCGTAGGAACTGTTGGAATCGGCGTGGATCGCGATATCGTCGCCCAGCACCTTCCGCGACAGAGGAATCAATGTCTCCGTCCGTCCGGGCAGGGCATCGGCATTTTTACTCATCCGTCCGCCCACTCTATACTTTACGGCTTTGGCTCCAGTCTCTTCTATGAGTTTCGTCAAGTACTCCACCTCTTCGGCCGGCGTTGAGTCCCGTCGTCCGCTGGCCACATAGAACGGCACCTCCCGCCGGATCACACCGCCAAGAAGCTCGCCGATCGATTTGCCCGCAACCCGGCCCATCATGTCCAGAAGGGCGAATTCCACCCAGGCCAGAGGGCACCACAGAGCGATGCCCTGGAGCTTGTAATTGCTCTGGTGCCTGTACACGCCAAACAAATGCGATTCGAGATCGCGGGCGTCTTTGCCGATGAAGTAGGGTATGACCGATCTTTTCAGTATCGGATACAAATAGGCCGCCCTGGAATTCGTTAAGGCCACGCCCTCGGCTCCGTCTTTGGATCGGACGTGAACGAAGTACTCCCGACCTTTTCGTAATAATTCAATGGATTCTACGACGAGCGGCGAATCGAGACCGTCCAGTTGCAAGACTGGTGTTTCGACGGCTTTCTCCAGCTTTTCGATCGTGACCTTCGTGAGGACAGGCTCTTTTTGCACGATAGAGTGACATCCCTGAAGCGCCGACAACACTCCGCCGGCGGCACTGAGTTCGATGAAACGACGACGATTCAAGCGCATTATAAACCCCCTGTCTGCTTTTAAACGGATTGCCTGAGTTTTCTTAACAGTGCAGCTTCTTTCTTAACGATCTCGGCTCGTTCGTTTTCGGGAAACTTTCCGAGGGATTCGTCTTCGATACAAAGGTCTCCATGATAGCCTGCGCGGCGCAAAATCGCTATGACCTTTTGGAAGTCGATGTCTCCTTCGTAAATCGGGCAGCAGTATTTACCGTATTCCCAACCCATCTTTCGCCGGATGTTCTTCTTGTCCCCGGGGTACCGGATGCTCTTGCAATGCGTGTGAAACGCCCTCGGCGCAAATCGCTCGAAGATCGCATAAAGATCGTCCAGTGGATGCCCGTACCAATAGAAGTTCGCCGTATCGAGGGTCAGGCCGAGGTGCGATGAACCGACGCCGTCGAATAGCTTCTCTAAGAATACGGGATCGTTCGTGGTGTTGCCGTGATTTTCTATTGCGTAGCGAACGGAGGTGCCTTCGACAATGTGACAAAGCTGCTTGCAGGCTTTTACGGCAAAGGGCAAAAAGTTCTCTCGTTTTATTCGGCGGGGAACCACGTCGATTCGAATGACTTTCACGCCCAGCATCTGAGCGGCTTTAACGAGCTTCGCGGTCCATACAAGCTCCTCGTCAAGCCGTTCGTCCAACCGGTTGTGCATCAAAAAGGACGTGATGACCAGCCCGTTCTCGTCGAGGTCATTCTTAAGGTCCTGGACGCCGGAAGCCGGTGACAGGTTGTACGTCTTGTCCGGATGGTAAAGAGCCGGGCAGATCATGGCCGGGTTAATATCGACCTCCACACCCGTCACACCTAATTCCTTCATCGCGGACCAGCAGTCCGGCTTTTTAGTCCACTTCAGAAGATTATCGCGAGAGGCCAGGACCCAGTTCTTTGACGACGTAGAAGGTGACTTTCTTTTCGACCCGGCGAGCACCGCCGAAGAAATGGCCAGCCCGGCCGCGCTTTGCACAAAATTCCGCCGAGTGAATTCACAGGAAGATTTCATCATCTGATTGATCCCTTCAATGTCCATTGAAAATTAAGTTCATGATTGTAGGACCATTATACACTGCTCTCCCACGATTTCCATACGCAATCGCTCAAAAACTATTGACGCCACCGGAGAATTGAGATAAATCAAATCGGTAGGGTGTGCACGGCACACCATCATTAGAAGAAACGGTGGCAGTGCACACCCTACCATTGGCTTCAGGATTTACAACTTGAAAGGATATGGATATGGCGGAAAAACTGGCCATCGACGGCGGTCCCAAGACAGTGACCAATCAACTGGCCGGCTGGCCGCAATTCGACGAGAAGGCCATCCAGGCCGTGGAGACAGTTCTCCGGTCGGGAAAGGTCAACTACTGGACGGGACCTCACGGCATGGAGTTCGAGCGAAAGTTCGCCGAGTGGCAGGGCAGTCACTATGCGATCAGCGCGTCGAACGGCACTGCGGCGCTTCATATCGCGCTGAGCGCCCTGGGGATCGGGCCCGGCGACGAAGTGATTGTGCCGAGCTACACCTTCATCGCGAGCAGTTTCTCCATCGTTCAAGCCGGGGCGATACCGCGCTTTGCCGACGTGAATATCGACGATCATTGCATCAGTATCGAATCGGCCGAGAAGCTCGTCAATAAGCGTACCAAAGCTATCATGCCGGTCCATCTGTACGGCAACGTCTGCGATATGGATCCCATCCTCGATTTTGCGAAGGAGCATAATCT
>CAYZAT010000316.1:0-4017 GCA_964476475.1 uncultured Pirellulales bacterium
TATCGCCTTAAAGTCTCTCATCATGTTCCTGTTTCCAGACAAACAACTTAAATTCTTCCCACAGATGTTCTCTCAAAGATGATATTTTGTATTATAGCTTTTATCCTGGTTGGGAACAAAGAAAGATTAAAAATAGAATACAGAATTCAGGAGACAGAATTCAGAAGACAGTGGCGGAGAACGACACGGGGTCAGCCCTTAGCAAATAAGTTTTGGGTTTTCCGGGGACAGCATATAATGGCACTAAGTTAAGCCGTTGCTCTTAAAAAATCAAGGCCTACCTTGACGATGAGAAAAGGTACAGGAATCAAGTATTAAATCTTCCGGTTATCTTGACAGGGAAATTGGGGACATGTCAGGGTCAGCCCGGGACATGCAAGGGGTTAGGGAAAGACGCAGGGGCACGTCTCGAGTTAGGAATGATTTTTCGCCAATATCCGGGGGCAGGGCCATCAAAGGTGCCAGCCCGCAAAATGATAAGTAACAGAAAGCTATCCTGTGCATTTTTCGGTCGTACGGGGAAATGTGTATCAAATATTTACAAACTTTTACACTTTTTTACATAAATTGACAATTTCGCTATAAATCTTCACCCTTTTTTACAAATACTCCCCACAGCACCGCAGGGTGTGGATAATTCCGTTTTTGCACACACAGATCAAGCTATTGTGCGCCAAAATCCTCCCCATACCGCGTGTGCAACACAGTTGCACACCCTACCGTTACGCCCGCAAGTCGAGGGCTATTTTTTGATATTTTATTATGTTAATACTTGATATTATATCTGATATTTATTAAACTAAATCTAATGTACGATTTATGCTCAATAATCATTAATCAATCATCAATAATCATTTTCATTTCCGGAGGACATTGTTATGGCGACTCAAGCACAAATTTTGGCCAATCGGCGCAATGCATCCAAATCGACCGGGCCCAAGACGGCGGAAGGAAAATCGACGTCGGCGAAAAACGCGACGAAACATGGCCTTTTTGCACGCTATGACGTGGTTATCAGCGAAGATCAGGCGGATTATGACGCACTTCGAGAGTCATTGCTCAATGAGCTGGCGCCCGAAGGGACGATGGAACACCTGCTCGCCGAGCGGATCGTCAGTCTGGTCTGGCGGATCAGACGGGCTGCGCGGATGCAGAATGAGCTGATCGACGTGAAAATCAGGCGGGAGATCAACGACACGTGGCCGGAGCTGTCGGAATCGCTCATTACGGGCAAGCCCTGTGACATGTCGAAGTACACGGATAAGTGTTACGACGACCAGGTCCTGGGCTATATTGCGATGAGGGATTTTGCGGGCTCGAGGGCGCTGGAGCGGCTGTCGATGTACGAGCGGCGGTTCGAGGCGAGCCTGTTCAGGACGATGGGCGAGCTTAAGAAACTCCAGCAGGCGCGAAAAAAAGAGCGGACCGAGACGGTCGAGACGGAGACGGCTTCTTCTCGCGGGCAAGATGCCCGCGTGACGCGCGGGCGGGACGCCCGCGACACGGAATGCGCAGAACAAAGCCAATCCGCGGCAGGCGAAGAAGAGCTAAGTGCTTTTGAAAAAAGGGAATACGAACTTCTTCTCGGTGCGGCGCCGATGTCAAACGAAGCCAATGATTCGCAGCGAAGGACGGAAGACAAAGATCAGAAGACAGACGATGGAGGGCGGAAGACGGAAATCGGGCTGCGGAGGAAGACGTTCGTCAGCCGGTATTGATAAACGGACATGGGCCTATTTGCCGCTCTTGACCGTCGCTTTTTCCTTCTTCCTGGCCTTTTTCCTTCCGAGCAGTTGATCGGCCTGTTCGAGTGTTTCGGGCGGCCATTGGCCCTCCGATTGCAGTTTTTTGAGATTGTCCAGTTGTTTGATGCTGACGATGGTTCTGCACCTCGGGAACCGGTTGCAACCCATGAAGGGGCCTTTCTTGCCCTGCCGGATGACCAATTCGCCTTTTTTGCACTTATGGCATGTAACGCCGGTGGGTTCGGCGGGCGGCTTCGGCGGCAGAACGTTGCCCTCCTTGTCCAGCTTGAGCGTGGTTTTGCATTCGGGATAATCGCTGCACCCGAGGAAAGGCCCGAATCGTCCGTTTTTATGCACCATCGGCTTGCCGCAGTTCGGGCACTTATGCTCGCTGACCTTCTCTTCGACCCTCTTGCCGTCCTTGTCGCAGGGGCAGGCGAAGGTGCATTCCGGATAGGTCGAGCAACTGAGAAATTTCCCGTTTTTACCGAACCGGTAAACGAGTTGCTTGCCGCACTGCGGGCAATCATAGTCGCTGGGTGTGGTTTCCGCCTTGGCGTGTTTCATCTCCGCCTGTGCGGTTTCGAGGCTTTCTTTGAACGGCCCGTAGAATTCTTTCAGCACGCCGAGCCAGTCGAGGTGTTGCTCTTCGATTTTGTCGAGCTGCTCTTCCATAAACCGGGTAAAGGCAATATCCATGATCTTCGGGAAGTACTCGCACAGCTTCTCCGTAACGATCTCGCCGAGGTCGGTGGCGTAAAACTTCTTTTCCCGCTGATCGACGTAGCCCCGGTCCTGAACGGTGCTGATGATCGTCGCATAGGTGCTGGGCCGGCCGATTCCTTCTTTTTCGAGCGCCTTGACCAGAGAGGCTTCCGTATATCGGGCGGGCGGCTTGGTGAAATGCTGTTCGGCTTGAATATCCACCGGCGCCAGTTTCTGACCGACGGTCATCGCGGGCAATTCCTGCTCGTTCGACGTGATCGGCCAGACCTTTGTGAAGCCGTCAAAGACCAGGATCCGGCCGTTCGTTCGATACCGGCAGCGACCGATTGAGGTCTGGGCCGCGATTTCCAGGTGAGTGACGCTCCATTTGGCCCCGGCCATCTGAGAGGCGACGAAACGACGCCAGATAAGATCATAAAGCTTGTATTGTTCGTCGGTTAGAAAACTCTTAATATCGGACGGTGTCAGGTCCACGTCCGTCGGGCGGATCGCTTCATGCGCCTGTTGAGCCGATTTGCTGGACGCGTAAATCTTGGCTTCCCCGGGCAGATAGGCGGATCCAAACTGCGCGTCGATATACTTACGGACCTCGGTAATCGCCTCCTTGGAAAGGTGCGTACTGTCCGTTCTCATATACGTAATCAATCCGAGAGAGCCCATCGAGCCCAAGTCGATGCCTTCGTACAACTGCTGGGCGACGCGCATCGTCCTTTTCGCGGTGAAACCCCTCCGATTGGCGGCGGCTTGCTGCAATGTAGAGGTAATGAACGGCGCCGACGGCCGGGATACGGATTCTTTCGTCTTTAGGTCGGCCAGCTCGAATTCCGTCTGCTGGAGCGCGTTGAAGATGGAGTCGGCCTGGTCCTGGTTCGACGCCTGAAAATCCTCATCCCCGATTCTATAGAGTTCAGCCTTAAAGGCATGATGTTCCGTCAGCCACCGGCTTTGCTCGACGAGGGTCGGCGGTTTGTCGTTCTCGCTTGGCGTCCGCACAAAATCGAGCCACTGCCGGGTATAGTCGCTTTTCAGATCGGTGGTAAAGACGGCGGGAATCAGCCAGTACTCCTTCGGATCGAAGGCTCGAATCTCCTTTTCCTTCTCGACGATGATCCTGACGGCGATGGACTGAACGCGTCCGGCCGACAGCCCCCGGGTGACTTTCTTCCACAACAGCGGACTGATCTGATAGCCTACGATCCGGTCGAGAATCCGGCGGGCCTGCTGGGCCATGACTTTGTCGATATCGAGCCGGGCCGGCTCGGCAAAGGCGTTCTTGATCGCGGATTGGGTAATCGCGTTAAAAATGACGCGATAGGTTTTATCTTCCGGAACCTTCAGTAATTGCGCCAAATGCCAGGCGATGGCCTCTCCTTCGCGGTCGAGGTCGGTGGCCAGATAGACCAACATGGCGTTTTTAGCGGCTTTTTTGAGGGATGCAAGGGTCTTTTTACGCGAGGGAATAATCTCGTAAGTTGGTGTAAAATCTTTACTTATATCGACGGAAAGCGATTTGCTGGGCAGATCGCGGATATGGCCCATGCTGGCC
>CAYZAT010000317.1:0-3996 GCA_964476475.1 uncultured Pirellulales bacterium
AGATTATCAACTTTTCAAAGAACGCTACAAGATGCTGTTGCTCGGAACCTTACATTCATCCTTCCAGGCGGAAATTCATTTCTGCTTGCCTCTTCACTTCTTGTCGGTCTGGAAATATCCTTGCAGGGTTTTTATTATTGGGCTATAAATGCGCTCGATCGTGGTTTTCCTGCGGTTTGAAAGACGGGCACGTTTATGAAGAACCTTATTTTAGCCTTGCGACCGAAGCAGTGGAGCAAAAACATCGTCGTTTTTGTCGCTCTTGTGTTTTCGCAAAATATCTTCTCTTCCGCCAAGCTGCTTCAAACGCTGGCCGCCTTTGGTCTGTTCTGTCTCTTGTCGGGAGGCGCCTACATCCTGAACGATATCGCGGATATTGCCAGCGACAGACGTCATCCGGAGAAATCCAAGCGTCCGATTAGCTCGGGCGCGCTTTCCATCAGCCGGGCCTGGATAGCCTTTGTTGTTATTTCAGTCGCCGCGATCGTCCTGGCTTTTTTGACGGACCTTCAGTTTGGGTTGACGGCCATGGCTTATCTTGTCGTCCAGTTGGCGTATAGCTTATGGCTGAAGCACCTGGTGATCATCGATATCTTTTGTATCGCTTCCAGCTTTTTCCTGAGAGTCATGGCGGGGGCCCTGGTTATCGATGTCTCGGTTTCTTCGTGGCTCCTGGTGTGTACGTTTTTCGTGTCGCTTTTCATTGCTCTGTGCAAGCGGCGCCATGAGATGCTGCTGCTCGAAGAACGGGCCGCCGATCATCGCAAGGTGCTCGGCACGTACGACATGCTGTTGCTGGACCAGATGATCTCCGTCGTCACCGCATCGAGCGTCGTGGCTTACTCCGTTTACACGCTGTCGAGCGAGACGGTGAGTCGCTTCGGCACGACCAATCTCAAATACACGATCCCGTTCGTGCTGTACGGGATCTATCGCTACCTCTACCTTGTGTACTGCAAAAGGCAGGGCGGCAGTCCCGAGGCCATCCTGCTGACGGATGTGCCGATGATCGTGAATCTGATCGGTTATAGTATTGTCGTGCTCATCGTGCTGTACACTTAATCCTTGCAGTCCCGTCATTTTTCGACTATAAACGCACGCTAAATGCCGTGCGTTTCGACGTAATGAGAGAATGGATCGTGATCTATTAACCACGAGGAATGTCATATGAGATACAGCCGGATGTTCGTACCGACCGTAAAGGAAGTGCCCGCCGACGCCGAGACGATCAGTCATAAACTGATGATTCGGGCGGGTTTATGTCGCAAGGTGGCCAGCGGTACGTATACCTATCTTCCGCTTGGGTGGAAGTGCCTGCTCAAGATTATCGCGATTGTCCGTGAAGAAATGAACCGGGCCGGCGCCCAGGAGATTCTCGTTCCCTCCCTGCAGCCGCTCGAGTTGTGGGAGAAGACGGGGCGGAGCGTGGATTACGGGCCGACCATGTTCCGGCTGGAGGACCGGCACGGCAAGACGAGTGTGCTGAGCCCAACGGCCGAAGAGGTTGTGACTAATTTGGCCGTCGGCGAGATCAACTCGTACAAGCAGATGCCGATCAACGTGTATCAGATCAGCGCTAAATTCCGCGATGAATTTCGTCCACGATTCGGTCCGATTCGGTCCCGCGAGTTCATCATGAAGGATGCCTATAGTTTCGATGCGGATGCGGAAGGACTCGGCGAATCTTATCAGGCCATGTATGACGCTTATTGCCGGATTTTCAAACGTTGTGGGATCAACTACGTGATCGTCCAGGCCGAGTCCGGCGAAATGGGCGGCACCGGCTCGCATCAATTCACGGTCCCCTGCGAATCGGGTGAGGATACGATTGTTTATACGGAGGATAATTCGTATGCGGCCAATCTTGAACGGGCCGCCGTCGATCCGGCCCCGCGGCAGAAGAGCGATACTGAGATTCCGGCGCCCGAGGAAGTGCACACGCCTGATGCGGGTAGTATCGACGAGGTATGTGCGTTCTTAGGGACACAGTCGAAGGATATGATTAAGACGCTTATCTTTAGCACCGGCGACAAAACGATTGCGGCGCTCGTGCGGGGCGATCATGAACTCAATCCCGAGAAATTGACTCAAGTGCTTGGCGGTGAACATGCCGAACTGGCTGCCGAAGAGGTTATTAAAAAAGTCACTGGGGCGAAAGTCGGTTTTGCCGGGCCGATAGGCATAGCGGACAACGTTGCGAGCATGATCGTCGATCATTCAGTCGCGGCGATGGCGTCGGGTGTCGCGGGGGCGAACAAGAGCGACTATCATGTCAGGAATGTTGTTCCGGGCAGAGATTTCCCGCTGGACGGTGAGAATGTCATCGTCACGGACATTCGCTATGCCGAAGAGGGCGATACGTACGACGGTAAAAAGCTGCTTTTTAAAAAGGGCATCGAAGTCGGTCAGGTTTTTAAGTTAGGGACCAAATACAGTACGAAGCTTGGTGCGAAATTTCTGGATGAGCACGGGCGGGAGCAACCGTGCATTATGGGCTGCTACGGCATCGGCATTAACCGTATTTTTGCCTCCGCCATTGAGCTGGGCAATGACGACAACGGGATTATCTGGCCGATCAGTATTGCGCCGGTTGAGGTGATTATTACTTCCGTGAATCAGGACGATGAGAACGTCGCTCGGGTCGCCGAAAGTATTTACCAGCAGTTGCTCCAACGGGGGATCGACGTCATGCTGGATGACAGGGTGCTTCGCGGAGGGGCCAAATTTAAGGACGCCGACCTGATTGGTGTTCCCGTGAGAGTGACGGTGGGCAAGAGGTCGCTTGCTGAAAATGCCGTGGAGATCAAATTGCGCCGAGAGTCGGAAAGCCGGCGTGTTTCGACGGATGAGGCGGCGCAAACAACGTGTGAGCTCGTGGCTGCTTTGAAAGAAGAATTGAACGCTTAGCGCGTGGCCGGGAAAAAAGGGTCTGTCATTTCGCGTAAGCCACGCTCGCCTGTTTCGATTTGGGCAATGTGAAGAAGAACGTACATCCCCGGCCAATTTCGGATTCGACCCAAACCGCCCCATGATTGAGCTCGACGAGCTTTTTGACAATGGATAGCCCAATGCCGGTACTCTCGATGCCTTCACACGGCTTAAGGGTTTGAAAGATTTTAAAAATCTTCTCAAAATACTTCTCTTCGATCCCGGGCCCGTTATCGGCGACGCTGAATTTCCATGCATTGTCCTGTTCGGTGCAACGGATGGCGATTCGGCCTTCGGGCTTATCCATATATTTGACGGCATTGCTAATCAGGTTTTGGAAAATCTGGATAATATGGGTCTTTTTGCATTTTGTGGTAGGGAGTTGGTCTTCGACAGCCACCTGAATATGTTTCGGCGGGGCGACGTCCTCAATCATGGCCTGTAAGACCTGATTTAAATCCACTTCCTGAGACTTCTGCGTATTTTGTCCCGCGCCGGAGTATCGAAGGATGTCATCAATGAGCGAGCCCATTTGTTTGGCCTTTGCCACAAGCAGACTGACATTCTCTTTGCCCGGCTCATCGAACTTGTCGGCGTAATCCACCGCGAGCCAGTCCGCCAATGTCCCGATCGCCCGGAGCGGTGTTTTGAGATCATGGGCCGCGATGTAAGCGAATTCCTGGAGCTCCTTGTTGGTGCGTATCAAGTCGAGATTAGTGGTTTCAAGGGCGCTATTCAGCTCTTCCAGGGTTTGTTCCGCTTTCTTGCGTTCCGTGATGTCGCGAGCGATAGCGATCACCATTGGCTGACTGTCAATGGTGCCGATGGAAAGCGAGAGCTCGATGGGGAAGGTATGGCCGTCACGATGTTGGGCTTGAACTTCCACTGTACCCTCATTCACACGTTTCTGTTTATACATGGCGAAGTAGTCTTTGACATGTTGCTGGTGACAGTGCCTGTATTGTTCGGGAATAAGCAGATCGAGTGTGTGGCCGATCATTTCCTGTTTTCCGCAGCCAAACATCTTTTCCGCCGCCGGGTTCCAATGGACGGCCTTTCCATTTTCGT
>CAYZAT010000318.1:0-3992 GCA_964476475.1 uncultured Pirellulales bacterium
CGTTGGCTAAGGGGCCGTACACGATATAGCTGTGACCGGTCACCCAGCCGATATCGTCGGTGCACCAGTAAATATCATCGTCATGAATATTGAAGACGATCTTATGCGTCAGCGTGGTGTGCATCAGGTAGCCGGCCGTGGTGTGGACGACGCCCTTGGGCTTGCCGGTCGAGCCGGAGGTGTAGAGGATGAACAGCGGATCTTCGGCGTTCATCTTCTCGGCCTCGCATTCTTCGGATGCGTTCGCCATTTCCTCGTGGTACCAGACGTCGCGTCCGGCTTCCATGTTGCACTCGTCCTCGGTGACCTTAACGACCAGGCACGTCTCAATCGTCGGGCAGGTCTTTAGGGCCTCATCCGAGATCTTCTTGAGGGGGATGTGCTTACTGGCACGGCGAGAAACATTGCAGGTGATGAGCATCTTGCAGTCGGAATCGTTCACGCGGCCGCTGATGGCGTCGGAGCTGAAACCACCGAAGATGATCGAATGGATCGCGCCGATTCGGGCACAGGCCATCATCGCGACGGCCAGTTCGGGAACCATGCCCATATAGATCGCCACGCGGTCTCCCTTCTGGATCCCCTTGGATTTCAGGACGTTGGCGCACTTGCAAACTTCCTTGTACAATTCCTCATAGGTGAACTTGACGACGTCTTCGTCGGCGTCGCCCTGCCAGAGGATCGCGGTCTTCTTGGCGACGGGGGTGCCTAAGTGGCGATCCAGGCAGTTGGTGGTGACGTTGAGCACGCCGTCCTCAAACCAGGTGTGCTCGATCTTTCGGGCTTTTGTATCCCAGGTGTACTCCAGGCTCTTGGTGGGTTCCTTGAACCAGGTCAGGCTTTTGGCCTGTTCGAGCCAGAAAGCATCCGGATCATTGACCGACTGATCCCACATTTTCTTGTATTGTTCGGGGCTGTTGACATAGGCGTTCGCCTTTATCTCCGCCGACGGTGGAAACGTCCGCTTTTCACTCATTAGAGAGTCAATACCTTTTTTTTGTCCCATGAATTCTCCTTTGCGTCATTAGAAGTTGCAAAATCTCGTTTTTGTACCTTATTATTCTCAAGCAAAATCAAGCGTACCCTAACCGTACAGTTGATTCCCCTATTACAACCCTTCTTCTACCCTGAGATTTGAAAGATTAGGTCGTGAGTTTACCGGCAGTTCCAAAAGCTGTCAACCGAAAAACCTGTTAGAATTTGTAAATCAGCGCCGTTTGCACCCGCAGGGCATCCGCGTCGCCGCTTCCACGATATTCGGTCCGCCAGTGGGAAAGCTCCACGGCCCATTCGACGTGCTCGCTCAACGCGTAGAAAAAGTTGCCGAACACGTTGCTGTTATACGTCCGGCTGCCCACCTGGACATTGCCTTGTTTGACGTCGTCCATTCCGATGCCCACGTTGTATCGAATATTTTCCCACGGCCCGAGGCTGGCCGCGATCCATCCGCCCTTGCTGCCGATCTCTTCATACCGGTTGATTCCGGCGGCGGTCGTCACGCCTTGTCCGATCCCGCCGAGATAGGCGTTCAAGTTCTCCCCGATGAAACACTCGGCTTTGATTGTGACCTTTTCGTTGATCGGCTTGGTCATATCCAGGTTCAGCGACCACGTATCGAAATCCTCATGATCGCCGAAGACCGTCGTGTCATATTCCTCCTCGCCCATGTGCCCGGACAGGCCCACAACACTACGGTCCGGCATGGTTACACTCGCCCGGGCCTGTACGACCGGGAAGCCCTCATCCTCGCCGGATTCGGTTCCATTGGGCGCCGCTACAGCGTCGGCTCGACCGATATTCCGGGCCAGCGCGCCTTCGAGCTTCAAATCGATATCCGAACCCAGATCCAACTCTTTTGTGACCCGGAATTGAGGACGCCGGTACCCAATATTACCCGACCACCAGCAAACGGTATAGTTCACGGTCGATGGCACCAACGGGCTGAAAACATCCGACGTCTGCCCCGCGAGGATGCTGAATCGCTCTTTGGCCCAGTCCATCTTCATATAAGCGTGACGCATCATGATACGCGGTTTATTCTCCGCACCGCCTTCGTAGAAATCCACTTCCGCCCGACCGCTGGTCTTAACCCGTCCATTATCCGGCCCGGTGATATTCACCCCGAACCGACTCTGCCGGGCCGTCATGTTGAATTGGCTGTCATCGTCATTATTATTCTCCGGTCTCACCCAATCGGCGAAATTGCCGTTATTGATCCTGGAATCATCATACGCGGCATCGAGCTTCAGATAGCCATACAACTGGAAATCCAGAGTGGACCATACCGGCTTTTTGGTTTGATCGGTCGTCGCCCCCGGAATAGTCTTCTTCAACTTTTCCACCTCGCCTTCGAGTTTCTCAACTCTCTGCTTGAGCTCGGCATTTTCCTTCGACAGATCGCTTTCACTCGCCTCGACCGAGTTTTCGGTCGCAATAAATAAAAGCATCGCACTGAGCAAATATAGAGCCTTTCTCATTGTTGACTTCTCCTAATTCTCCTTTTTTTCTTATGTTGTGGGCACCGATTCATTCGCCCGTGGTAAAACAACGTGCCCTACCGTGTCTCATGCCTCCATTCACCCATTCACCCCCTATTTCATCTGGTATCTTCCACAAACTCGGCCGCCCCCTGTGTCTTGCTATCCGACGGGCCGAATGAAAGACTGAGCGGTAATATAACCGCGCCGGCCCGCAGCGTCAAGAATACCCCCGAAAATTTGGGCACTTCCCGGCCAAATCTCCAAAAGGAGACTAAAAAGTATGGAAGGGATATGCGAGAAAAGAACCAAAAGCTTGAACTACCGGGATAAATGAGTATCGTATCAAAAAAGCTGGAGGGCGGGGCGTTTGGCTGAGTTGACAAGAGTGTATTTATTATCGAATCTCTGAGGCGCTGTTCATTATGCAAGCAACGAGTAAAATATCGAAAATGATCCCGGCCGTGCTGATTCTATGCTTAGCACTGCATTCACCGGGGAAAGCAGGTGTACAATGAACGGCATTTTCAAGAGAAATGAGCATTGTTTGTTTCTGTTGTCGGCCGTGACTGGACTTCTCATTTGCGGTCCTGCACGGGCAGCATTTATCGCGGACGGCGCTACGCTCGTGCCGTTGACCGATGATGGCAAATCCACGGCAATTGCCTGGACGCCGCACGGCAAGAAGATCCTCTATCAGGTGCTGCATACCGACACCCAACGCCAGTTGTTTATCGCAGACAGCGACGGCTCCAATGCAGAGGCCATTACGCCGATCGGTTTTCCGTATTATGCCGAATGGTCCTGGGCCGGGGATAAGGTGGCGTTCCTGTATGCAAATTCCTCAAGCTCGGAAAGCCAGTCCGGAGCCTATGTGTACGATCTGAAAACCAAAGAAACCGTCATGGCCTGTCAACCCTAGCCGCGGTTCAACCTGGATGAGGATGAGGGGCCGCTCTGGTCGCCGGACGATCGGTACATTGTGTTCAAGACCCGCAGGGGACCGTCCAGAAGACGGTTTGTCACCGTCTATGATACCCAGGCGGATAACCGGTGGGACGTGGTGCCGGAACGGGGCCAGAACCGGTATGCGTGCTGGAGCTTCACCCTGCCGCCACGCTTGACTTTTCAATCGGAAGCCAGCAATGAGTATTATGATATTGCCGTGACCGATCCGGATGGCGGCAACCTGGCACTCCTGACCTCGATCGGTGCTGAATCCGTCAGTAACCGACAGCCTCGCTGGCGCCCGCCGGGTGCGTACGAGGAAATGATTGCATATACGAGCAACCTGGAGATGACCCGCACGGAGCGGGGCAAGAAAAGGAATGACGTGTGGATCGCACACCCGGACGGCGCGGATTCCCGAAATTTGACGCAGGCCACGTCTCCTTCAACAGAAGAGCAATTGAACAATGATATCATTCTGTGGTCCTGGGACGGCCGATGGATCCTGTCGCGCGGAGACCGCTTTGATTCCCAGGCCAAGGATATTCATACCGCCTATCTCATGGA
>CAYZAT010000319.1:0-3967 GCA_964476475.1 uncultured Pirellulales bacterium
GATATCGGCAGGCTCCGCAACGTCCATCTCCGAAACCAATTCACCATTGATACACAATGCCGCCTTGGCGGTCGCTTTGTCGTACGTCCCTGCAAAATGCAGCCACTCATCCCACGTAACCACGCCGGCGCGGATATCGAACATCGTCGTCCCGCCGTACGAGCGAAGCAGCCATCGGAACTCGCCGTTGCTGCGGGCCTCCGGGTGGACCAGCCAGGTTTGATCGGAGGCTCTGGCGTTGAAGATCGCGTGATGACTTCCGTTATTCTCGCATTTGATCCATGCGGCGAGCGTTAGGGCGGAAGTCGGAATATCTTCGAGTGAAAAATTCAGGCCGTCCAAATCGAGGTAGCCGGCGTTTGCGAATTTAGCCGCTCCGGCGAGGATGCCTTCTGCTTCTGCTGTGACCTCGCCGACGACCAGGCCGTCATGGCCTTTGCCCGATTGATCCGCGACGACATCGCTCACGTCATCGAAGGAGTAGTAGATAGACAGAGACGGATCCGGTTCTTCGGGAGCGGGAGGCGGTGCAATAACTTGGACATTATCAATCGCCCACCACCAGTCATTGCCGGCATCGAACAGGCCGAACGTCAGAACGACGGTTGCTGCGCCTTCCGGATTGCCCAGATCGACAATCACCGTCTCGTTGGTGGCGTAAGGCTTATAGTTGGGGCTCGCTTCGTCGGATTCCCACAGAAGCACCTCGGCGGGATCGCCGCCATCAAACGACGCAGTGATGCTTGCCGTCTGATGGTAGTTGGAATCGAATTCGGGTCGCCAGCTCGAATCGAATTTGAGCTGGACCGTACCGGCATCCGCACTGGAGATGTCAATCGCCGGTGTGGTGAGCCAGGTATCGTAGGGATCGTCGGCAATCGGCGTCGAAACACGGTCGGCGTCGTCCCACTCGTCCGGATCGGCGATGGCCACGATTCCACTTCCCAGCGTGAATAGAGAACGGTCCTGGTCACCGGCCGTCTCGATCCACCAGTCCTTATCCGCGAAGGCCCATCCGGCCCATTCGGTCACGCCGTCGGTCGCCGGATCGCCGATACCGGGAATTCCGCTTTCGTCAACGGCCCACCCTTCCGGCGGCGTATCCGTCCAAACGGCATCACCGGCCAGCGCCTCGTCAACGTTCGGGCCTAACGTCAAACCTTCGAAATCTTCCTCGAATAGCACGACGGGCGGAGGGCGATCACCGGCAAGGTATCGAACCTCGCCACCAGACAAATCCCGGCCATATATGTAAACCTCGTCGATCATGCCATCGAAGAACTTGGCCACGTGGCTCGGGTCACTGGCAAAGGCATCCGAGGGTTGAGAGCCGATGGCCGCACTGATGTTCGGATCGACCGCCACGGCGGAGCCGCCTTTTTCCTGGCTGGCCACTTCTTCGCCGTCTTTGTAGATCCGCATCATCCCGCCGTCCCACGTCGCGGCCACATGCGCCCAGGTTCCGGCTTCCAGGACGGAATCGGAAACCAATGTGGCGGTTTCCTGACCGTCATCGGTTTTCAGCCGGAAACGCAGGCTCGTTTCCGAAATGGTACTCAACATCCACCAGTGATCGTTTCCACCCCATTCCTGTGCCTTCGTGATGATCCGGGCATCATTGATCTCGAAATCGTCGGCTTTAATCCATGCCGCGAGCGTGATCTGGCCGATCACATCAATCGCGCCCAATTCGACCACGTCGTCGATACCGTCGAAGTCCAGCGCCATGCCGTAGCCGGTCAGGCTTTCGACAAAGCTCGGCTCGCCGACGAGCGTTCCGTGGAGTGCATTGCCGGAGCTGTCATCCGTGTTGTTTTCCATTGCGTAATATGCAACCAGACCTTCGCCGCCGGGCATTACGGGGTCCGGCCTGAAAAACGCGTCGGAGTGTGCTGCGATTTCTTCATCCGAAAGCGCCGCGTCGTAGATCGCCACGCCATAGATAACGCCGTCGAAATCGTCGAAGACGCCGCTTCCGTCCTCACCCTGCGCGCCGTAGCCGATACCGACGAGGCCCGACAGGGGGATCGCCGCATCGACACTGGCTTGGTAAACGCCGTTGACGTACAGCGCCGTCGTTCCCGCTGTTTCGCTGGAAACAAAGACCAAATGGGTATCGACACCGGGATCGTTGGCCACACCGAAATCAAGGTCCACCACACCAAAAAGAGTGGCGCCGTAAGTTCCGGTATTGTTCCACTGCTCGTACTTCAGTCCCGCCTCCGTGTCGCCGAATTGTCTCCTGCCGATCAGTGCCATGCTGGCTTCCGTTTCATCGGGATTGCTTTTCACAACGAACTCATAGGTCTGCTCGCCGCCGTATACGCCGATGTCATAAAGCCCATCGGGGACGTTGGTGGCGAGGAATGCCGGCGAGGCCGGCGCCACGGTGTTTTCCCAATCGACGAGCATGGCGCCGACGGGGGCCGCGATAAAGAGAACGGCCGCAACAAACATTAAATCAATCAACCTCTTACACATGATAATCCTCCTTTCAAAAGGGACTAAGAAAATGTGAGATCGCTTTGGCTACACACCAAGCTCCCTGTTGTCATCGACCGACCCATTGACAGAGAACATGGTCTCAGACAACCTTGCATATACGTCATGGAAAAATCTAAAATCTCTACCTGTAAGAAAAGATGAGGAATGGCCCTATACGGCATCTCCGAACCACAGGTTACAAACACGGATTTCTCCTCCATGTCTATTTAGATTCAACCCTTTTCCTCACGTAAGGCGTATCCGGGTGCCTGCCCTAACCGGAAAGATATTTATCACATCATCAGTTGGAGACTCCTGAACACCTTTTAGCCATATCTCTTTTACCAGATTGCTAATACCTCTGTCAAGCAAAAACTCAAATCTTGCTGTTTTGAAGCAGGGGGTCGTAATCTTGCCATTTAACCTATTGCGATATATGTGCATGATTGTACAATGCTATCCTTTTGGGTGTGATCTGATGAATGAAGCCTTCTCTCAAAATGCTCGTCAGGACCGTGCCGGCGTTTGGCCCCTGTATGGAGCCGCGTTTGCCATGGCGATCAGTCTAAACGTCTTGTGGACGGCGATGCCGTTCATTATCCGCAACATCGGGGGGACCGAGGAGCACGTCGGATACGTCTGGGCGGCCAACATGCTGGGTTATCTGGTATGCTTGCTGTTTGCAGGCACGGTATTGGGCCACCTTAACGCGCGTCACGCCACGCGTACGGCGACCGCCGCCATGTTCCTGGCCACGGTCGTCATGATCGCCGTGGTGGGGTACGTTCTTGCCAATCATCAGTTCGGCAACCTTACGCTGATATGGACGATGATTGCCGCAGGTGTCCTTGCGGGTGCGGCGATGTCGCTGTTCTGGCCTTTCCTGATGTCTTGGGTGTCGGCGGATTACGAAGGGGCCGTTTTGAACCGTCGTCTCGGAACCTATAACGGGATGTGGTCGGCGACCGCCATCCTGGGCCCTTCGATAAGTGGCGTGTTGGTGGAAAACGGCACCCTTAATCCTATCGTGGCCAGCGTGGCGGGTTTGGCGATTTGTTTCATCCTGCTTTGGATTGCCCATGATGAATCGGCCGGCACGGCCGCTTCGGCCAAGCCTCTCGAACCTGCCGAAACCCATTTCGACGAGACCATGCTGCTCCGCTTCAAATGGATGGCCCGCATTGCCCTGTTCTGCTCATGGGCCTGTCTGGGGGTATCGCGTTCGCAGTTTGCGTTACTTTTTACGGGCTTGGGATTCTCCGAAACGCAGTTTGGAATTATGATTACGGTCTTCGGAATCTGCAACTTTGCCATCCTGACGGGCGCGGGACGTCTTGGCTTTTGGCATTTTAAACTCACGTACCTTCTCGGCGCCCAAGTGGCCCTCATCGTTCCTCTTGTGCTCATGATATTCGGCCGCTCGCTCTGGGGTTTCGTACCGGCCTTTGTGGTGATGGGTTTCGGTTTTGGATTTGCCTACAGC
>CAYZAT010000320.1:0-3946 GCA_964476475.1 uncultured Pirellulales bacterium
GTAATTATCACTGAATATGCAATTGATCAGTGTTGGACTCCTGTTTTTAAAGCTATAGATTCCTCCCCCAGAAAAAGCATAATTTCTCGTAAATTTACAGTTGATCAACTTGGGATTACTGTCATCACGAATGAATAAAGTACCGCCGGTAACGTTCGTTATATTATCCGTGAACGTGCAATCGATGAGTGTCGGGCTTCCTGAAGAAATGAACATTCCGGCCCCACCAGCAGGGGAACGAAAATAAAATATCAACGGTTTATATCCCCCGCTAATCGTAACACCATCAAGAACCGCGGTTGCGTCCGTGTTGCTGCCTGTTACTATAACCTCACTATTATCATATCGGTCAGGTAATAATAGGTTTACAGGATCGTTCACTTCTATGTCGTTTTTTTTGAGGTCTCCATTTAGGAAAGTCACATAGACTTCGATATCACGTGCGTTGGGATCCGTTTCGCCGACTCCCGCATAGCCGCCCATGATCGTCACATTATTTTCCAATACGAACTTTAGTCCGCCGGATGGCGGAACCGGTCAAAACCGTCGGCTTCAGCCGTTATTCTCTTTAGTCGGCGGTTTAGTCCGTCGAAAGAAACCCACCGGCTTCAGCCGGTGGTAGTTAAGTTATGAGTTGGAATGTGGCCTCCTCGTTGCCAGTGCCATCAGGAGTAACTGAGTTTGTATCGGGTGTATAGATGCCCTGTGCGACTCGAATCTCGACCGTCTTTTCCTTATCAGCGAAATGAGTGGCTTCGGACAGAGCATCCTGGAGAAAGGTGTAGGCGTTTTGCCATGATGAGCCGTCGTTCGCACCGACGGCGTCATCGTCCACGTAAACGACTTTCGCCCTGGAATCGGCGGGTAGGATTGTAAGAATGAATATGGATACCATCAGATAGATCGTTCGGCTAGTTCGCTTCGACATCGTTGTCACCTCTAAAACGATAGCATCATCTCACAAATTTTAGTATATCATATTATCATTATTGGTACAAGAAGTGTTTCCAATGACCATACGTTTTATATTGGCAGGATCAGGCCTTTTGCATACAATCGTTTTAATTCAAGGGCGAGACGCCCTCGCTACGAATAAGGTGTGCGGTGCACACCCTACCAATGAAAGGATGAAGAATGTTCAAGTATATGCTAATGGCCACCGTGCTCGTTGTGTCGCTGGCCGGAATCGCCTGGTCGGGAGATACGAATATTCGCGTGGTCGAACGCCCGGACACGAAATTGGTCAATAACTTTTACGTTGGTAATCGTCCGCCTTTGATACCGAGTCCGTTTATGAAACTACCGGTCGGGGCGATTGAGCCGGATGGGTGGGTCCGCCGGCAGCTCGAATTGCAGGCTGAAGGATTCCACGGGCATCTGACGGAGATCAGCCGGTTCCTCAAGAAGGAAGGCAACGCGTGGCTCAGCCCGGCGGGCGAGGGCGATCATGGTTGGGAAGAGCCTCCCTACTGGCTCAAGGGTTTCAGCAATTGCGGCTACATCCTCCGCAACGAACGGATGATCGCCGAATCCAAAATCTGGATCGAGGCGGCGCTGGCCGGCCAGAAGGAAGACGGCTGGTTCGGGCCGGACAAGGGCCGGAAAGGGGCGGCCACGCGCCTCCAGGGCCGGGAAGACCTGTGGCCGAACATGATTATGCTCTTCTGCCTGCAAGATTACCATGAGTTTACCGGTGATAAGCGCGTGATCGAGCTCATGACCAACTATATGAAATATCTGACGACTGTGCCGGAGGATCAGTTCCTCGTTGGCTACTGGCCCAAGATACGGGGCGGCGATTTGCTCTACAGCGTTTATTGGCTCTACAACAGAACCGGGGACGCCTTCCTGCTCGATCTGGCACGGAAAGTACATCGCCACACGGCCGAATGGGAAAAGGACGTCATTAACTGGCACAACGTCAATATGTCTCAGGGCTTCGGCGAAGCCGCAACGTTCTACATGCAATCGAAGAATCCCGCTCACCTGGAAGCGGCCGAGCGGAACTGGAGCAAGATTCGCACGCTCTACGGCCAGGTCCCCGGCGGTATGTTCGGCGGCGACGAAAACTGCCGGGAAGGCTTCACGGGACCGCGCCAGGCGGTCGAGACGTGCGGCATGGTCGAGATGATGCTCTCCCAGGAGATTCTACTGACGATCTCAGGCGATCCGAAATGGGCCGACCGATGTGAGGACGTGGCTTTCAATTCGCTTCCGGCGGCGTTTACACCCGATCTCAAGGCGTTGCATTATCTGACCGCCCCAAACATGATCCTTTGCGACCGGCACAGCAAATCGCCGGGCCTGCAAAACGGCGGACCGATGCTCCTGTTCGATCCGCATCGCCATCGTTGCTGCCAGCATAACACGGGCCACGGGTGGCCTTATTACGCCGAGCATCTGTGGCTGGCGACGCCGGGCAATGGACTGGCCGCGGTGTTGTTTGCGCCGTGCAAAGTCACCGCGAAAGTCGGCGATGGAACGCAGGTCACAATCACGGAAGCAACGCGCTATCCGTTCGCCGATCAGATCGAATTCACAATCAGAACGAGCAAGCCGGTCGAATTCCCGCTATATCTGCGGATACCCGGCTGGTGCCGGAAACCGGAAGTGACAATGAACAAGAAGATGCTCGAACTGTACGGCTCCGGGTCCTATATCGAGATCCACCGGCGATGGACGGACGGCGATAAGCTCCATCTCAAGTTCCCGATGAACATCACCCTTCGAAAGTGGGCTAAAAACCAAAACAGCGTCTCGGTGGACCGCGGGCCGCTGACTTACTCGCTCAAGATTGGTGAGAAATATGTTCGCGAAGGCGGCACCGACGAATGGCCCGCCTGGGAAATCCACCCGGCGACCGCCTGGAACTACGGCCTGATACTCAATGATGATGATCCCGCTTCCTCATTCGAGGTGGTGAACAAGAGTTGGCCCGACGACGACCAGCCTTTTGAAGCGACAGCCGCACCGATTGCGCTGCGTGGCAGGGCGAAAAAGATTCGCGCCTGGCAAAAGGATCATCTGGGTTTAGTGGGCCGGCTCCAGCCCAGCCCGGTCAAATCCGACGAACCGGCGGAAACCGTCACGCTCATTCCGATGGGCTGCGCCCGGCTGCGCATCGCTTCCTTTCCGACCATCGGTTCGGGGCCGGATGCGCACGAGTGGAAGGAGCCGCCGAAAGCCCGTCCCGCCACCGCTTCGCATTGCTGGGACGGCGACACGGTTTCGGCGCTCGGCGACGGCATCGCGCCGCGTCACTCCAACGACCACAGCATCCCCCGCTTCACCTGGTGGGACCACAAAGGCACAACCGAATGGGTGCAATACGACTTCGACAAACCGAAAACAATCTCGCGCTCGGCGGTTTACTTTTTCGACGACACGGGTCAGGGCGGCTGCCGCACTCCAAAGTCCTGGCGGCTGCTCTTCAAAGACGGCAACCAATGGAAGGAAGTCTCCACCACCGATAGCTATGGCGTCGCAAAAGATACATTTAATCGGATAACGTTCGATCCGGTGAAAACAACATCACTTCGTTTGGAAGCGCAATTACAACCGAACTTTTCCGCCGGTATTCTCAAATGGCAAATCAATTCAGGTGAAAATTAAGGGGCGTAAAAATGAAAAAGAGACAATGGGCAATTATCGGAATCTTAATGGTGTTAATCGGGACATCCTGCACGCAGACACATCACAAAAAAAACCGTTTCGAACCGACGTGGGATTCTCTGAAGCAATACGAAACGCCCGAGTGGAATATGGACGGCAAGTTCGGCATCTTCATTCACTGGGGCGTCTATTCGGTTCCCGCCGCCGGAAGCGAATGGTACCCCCGTAATATGTACAACAAGGGCAATGCGCTCTTCGAGCATCACAAACAGACCTGGGGCGATCAATCGACGTTCGGGTATAAGGATTTCGTGCCGAAATTCCGCGCAGAAAA
>CAYZAT010000321.1:0-3887 GCA_964476475.1 uncultured Pirellulales bacterium
CCATCAAAGGGGTGACCCCTTTAGCCTTTCGCAAGAGGCATACGCGATTGACTGTTCCATAGCCCGTCGTTTCTTCCGTACAAATGGAGTACTTCAAACAGAGAAAAAGCTTGATTTAGGCTGTAGATGAGATATGTTTACTCAGTCGTTTAATCCCTGCGCTTGAATGGTTGGCAATCACAGATGAAAATTGTAGATGCTCATACACATCTTCTGGATGAACCCGGATATCTCGATAATCTCCTGAACACGATGGATCAGTGTGATATTGCAATGTGTTGCATGAGCGGGCTTGGGGAGCTATTCGGTCATGTGGATAATGCCAAGGTGAGGCTTGCCTTTCAAGCTCATCCGGACAGGATCATCGGCGCCGTTTTTATACGGCCGGGAGTGGATGGGCCCGAGAAAATCGACCAGGCTTACGAGAATGGCTTTCGGACGATCAAGATTCATTTGCCGCGCGTTCCTTACGATGACACATCATGTTTTGAACTCTGGGCTAAAGCAAATGAGTGTCGAATGCCGGTCTTGTTCCACACGGGATTAGTGGCTTGCAAGGAGAGTCCGGGAGAACAGATCAACTCGTGGTATATGCATCCCATGCGGATTGAACCGATAACGAGGGAATTCCCGGATCTCGGTATCATCGTCGCTCACTTAGGCGTTCATTGGAACGACGATGCCGCTGAACTGGCGCGCATGCGCCCGAACGTGTATGTGGATCTCACGGGTGAGCCTAACGGCTGGCGAAAACGAGCCGACACCCTCGGAATCGATCAATGGCTCTGGTGGCCCGGCGCGTTTGAAAAAGTGGTTTTCGGCACAGATGTGCATCACAGTAAAATAGAGCAAATCCTCAAAGAGGATGTCGATCGTTTGGATCGGTTCAATATATCCGTGCAAACCAGACGGCACATTTTTTCAGGGAACATTCTTAAGCTCTTAGGTATGGAGAATCAATAATGGATAGAAAAACAGAGATTCGCGAATTTCTGAAGCTATCACCCCAGGAGGTTCGAGAGAAAGCCGGAAATCATCTTGTCGTTTGTGAAGATCTGGACGCCTTACATGAAAGGTTCGCGGAGGACATCGCAAAAGAGATTCGCGAGAATAACTCAAAAAACAAGCAAACCCGGTTGATTCTTCCCGTAGGCCCGACCGGCCAGTACCCGCTCCTGGCCGAAATCATAAACGGTGAGAAGATGTCGCTATCCGAGTGCTGGTTCTTTTTCATGGATGAGAATTGTGACGAGAACCGCAAGGCTCTTGGCCGCGAACATCCGCTCAGCTTTAAGGGAGAGGCTGAAAGATTGTTCCTGTCGAGATTGAATAATTCGTGTGGGTTGCGGTCCGATCGCGTGATTTTCCCGGGCGAGGACAATATCGGCACGCTTGCAAAACAGATCGAAGAAGGGGGTGGGATAGACACATGTTACGGCGGAATCGGCATTCACGGGCACGTTGCTTTTAACGAACCGGAATCCGGGATTAAGGATACGGGGCCCCGGCGGGTGAGGCTGAACGATTTCACGGTGACAATTAATGCCGTCCGAAGCCACGTCGGTGGGAACGTCGAATGTTTCCCACGGGAGGCTTACACCCTGGGAATGAAGCAAATACTTGAAAGCAGAAGAATCAGGCTTTACTGCCGGAACGGATGTGAGTTCGATTGGGCGAACACCGTCTTGCGCCTGGCTTTATTTGGAATGCCGGGTGATGATTATCCGGTGACGCACATAAGAGACACAGATTATACGATCACGACGGACCGTGAAACGTTGGCGTCACCACGACATTTAATTTGAGGAGATCATTATAATCCATTAAAAACGGTCTTAACGGAACTATGTTGTGTCAATGGAGGCTTTGTCAAGGGTTGCCAACGCCATCTCGACATTGCCGAAAGGAGCGCTGACCGCAAATCCCTCGACGCGATCTTTTATCGTCTCGATCATTTCTCTGGCAATCTCAATCCCCGCCATTCGCCCCTGTTCCTTCGTTTTTGTTTTCTTCATTTTTTCAAGCCACTTGTTCGGAACGACCACTCCCGGTACTTCGTTCGCCATAAATTCGGCATTCTTAAAGCTCGTAAACGGCCATATCCCCGCGATAATGGGTATTCGGAAATCTCTTATCGAGTCGAGAAAATCAAAAAGTTTCTTTTCATCAAATACCGGTTGAGTAATCGCAAACTCCGCTCCCGCCTCCACCTTTAGCCTGAATCGATCTATTTCTCTTTCGATATTTTCGGCCACGGGATTGGCCCCGACGGCGATGGCCAGGTCGGCCGTGGGCGAAAAGGCATTTCCGCCGATATCCAGACCGCGATTCAACTTCGTCGCCACTTCAGTTAAGGCGATGGAATCCAGGTCGAAAACGCCCGTTGAATCGGGATAGGCCCCGAGCTTCGGCGGATCGCCGGTGATAATCAAGATATTCTTCAAACCGATCACACTTGCTCCGAGCAGATCCGATTGCATGGCAATCAAATTTCTATCCCGACAGCAATAATGAACAATCGTTTCGATATTCGCCTGTTGTTGAATCCGCAACGCCGTCACCATCGGAGACAATCTCGAACTCGCACGAGGCCCGTCAGGAATATTGATGGCGTCTATCCCATGTTGGGCGCAGAGCTTCGCTTTCTCGATGATCCCCTCGATCTTCGTTCCTAACGGCGGTGTGATCTCGATTGTTGTGACCTTTTGTCCTGAGCATAGTTTCGCCCCGAAGGTTGACTTTTCAGCCAAAGGCTTGGGCGGTGCGAGTGTTTGTTTCACGCCTTCGGTCTCAATGATCGCTTCTTTCTTTTTCTGGGGATGAATACTTCGACTCATCGCCGTAATCGCTTTGGCGATGTGTTTAATATGCTTCGGTGTCGTCCCGCAGCAGCCGCCGATAATCCTTGCCCCATGTTCAAAAAAACGTTTCGCGTATTCCGCCATATACTCCGGCGTGCACATATACAGCGTCCTGTCTTCTACCCGGCGGGGCAAGCCGGCATTCGGCATCACGGAGATCGGTTTGTCCGTTATTTCTTTGATGACATTGAGCGCGCTGAGCATCTGGGCGGGTCCGACACAGCAGTTCAGGCCCACTACAACCACACCGTCCCGACCGGCGATGTCGGGGAAAACGTTCTCAAGACGCTCACCGTATAGTGTTTGATGATTTTCGTCGACCGTCAAATGGGCCACGATGGGCACATCGGACACGTCCGCCGCCGAATCAATGGCTGTTATTAACTCCCGGGAGCTTGAAAACGTTTCAAGCAATAAAAAGTCAACGCCCGCCCTCGTTAGAATCCGGGCTTGTTCTCGGAATGCCTTCCCGGCCTCCTCCGACGCCGTAAGGCTATGAGGTCCGATCTCTCGACCCAGAGGGCCTATCGATCCCGCAATCAGGACCGATCCCTCGGCGCTTTCCTTCGCAATCTCGACCGCAGCCGCGTTGATACGCTCGACATGTCCCGCCAATCCGAATTTAGCGAGTTTGAAGGCGTTAGCTCCGAATGTATTTGTCTCGATAAAATCGACGCCCGCATCGATATATTCACTGTGAATTTGGCGAATCAGTTGACGTTTTGAAAGATTGAGTTCCTCGAAACAACTGTTCAGGAAAACGCCTTTCTCGTATAGCATGGTCCCCATGGCGCCATCGCCAATGACGACTCGTTTTTCCAACAGTTCGATAAGACCATCACTGCTCACAATAACTCCTTTGGTTTTTTCGATCGTATTTACCTTGAATCCGGGCAAATACTCGTAGTGTCCCCCGTGTCAAAAACGGATCGTTTCTTGCCAAACATATCTTATCTCTCAATTCGCTCGCCGCGTCCACCATATTTTTGGGCAATTGTTCGACCTCCGGCCATTCGGATTGTTTCA
>CAYZAT010000322.1:0-3874 GCA_964476475.1 uncultured Pirellulales bacterium
TCCGAACTGCTGACCAGGAAGAGGTGATTCTCCGCGCCCGTGACCAGATTGTCCCGAAAGGTGAGTTCGTCGAGGGCCTTCAACTTGCCCCTGATGCTGCTGAGCCTCGAGCGAGCCGCCTCGATCCCCTTCCGCCCGGCCGACAATCTTCACGAGTCCCTTATAACAAAGCGACCGAATCACCTCGCCGACCGAAACGCCCCGGATGGCTTCGATATCGGCCCGGATGATGGGTTGTTTGTACGCAATGATGGCGAGCGTCTCCAGAGCGGCGGGGCTGAGCTTATTATCGCTACGAACGCGTAAGAGTTTCTTGAGCCAGTGATTGTACGGGCTCAACGTAAGCATCTGGTAACCGCCGGCGATTTGCTCTATCCTGAAGGCGTTATGATTCGCCTCGTATTTCTCATTGAGGTGGTTAATATGTTGACGAATCTGCTTGGCGTTGGTCTCGACAATGTTGGCTAATCGGGACTCCGGCAACGGCTCATCGCTGGCAAACAACACCGCCTCCACAACCGATTCGACCGTCAGCTCATTATCCGGACTCTCCTGTGGAGTCTCATCTTGCCCCTCTTGACTCTCGTCCTTGACTTCGCACTCTTCGTCATTGACTTGGCATTCCACTTCTTGATCTTGTAGCTCTTGCACGTCTTCTGTCATATGTTTTTCCATGTAAACGGGTCGGCGTCTTTCTTACTTATCCTGATTTTCACTCCTTTGAGGTGTTTTTGCAACTGTTTCGCAATTTTTTTCAATATAAACCGCTCCGAAACCGTATGGCTCAGGCACATACAGGTCAGTCCCGCTTCCTGGGCAGCCAGCGCCTGATGATGCTTTAATTCACCGGTCAGATACAGATCGGCCTTATCGGCGATGACGAGATTGATAATCTCGCCGCACGTGCCGGCGCACACCGCCGCTCGTTTGACGAGCCTTTTCTGATCGCCTACCAGCCCCACCGCCTTGGCGCCGGTGATGTCTTTGATGTTCTTGATAATCTGCGGAATGCGTGACGGTCGGGCCAGATTACCGATTCGCCCCAGACCGAACGGTGCTTCAGTGCTGACGATCTTGAAAACATCGAAAGCCGGCGTTTCGTACGGATGCGCATGGCGCATCGCGTTAATGACGGCATCGAGCTTGTCCGCCGGGACGACGGTCTCGAATCGTGTCTCCGCAACTTTTTCCAGCGTGCCCTTTTGACCGATAGCCGGCTTTGCACCCTTCCGAGGCAGAAATGTTCCCGTCCCCTCGACGTTAAAACTGCAATGGCTATAGTTGCCGATGGCCCCGGCCCCGGCGGCAAACATCGCATTCGAGACTCTCGCCACCGAATCGACGGGGACAAAAACAATAAGCTTATAACGATCGCCTTCGGGATGTCCGACAAAGTCGCCGATCGGCTTGCCGTCCACGATACCGAGCATCTCCGCGAGGCCGTCGTTGACGCCGCCGATAGCGACATCCAGCGCTGTATGAACCGACAACACCGCGACTCCGGAGCGAAGCAGCTCGTGCACGACACGTGTCGGCCCTTCAGCGACGATCTTTTTGAGCCCGTCCCAAATCACTGGATGATAACTCAGAATGAGATCGATATTCAGACGCTTAGCTTCCGCAACCACGGCTTCTGTGGTGTCGATAGTCAATAGAACATTTTCGACGTTTTTCTGCGGATCGCCAATGAGTAATCCCACGTTGTCCCAATCCTGTGCCAGCGAAAGCGGGTATATATCTTCGACTTTGTGTACTATCTCCTGGGCTTTCATCATTCGACTTTTATGATTCCTCAGTGGTTTGACATTCCTTCTCGATCAATTGCTCGAACTTTCTTTTTAAGTCTTTCGCCATCGGCCCCACCCGGCCATCACCGACGATATGTTTTTCTACTTTGGCTATCGGCATAACTTGCATGATCACATTCGTCATAAAAACTTCGTCGGCGCTGAGCACGTCATCGATCAGAAGATCCTGCTCGATCAGTTTCATGGAATTTTTCACGGCGATTCGGCAGATGGTTTTCCTCGCTACGCCCGCCAGGATAGGTGTCTCAATCCTCGGCGTATAGAGCACCGAATCTTTGACCAGGAACACGTTACTGACACACCCTTCCGCCAGGCGGTTATCAACCGTGAACCACAGCGCTTCGGCCGCTCTCATCTGATGCGCATTGTTCAGCGCGATCATGCGCGAGAAATAACTCGTCGTTTTATGCCCGCAGGTCGGGTCGTTGGGATTCTGCCGGTAGGGGCACAGCACAACCAGGGAGCCGTTCTTATAATACTCCGGCGGATACGGCCGGAACGTCGCGGCCGTGATCAAAAGCGTCGATGGCTCAGATTGCGCATCGGCCATCGGCCCGTTGGTCAACGTCAACCGAATCCGCGCATCGGACAACTCGTTCCCACGCAGCACTTCGTAAACGGCATCCGTGAGATATTGTGCATCGTACGGATTATTGATCGACAAGCGATTGACGCTGAGAAAGAGCCGGTCCAGATGATCCGCCAGGGCAAAAACAACGCCGTTATGGCTGCGCATCGTCTCGAACAACCCCACCCCGTACAGAAAACCGCTGTCGGTCACGGAAATGCATGCCGAATCGGCATCGATCAGTCTATCATTCAAAAAAACTCTTTGTGCCATTTTGCGTTGCCTGGATCCCTGCTAATAGCGCTTTTGCTTTCGTAATCGTCTCCTGCCATTCGGCTTCGGGTTCGGAATCGGCGACAATGCCCCCCCCGGCCTGAACGAAAGCCTTTCGGTCCTTGATCATAATCGTTCGGATGGCGATATTCAAGCACGCGTTGCCGTCGATCCCAATAAAGCCGATACTGCCCGTATAAACGCCGCGAGCCGTCGGCTCGGTTTCGTCAATGATTTCCATCGCGCGAATCTTCGGAGCGCCCGTAATGGAGCCGCCGGGAAACATCGCCTTGAGGACATCGCAAAATGACACGCCCTCCCGAAGCTGCCCGGCGACCGTGGCGACGGCATGGAAAACCGTCGGATACGTCTCGATGGTCCGGGGCTGGATAACCGTGCGTGTGCCGGGCCGGCAGATCTTCGCCACGTCGTTGCGTTCCAGGTCCACAATCATATTTAACTCCGCCTGCTCCTTTTCACTATAGAGCAATTCATCGAAGTTGTCGGCATTGATCCGTCCCGCCTTCGGCGCATCCTCGTGGATTCTCGGCCGCGTGCCCTTGATCGGCTGGGTTCGGATGAGGCCCTCGGAAAGCGTGATGAACATCTCCGGCGACGCGCTGACGATATGATAATCACCCCCGTCGATATAAGCCGCATAGCCGCTCGGATTGTTGTCATTTTGCCAGTGATAGAGGTCTATCGGACGGGCAAGGTAATCCGACTCGAAACGCTGGGAGAAGTTGATCTGGTAAACGTCGCCGTCATAGATATATCGCTTGATTCTCCCGAACGCCCGCAGGTAATCTTCCTTGTCCATATTGCACCGAACGCGCGAGAAATCAACACGATCAACATCGCCCTGCGTCGGATTCGGAACACGAATCTGCCGAGACTCGGCCACCAATTCTTTCAAGGTATTGAGTTTATACTCCGGCGTCTCAACTTCGTCGTCTAATTGTAACGCGATGAGCCAAAAGTCCCTTTCGATATGATCGTATGCAATCAACCGATCGTAAAAGCACAGGCGGATCAACGGCATACTTAAATCATCGATGGTCGTTTCCGGCAGTTTTTCGATAGATCGACCGAGTTCATAACTGAAATACCCGATCCAGCCGCCGCAAAAGATCTCCTTCGGAAAGAGGCTCTCATCACGCCTTTTCAATTTGTATTTATTGAGCGCCTTCTCTAAACGCTCAAATGGGTTGTTCTGCCCGGCTTT
>CAYZAT010000323.1:0-3873 GCA_964476475.1 uncultured Pirellulales bacterium
GGCCGAGGCGTATGAGCTGGCGCTGAAGGATAAGCCGGATATTATTGTGACGGATTTCCAGATGCCGATCATGTCGGGTATGGAATTGATCGAGAAGCTTCGGCAGAACGACGAAACGAAAAACATACCCGTGATTATGTTGACGGCCAGAAGTTTTGCCGTTCCACAGGAACAGCAGGATGAGCTGCGTATATCAGGATGTTTGAGCAAGCCGTTCAGCCCGAAGGAATTATTGAGCCATATTGAGGACATTCTGTATCAAAAAGAATTAGTGGGTGAAGAATCAAAACAGACGCAAAGTTGAAGAATCCGTGAGATATTATGTTGGATACCTTGACAAATCGTATGAATCGATCCCAGCTTCGCGAGCTGGAGAAGTTTGGAAGCAGAATCAACCGGTTCGGTGTCAATTTTGCCGTCTGCAGCGTCGAAGGTGAGGTTGTCTTGCAGTGTGAGGGCGACGATTTCAAGACCAGCACGGAGCAGTTGATCGAGTGCAGTCGGCAGGCGATTGAAGAATGCAACCGGAGGACGGATGCTGAGGAGAAAGACATATCGGTCTGGCGGTTTTACGATACGAGCATGGTCCTTGCTGTCGCACTGAAGTCGGCTCAGACGTGTGCTGCTCGCCAGGAAATCGTAGGTACGGCCTTCATTGATCTGGGCGGCGCAACGTCCGCCGCCGGACAGATGGTGTCGTTTCATGCAAGTCCTGACAGTCCCGTTCAGCCGGACATCGAGTATTTTGCTGAAATGCTTGAGCTTGTGGCCGCGAAATTCAAGGCTGAGACGAAAGCGGAACAGCAAATCGATAAAGTCAGCACCGAACTGTCGCAAACCTATGAAGAGCTCGTGTTGCTTCATCGGCTCAGCACCAATATGAGAGTGACGGAGGCCGACTCGAATTTCCTCCAGATGGCGTGTGACTGCCTGACGGAAATTGTTTTTGTCGAGGGGATTGCCATCTTGCTGGAAAAGACGATAAACGATGGGCCGCGGTGGGTCATTTCTGCCGGTTCGGGACTGATCGATATCGATGAGCAAATGGCCGCCATTCTCCACAGCCGGTTAACGGAGGAAATCAACCGCGGTCAGGAAGCCCTGTTGGACAGCGACGCGTACTCCGACTTCAAATATGAATGGCCGAGCCGCATTAAGAATATCATCGCCGTGCCTTTCTTCGGAAAGGAAAAAGCAGAATCTCATTTAGTGGACCGAACGAGCAACAACCAAAGTATTATGGGCATGATGGTTGCCGTCAATCGGGTCGGCAGGCAGGATTTTGATAGCACGGATATCAAGTTGTTTAATTCGGTTGCGGGCGGCTGCGCCGTCTTTATCGAGAACGGCAGGTTATTCAAAGACTTGAAAGAACTATTCATCGGTTCGCTGAAAGCCTTGACGAGCAGCATTGACGCCAAAGATAAATACACGCACGGCCATTCGGAGCGGGTGGCCTTTATCTCGCGGTGGATTGCGGAACGATTGGCGGAGGTCGAGCCGATGGACGAGGAGCAGATCCACAAGATTTACCTGGCGGGTCTGTTGCACGATATAGGAAAAATAGGGATCGACGAAGCCCTCCTGCGAAAGAGCGGCAGATTAACGGATGAGGAATTTGAACGCGTCAGAAAGCATCCCCTCATCGGGGCCGGTATTCTGCGCGAAATCAAACAGATGCGCGATATTGTCCCGGGCGTGTTATGTCATCACGAACGCCTTGACGGCAAAGGGTACCCGAACGGTCTGTCGGGCGAGCAAGTGCCCTTGAGCGGTCGAATTGTATGCCTGGCGGACAGTTTTGATGCCATGACGTCCAAACGGACCTATCGGAATGCCATGAGTGTGGAGATTGCTCTCGAGCAGATCGAGAAAGGATTGGGTACCCAGTTTGATGAGAAGATCGGCCGGCTCTTTCTCGAAAGCGACATCGAGCAGCTCTGGAATATGATCCGAGATGATTTCAGCGAAATTTATGGCGACGGCAAAACACAGGAATACGGTGCGGCCGCCGTGGGGACCCTCATCCGATGAAAATCAAAACACAGGATTATAACGATGTGACTGTTGTTGAGCTGCAGGGAGAGCTTGACGGCGATTTCAGTGAAGTGTTTCAGAATAAGATCACGGATATCCTCGCGAAACGTAAGAACGGGATCGTGCTGGATATGAGCGGTATCGGATTTGTTGACAGCCAGGGATTGGAGCTATTGTTGTGGGCACGCGACCGGTGCGGCGACGTCAAACAAGAGTTACGATTGGCGGGACTCGATGAAAACTGCTTGAAAATCTTGGAGGTGACACGGCTTGAGAGCGAATTTGACCATTACATGGAGCTTGCCGAGGCCGTGATGAGTTTTGCGTAGGAAAACGGGATGATGACCTCACCTGAGCGGAAAGACAAGAGATGAGCCGGATAGCAGTAGGCAATAGAATGCCGCTCGGCGAACTTCTGATTGAACGGGAGATTGTCACCGCCGAGCAAATTGAAACGGCGCTGGCCGAGCAAAAAGAAAAAGGCCACCGTAAGCTTCTTGGCGAGCTTCTGGTGGAGATGGGCTATTGTACGGAGAACCAGATCGCCTCGGCGCTCGCCCATACCTACGGTGTGCCGTATGCGCAGGTCGGTCCGAAGATTTGTGATCCGAAGGTGCTGGAGATTCTGCCCAGGGAATTTCTCGAGGAGCACATCGTTCTGCCGTTATTCAAGGTTCACGATATGCTGACGGTGGCCGTCAGCGAACCGACGAATGTGTTTTTACTGGATGAAATCGAGCGTATCAGCGGCTGCAGCGTCCAGATCGTTTGTTCGACCAACAAGGATATTAAGGCGACGCTCCAGACGTATCTGCCCGCCGCGAACGTCTTTGTGATCGACGATATTATAGACGAGGAGGGGTTGGAAGATTTTACGTTGATCGAAAGTATCACGCAGGATATCAGCAATCTCGAGGAAATCGCCGGTCAATCGCCGGTGGTCAAGCTCGTCAACTATCTGCTCTATAATGCGGTGCGTGAGAATGCCAGTGATATCCATATCGAGCCGGATGACAAAAAACTGCGCGTTCGTTACCGGGTGGACGGGAAATTGTATGAGAAGATGTGCCCGCCACATCAGATGCATGCGGCGTTGGTTTCTCGTATCAAGATTATGTCCGAGCTTGACATCGCACAACGGCGTCTGCCCCAGGACGGCGGGATTCACGTTTTGATGGAAGGTCGGCCGATTGACTTACGCGTCTCCGTGATGCCGGGCAATTTCGGTGAAAAAGTCGTCATTCGAGTGATTGATCCCCACAAAATGCTTTTCAGTCTCGAATCCCTGGGATTCACCGTTGAGAATCTGCAATTATTCAGACAGGTCATCCAGGCGCCGAACGGCATTGTATTAGTCACCGGGCCGACCGGCTCGGGAAAGAACACCACCCTCTATGCCGCGCTGACGGAGATGAACAGCGAGGACGTCAATATCTGCACGGTCGAAGATCCGGTGGAGTGCAATATTACGGGCATCAATCAATTTCAGGTCAACCAGACGGCGGGCTTTGAATTCTCAACGGCCTTGAGGAGCTTGTTGAGGCAGGATCCCGATATCATTATGGTGGGTGAAATTCGCGACCAGGCGACGGCTAATATCGCCGTGCAGGCGGCGTTGACGGGGCATTTGGTCCTCTCGACTCTGCATACGAACGACGCCCCGGGCGCGGTCACGCGTCTGCTTGATTTAGGCGTCGCTCCCTATCTGGTCGGGGCGTCATTGATTGCCGTTCTGGCCCAGCGGCTTGTGCGCAAAATTTGTGCGAATTGCAAGACGGAGTATGACCCCCCGGTGAGTCTGCAGAAGCTTGTCGAAAAAGCCGGCGGAAAGGTGGA
>CAYZAT010000324.1:0-3843 GCA_964476475.1 uncultured Pirellulales bacterium
TTTTGCGCTAAGATCCGTGCCTGCAATCTATGGATGGCCGGGCTATTTTTCTTGCAAAGTCTGCGGACTTGCCTATACTTGAGCGGAAAATTCGGAAATTGAAGCTGTCACGTGGGCTCATGGGCTAAAGCCCACTCTGCAATGTCACAGGATGATTAGCCTTTATTCTTTCACCGTTGGAGTGAATAGATGAGTTTGGTTAGATGGTTCCGTAAAAACAATTCAAAGGTCATGGCCGTCGTCGTCATCGTCCTGATGATCGGATTTATTGGGGGCTCGGCCCTGACGTATCTTCTCCAGGGCAGCCGGGGGCTTAAAGATACCGTGGCGACCATTACGGGCAGGAAGATCACGAACAACGACCTGATCCAGGCCCGCCGGGAGTTGGAATTGTTGCGAATGCTTCGAGCCGATGATCTGCTCCGGGCGCAAGGTCTGCAGGGCGTGTTCCTGGCCGAGTTGCTTTTTTCCGCGGAACGAGGCGGTTCGTCGGAATTGATCAATCGCGTGAAACAAACCATTCGACAAAATTTATACCCGATTAGCGATAAGCAGATCAACGACCTGTACAGGCGGAGCGTGCCGCCGCACGTTTACTGGTGTTGCCTGAAAGAAGAGGCCCGCCGCGCCGGCATCGGCATGCGCAACAGCGAGGTCGGCGCGATTCTCGGCAGCGCCATCCCGCAATTGTTTGGCGGCGCGACGTATTCGCAATACGTCGGGAGTATGATTACCAAGCAGCGAATTCCGGAAGAGCAGATCCTCTCGACGGTCGGCCAACTGCTGGACGTCTTGCAGTACGGCCAAATCATATGCTCGAACGGACCGGTGACGGCTAAGCAGATGTTGAATGCAGTGAGCACCGAGCAGGAAAGCCTCGACGTCGATTACGTCGAATTCGACGCGGGCGTCTTTGTCGATCCGAACGGACCCGAACCGAGTGAGGCGGAACTGACAAAGCATTTCGATCAATACAAATCGTTCTTCCCGAATGAGGTCACGGATGAAAATCCCTACGGTTTCGGATACAATCTCCCGGACCGGGTGCGCCTTGAATACATGGCCGTCACGCTCGATGACGTTCGCACAATCGTCACCGCTCCCACGCAGGATGAGATCGGAGATTATTACAGCCGAAATAAGGCGCAATTATTCACCGAGCAGGTGCGGTCCGATCCGAACGATCCGAACTCGCCCATGATCGACCGGGTGAAGAGCTACGCCGAAGTATCGGGTTCCATTTCGAAGCAGCTTCTTACGGATAAGACCAATTCCAAAGCTGACAGCATCCTGCAGGAAGCCCGAAGCATCACCGAAGCCAGGCTGCAAGAGGCGCGAATCGATGCATCCAGTGCGACGTCTGAACAGCTCAAGGAAAAGGCCGGGGATTATGACGCTATCGCCCAAAAGCTGAGCGAAAAATACAAGATCAACGTCTATGCCGGCCGAACGGGGCTGCTCAACGCCCTCGATATTCAGATGGATCAGCACCTCGGCAACATTTCCCTTCGCGGCTATGGTCAGAACCCGGTCGGGCTGAGTAAAGTGGTTTTTGCCATTGATGAGCTGGGTGTGAGCGAGCTGGGGCCGTTCGATGTGGCCAAGCCGAAAATGTATGAGAATATTGGGCCGCTGAAGAATCCGTATGGGTTCGGCAGTATCATGGCGCTCGTGCGCGTCGTAGAGGCGCACAAGGCCGCACCGCCGGAAAGCTGCGACGTGACCTATAGCACATGCTCGCTGCAACTCGATCCCAACGAGACGGAAACCGAAGAGGATATCTACTCCGTGAAAGAGAAAGTCGTTGACGATTTCAAAAAACTCAGCGCGATGGACGCCACAAGAACGAAAGCCGAAGAATTTATGAACCTGATCGAAATGGAAGATTGGGACAAGGCGACCAGCGTTTTTGAGAAACTCTATGGTCGGCATGAAAATCGCCAGGAAAATGATCCCAACACCTTCAGGGTGCAAAATGAGATCGGCCTTCGCAGGATACCGCTGGACATTCTCGAAACACTCATTATCCAGAACCAGGGTCAGCCCGCGATGGCGTTGCGCTTGAACGATATTAAGAACAACAAACGGTACGTCGATACGCTCTATTCGCTCATTCCGGCGGACAGCAACACGGTCGAGGAACTCCCCGTGATGATGGAGCATAAACCGGACTTAAAGGTTCTCGTCATCAAGGCCATTTCCACCAAACGCATTTGGAAAGAGCAATACGAGCAAATGAAAACGCAGAGTATCTTCAGGCAAGAGAGCGCGCTGTCGCAGAGCCTGGCGGCGGTCCATTTCAATCCGGCCAACGTGTTGAAACGTATGAATTTCAAGACGGTCGAGACGGACCCGGATACCCCGGATGCCAATGAGCCGGAGCAATCGGAGGCCAAATTGTAATGGCGCAACGTTCGAAAGAAGGCCACTATTTAATGCTTTTCATCATTGGGCTGGCCGGCTGGCTCGTACCCGGCGGCGGGCATCTGGTGCTCCGGATGAACAGGCACGCGGTCGTCATATTCATCACGATTGCCGTGACGTTCGCGATCGGCCTGTATATCGGCTCGGTCGGCGTGATTAATCCCGTCGGGGCCAAGCCGTGGTACGTCGCCCAGATTATGAACACCCCGGCCGTAGCGGCCCTGGGGCAGATGACCAAAACTGAAGAATACGCCGTGTACGGCCGGCCGAACGAGATCGGGCAGATCTACACGAGCATCGCCGGCCTGTTGAACCTTTTGTGCATCGTCAACGCTGTCTATCTCGCTCATTTGCGTGGAACCGAATCCGCCGCGCCCTGAGGCGTCCGTTACGGGAGAAACTAACAATGCCGTTCATCGCAACGACTATTTTAGCGAACTTCACCGTGCCGGAGCGGATCACCGTCGATCCGAAATCCATATTGTTGCTTTTGCCGTTGGTCGCCGCGATCGCCGTCGTTTATAAAGCCACGAAGATACCGACGATCAAGCCGGCCCATTTCCTCAAGGAATCCGCCATCCTGTTCGGCTCCATCGTCATTTTCATGGCGGTGACCGCCCTGGTCCTGTGCGTTTTTGCATGGATCGTCACCGAATAAACTTGTCCCTTCAACTTCGTTCAAGGCAGGCTCTGAGCGGAGTCGAATTGATCGGCTTTCTTTTGCCCCATCAGCCCAAATGTACGTGCCGACCCTGTCATTCCCGCGAAGGCGGGAATCCAGTTGTTTCGGCGTGGGCATTGAGATTGCCGCAGTCGCTACGCTCCTTCGCAATGACATTGAAACGGGCTTTTGTCATGTTGAGCGTAGCGCAGCGAAGTCGAAACATCTGGTGACGAACGTGACATGATGTTCCTATGTAACCAGATTTCTCCGTTCCGGTCCACTCTTAGTGGACCTTCAGTCGAAATGACAGTTCTTACAATCCATTTTTTTCGAAAGAGCTTTCCCCTGAGCGCCATAAGGCGTCCCTAAGGCCGGCCCTTAGATTTGGTTTCGGACTCGCTTTTAATTTCCTCCGGAAACATTATAGACGCCGAGTGTGTCACCATATCTCAGGTACAACCGCCCGCCGAACACAACGGGATGCGCCCAGGTCGGGCGAGTTCCAGGGTTCTCGATCTTCAGCCTGCCGGTGACCTTGAATCGCGTATCCGTTGGTTTCGCCAGGGCCATATTGCCATTATCCGAGTATAGGTAGAACATCCCGTCGGCATACGTCAGGCATCCGTTTCTATACTTGTAGGAGGACCTCACGGGAATATCCTGGAAGATCGTATCGCCCGTTTTGAAATCGACGCACACCCACGGCTTGGACCGGTTCTGGCTCGGCGCGTATCCGTACAGTCGGCCGTCCAGCA
>CAYZAT010000325.1:0-3842 GCA_964476475.1 uncultured Pirellulales bacterium
CATGCCTGTGAGACGGTTATCTTATTGTCAATGCAGACATTTCCGATATACTCATTTCTCACGAGACTTTGAACAGGTATATTTACGTAGAACATGAGGTGGCGTCGCAATGAGTGGAAGAACAAATCATATTGGTGAGAAGGTATTATGCTCCTTGGGCATATTGGTTCTTTTTATTTCAATCGGTGTCGGAGCCGAAGTGCCTGATACGCCATTCGTACAGGAGTACCATGAGGCTTTTCCGCTGGAGGCGGGGGATGGGCGCAACGATGTGCGGGCCGTTGCAATCGATCGCGCCGGCGACGTTTGGGCCGGCACGCGGGCCGGTGTATTTCGGCTGGATCGGAGTGCAAGCCAATGGGTGGAGCTGATGAATCATGACAGCGCCGGGCCTGTGTACGATATGGCTGTTGATCGAACCGGAAAGGTTTGGGTAGGTGCGTGGAACGGATTGTATCAATCGACGCCGGATGGCGTGAAGAGACTCAAACAGATTCACTGTCCCATCGCCGCACTATGTCCTGAAGGGGGTTCAATTGTTGGATTAGGCGGGGGCGGTATCTGGCGTATTAGAGGTAAGAACTGTACGTTCAAAAAAGTGCCATACTCGAAACATTTTCGTGCTGTTTTAGCGGACGAGAACGGTGGGTTGTGGATCGCAACGGGAATGGGGTTATATCACCACACGAATTCCGGCTATGCACTGTGCCAAACGCAATCGGACTTACTCGGCCCGGATATCCATGATATCGCCTACACGCGGGACGGCCATCTCTGGATTGGCGGGCTTGGAGGGATTACCGTTTACAAAGATTTACATCGCATAAACCACTTCGCGCCCGAGAGTGGATTGTCCAGTCTCTCTGTTCGATGCCTGGCTCGAGGGTCTGACGGTTTAATGTGGGTGGGCACGGACCGCGGCGTGACGCGATATCATGGGCAGAATTGGTCCCTTCGGCACAGCCGGCGTTGGCTGCTCAGCGACGACGTCCGTGATATCGCCTTCGATTCGGAAGGAACGGCTTGGATTGCGACGGGCGCGGGTGTTAGCGCGATCAGACGCAGGTCGATGACATTAGCTGAGAAAGCGGATCATTTTCTTGAGGTCTGTCTGGCGCGACACGTGCGGGAACCCGGGCTTGTGGAAAAATGCTCGCTTCGCGTGCCCGGCGATACAAGCACCTGGACGCCGCGAGACGACGACAACGACGGGCAATATACCGCCATGTACCTGGCGATGGAGAGCTTTCGCTACGCCGTGACCAGGAGTCCGCAAGCGAAGGCCAATGCGAAAAAGGCGTTTGAAACGCTTCGTTTTCTACAGACCGTCACGGAGACGCCCGGCTTTGTGGCGCGCACCGTCATTCCGAGGTCCTGGACGAAAATGGCGGACCCGAACCGGAAGATATCCGACCGCCAGTGGGCCGAGATGGTTATGGGCAATCCGCGAGAAAAAAGAGTTGAAACGCGGTGGCGACTATCGCGCGACGGCAAGTGGTTGTGGAAGGCCGATACAAGCAGTGATGAGATCACCGGGCATATGTTCGGCTATTTGTTCTACTATGATCTGGTCGCGGACGAGACGGAGAAACGCCATGTCGCCCGGCACATTCTTAACGTTGTGGATTATATTATCGAAGGCGGTTATGTCCTTCGGGGCATGGACGGCACACACACCAAATGGGGCGTGTGGGCCCCGGAAAAGCTCAATCACGATCCGGACTGGGCGCCGGAACGAGGGATCAACTCGGTGGAGATTCTTTCGTTCCTCAAACTGGCCTATCACGTCTCCGGCGACGAGCGATACCAGAAAGAGTATAAGCACTTGCTCGACGAACATGATTATGCCGCCAACGTCAAACACGCCAAGACGACCAATCCCACGTGGCGCACGCATATCGATGATGAGCTGCTCGCGCTGGCGTATCCATGCCTGATGATGCACGAGGACGATCCGACGTTGCGGCGTCTGTATCGTGTAAGCGTCGATCATTGGTACGCCGCCGTGAGGGCCGATGACAGCCCGTTCTTCGAGTATATCTATGGTGCGTGTGTCGGCCAAACACCCCGGCTAAATATAACCGTCGAGTCCCTTCGCGATGCGTCGCTCGATCTGGTGCGCTGGACGGTGGACAATTCGCATCGTGAGGATATTCGGATCGTGCGAACGCCCGAGTGGGAGCATGTACAGACGGATCGTTTAGTGCCGCCAAGTGAGCGGGGTGTAATCCGATGGGATGAAAATCCGTGGCGTGCCGTCCAGGGCGACGGCGGACGAACGGAAAGCGATGGTGTCTGGTGGCTGTTGCCGTACTGGATGGGACGTTATTACGGCTACATTCAACCCGCCCAATAAAATGGAGGTATCAACGTGAAAAGGCTGAGTTTCCGTGTTCTAACATTCACCATGTTTTTTGCTCCCGTATGTACAACGGCTGGCGGTCTGATCGTAACGACGGATCCCTTGACTCGATATTGTCATATTAAATATCATTTTCCGTTTGAGGCCCCGCTAACCGCATGTATTCAGATTTTTTTACTTGGATTTCTCCTTTTCATGTGCTATAAGTGAGTATGGCGTTGAAGGATGGGTATTTGAAACCGGGTGTGTTGTCCAAATCATTCGAACGGCCCGTAAACTGGAATTGGGGGTTGAGTATTCGTTTTATCATCAACGAATGCTTACTATCTGAAGGGATCACAAGATGCAGAGAAAAAGAGCGTTTACGTTGATTGAGCTTCTCGTTGTTATTGCCATTATTGCCGTACTGCTGGCGATTCTGATGCCGGCCCTTCGGAGAGTCCGGGAGCAGGCGCGGGAGCAATCCTGCCGGTCCAATCTCAGGAGCATCGGCCTTGGGATCGTGATGTACTTGCAGGAAAACGATTACACCATGCCCGATTTTCACACGCATACGAGCAGTTGCAACGGGCATCTCTGGTACAATTCCCGCGGAGCCATGCTCAAAGCCGCCGATAGCCAGTCCTATTGGGGCGTGATCTATCACGATTATGTCAAGGAGCCGGAACTGTTCGGCTGCCCGAGCTTCAAGAATTTCTCTCAGATCGTCGCCCAGGAAATGCTCTACGGGGCCGGTGAGGTTGACAATTCCGCCTATTCCATGAACGGCTGGCTGACCAAGGAGCGATCGAACGCCATCCCGCGCCACGCCGAGGTCATCGTCGCGCACGATCATATGGAGCCGAGGATCGAGAACGGCAATGACATGCTCTGCCCCAATTCGAGCGGCAAGAACTTCGCTCACTACCGCACCGGCGGTCGTACGGAATGGTATCGCGGCATCTTCCGGCATTCCATCACAAAGAACGCCGATTACGAAACGGGCGGCAAGCTCAACTGCCTCTGGCTGGACGGCCACGTCACCACCATCAAAGAGACGACCGGCGAAGACATCCCCAAACGCTACTACGATCCGCTCGGCAAAAATTAAGCGAAGTCATGTCCGACTTGGCTTTGATTGGGTTTGATTTCAGGGGGTTAACTAAGTCAAGCTATTACGTAACTCCTTATATATGATATATTTAGGTCGCTCGCAAGTGTCTTTGAATTGGCTTTGTTTTTTACTTCGTTCTCGCAATACGCATCACGCAATTCTCACTACGAAGTCAATTGGCTTTGTTCTGCAAAACAGCACCACGAATTCACGTGAAGAGACACTTTTTCTTTGCTTCTGAGACGTGGATTTACGTAGATTTGCATAGTCCTTTGAAGCTTTTGGACGGTTTTTGTGCATTTTTGTAAATGTTTGTGCATTTTTGATAATTTTTGTAAAATTTTGAGCAATCCTGAACCATAAAAAGTTTTGGCCGCAGGTCGGTCA
>CAYZAT010000326.1:0-3833 GCA_964476475.1 uncultured Pirellulales bacterium
TGATGCGCTTTGCACGGCCCGCGAGATTATTACACTGTGGGTCTCGCGAATGGTCAGCATGGGACAATATTGTGCCGGGGATATTCCGTTTAGCGATGTGTATATTCACGCGATGATCCAGGACGGCCAAGGACGCAAAATGTCCAAGAGCCTGGGCAACGGCATCGATCCCTTTGTCGCCATCGATAGCCACGGCGCCGATGCGATGCGATTCACGTTGGCCAATATGACAACGGATACACAGGATATCCGGATGCCGGTGGCGAGCATGACGCTGCCGGACGGGCGCCAGGTTAATACGTCGCCGAAGTTCGACCTTGGGCGGAATTTCTGCAATAAACTCTGGAATGCGTCGCGTTTCGCGATGATGAATCTCGAAGGGATCGATCCCGCTCGATTCGATCCCAATCAAATGGATGTGACCGACCGATGGATTCTCTCCCGGCTGGCATTCACGATTTCCGAAGTGACGGATTCTCTTGAGAGGTTTAAGTACAGTGAGCCGTTAGCGGAGCTTTACCGTTTTTTCTGGAACGATTTTTGCGATTGGTATCTCGAATGGGCCAAGCCAAGAATGCTGGACGAACAGGAAAAGCCCATCGCCCAAAACGTCCTGGCCTTTGTGCTGGACCAGATACTACGACTTTTGCATCCATTTATCCCCTTCATTACGGAGGGGATATTCCAGAAGCTCAATGAGATCGCACCGACCAGGCAGCTTAAAGGACTGATAGAAGCCAAGGGCTCCCCTGCTCTGGTCGTGGCCGAGTGGCCCCGAAAAATCGATTCATTATGCCAATTAGAAGCCGAGAAACAGATCGATGTGGTACAAGCCGTCATACGAGCGATTCGTGATATCAGAAACAATCGGAACATCCCCCCCAAAGAACCGTTGGTGGTTTCTGCGAGGTCACAACAAGAGATCGCGGACATCCTGAATTCTCATGCGGAGTTGATCCGGCAGTTAGCCGGCGTGAGAGAATTTCAGGCCGGGACCGACCTTGAGAAACCTGCCAATGCCGCCGTCGCTATTGCCGATGTGACGGAAGTCTATGTCCACGACGCGATCGATCTGGAAGCCGAGCGAGAGCGTTTCCAGAAACAAAAACAACAGATAGAAAAAGCCAAACAATCCGTTGAAGCCAAATTGGCCAATGAGAACTTCGTCACGAAAGCCAAGCCGGAAGTTGTGGCCCAGGCCCGAGAGAAGTTAATCCAGTTCACGGAACAACTGGAAACGGTTGAAAAGCACCTGTCGGAATTGGAGAATGCTTGATATAATGATGTTTGGATGAGCGGAAGTATCGGCTCAACAACGCATCTTTAAGATAAGGGTGACGCTGAAATGGAAATGGAAGCTGAATTATCGCGCATCATCATTAACGAGATGTCCGATCAGCAGGTGATTGTGCTCAAAGAACGCCACGGCCAACGGAGTTTTCCTATCGTGATCGGTATCGTGGAGATCTTTGCGATCGACCGCCGGCTCAAAGGGATCAAGCCGGCCCGACCGATGACGCACGATCTGCTGGCCAGTGTGATTGAAAACCTCGGGGCCAAGATCGAAAAAATCGTCATTAACGACTTACGCCACCACGTTTTTTACGCCAGGATACATCTGAAATTGAACGGACAAACCGTAGAAATTGACTCCCGCCCCTCCGATGCGATTGCCCTGGGGGCCGCAACGAGCGCGCCTATTTTTGTTGAGGATCATGTTTTTGAACAGGCTTCTCAGTAAAGAACGTCGAAAGAATCAGCGCCCCGACGCCCAGGCACAGTAACGCATCCGCGATATTGAACGTATGCCAGTGGAAATTGCGGTAGTACACGTCGATAAAGTCGCGCACGGATCCATTATTGAAAATCCTGTCGTATAAATTGCCGCACACCCCGGCGCCCAAAAGCCCCAGAGCGATATGCACCAATCTCTGCCGGCTGCCGCTGAACAGAAAAACCGCGAAGATCGCAATCATGGCCGCGATTGAAACCGCGGCTAAAAAATGCATTCGACCGGCAAACCAGCCAAAAGCCGCTCCGTTATTTAAGGCCGGCACAAACTGTAAAAAGCCGTCCACAACGGAATATCGCTCATACGATGCCAACCAGTCAAAAACGGCTTTTTTCGTCCATAAATCCAGTGCCAGCCCCACCACCAACAAGGGCCAGAAAATGAGATGAGCCTTGGTATCCGGAAGCAAAAGGGGGATTTGTTTCAGGTAAGCCTGATAGGGCGTCAACTCGGCATTCGTGTTTTCTGTTCTGGTTTCTTCATTCATATGTATCGGCACGAGATTGTATCAAAGCCACTGCTGTTGTCAAAAACTTTTAACGCCGGTGTGAATTTTGTAGGCGATGGACCTATGCAGACATTTGACATATGCTCTGCAACTCGATAACATAGCGTGTTTTAGAATTGGAAGATACAATATGGACGAGGTTCTGCCTCGTCTTTGTTACATGGGCTTGAAAGGTTCTTTTTCATGACGAAGCAAAAAGTAACGTTGAAGAATAAACCATACGTATTGATTATTCGCGACGGCTGGGGATTCAATCCCGACCGATCCGAAGATGGATACAACGCCATCAAGTGTGCCAATACCCCGATAGATGACAAGTTAATGGCGGAATGCCCGAACGGCCTTATCCACACCAGCGGCCAAGACGTGGGGCTGCCGGAAGGAACGATGGGCAACAGCGAGGTCGGACATCAGAATATCGGGGCCGGCCGAATCGTCCCTCAGGAATCCGTGCGAATCAGCCGGACGATCCGAGACGGATCTTTCTTCGAGAATGAGGAATTCTTGCGGCTCATCAAGTCTGTCAAAACCAACAACGGAAAACTGCATTTCATGGGTTTATGCAGCGATATTGGTGTACATTCCCTGTTAAGCCACCTGTACGGGCTTCTCGAACTGGCCAAACGAAACGATGTAGAAAACGTTTTCATTCACGCCTTTACCGACGGCCGGGATTCTCCGCCGGACAGCGGAGCCGGATATATCGCGGACATCGAAACCAAAGCCCGTGAAATCGGTGTCGGAAAAATCGCAACTGTCATGGGGCGATTCTACGCCATGGACCGGGACAGCCGATGGGAACGCGTACAAAAGGCCTACGAGTGCATGAGGTTCGGCAAGGGGAACAAGGCCGCCAGCGCCGCCGAGGCGGTTGCCAAAAGCTATGAAAACGAGGTTACGGACGAATTCATCGAGCCGACATGCGTTGTCAATGATAACAATGAACCCATCGCAACAATCAATGACGGCGACGGCGTTATCTTCTTCAATTTTCGCGGGGACAGACCTCGTGAGATTATCAGGGCGTTCGTCATGCCGGATTTCCAGGAATTTCCCAGGACGGCCAAACCCGACATTCGTCTGGTCTGTATGACCGAATACGACGCGACGATTCCGGCGCCGGTGGCCTTTCCCAAACCGCCGAAAATGAAAAACATCTTAGCGGCTTACTGGAGTTCTCTGGGTCTCAGACAATTCCGCTGCGCCGAGACCGAGAAATACGCTCACGTCACCTTCTTTTTCAACGACTATACGGAAAAGCCATTTCCCGGTGAAGACCGGCAAATCGTCCCTTCCCCCCGCGTTCGGACGTATGACCTGAAGCCGGAGATGAGCGCTTATGAAGTGACTGAGGTCGTACTGAAAAGGCTGGATTCGAATAAATATGACGTGATCGTGGTTAATTTAGCGAATCCGGACATGGTCGGACACACGGGCATCCTCGCCGCGGCGATCAAGGCGGCCGAGGTGGTCGATGAATGTGTGGGCAGAATATTGGACAAGGTTAAAAGTCTCGGAGGGGCCGCCATTATT
>CAYZAT010000327.1:0-3793 GCA_964476475.1 uncultured Pirellulales bacterium
ATGTATTCGTAAGGCCATACTTCATTTCTTGTCTCCATCATTACAATATAATTTGTATATGTAATGATAAGAATTCCTTCTAAAACATCTTTTGGTAGCCATTTCTCTTTTTTTGATTTTTGTTCAAGAATCTTTACAAGTTTTTCTTTTGCTTTTATCACTTCCTTATTAATGTAAGAAGCGCGTTTTTTATATTCAGAATCACTGTAGATTTTCTTAACTTCAAATATAAGTTCATCCGCTCTGTTCCTGTAGTAATCAAACAATTCTGTTTTTTTCCTTTTTACGGTTTTATCTATCAGGGCCATTTTTTACCCTTTTTCATCTATCCGTGTTCTACGAATTTTTCCAAGGTCTTATTAATTCTAGCAAGTGTATTTTCTTTGCCCAGCATCTGAACGGAATCGAAGATCGGCAGGCTGACATTCGTACCACACAATGCCACGCGCAGCGGCTGGGCGATTTTGCCCAAGCCGACCTGTTTTTCTTCCGCTAAGCTGCGAAGCATCTGCTCGATGGCCTGCTCGGACAGATCATCCATCCCGGCCAGCCTTTCGCGCACCGTGGCCAGATTCGTTAGGCCGTTGCTTTTGAGCAGAACTTTTTTGATGGCTTTTTTGTCGTATTCGATCTTATCGTTACCGACGAAAAGGAACCTGCATTTCCGCTCGATATCGGCTAATGTTCGTGCCCCTTCGCACAGTTTAATGATTCGTAATAACGTTTCGTCGTTTGCCAATGTCACCGGTGACTCATTGATATTGATGTAATCCTTGAAATGCTGGAGGAGCTTTTGCTCGGGAACCATCTTCATATGTTCGGTATTGAAGGCGATCAATTTCTGGCGGTCGAACAGACTGTTCGATTTCGTCAGCCGCGAAAGATCAAACGCCTTGATTAATTCTTCGGCCGGCATAATCTCGCGATTGTCACCCGGATTCCAGCCTAACAGCGCGAGGAAGTTCACCATCGTCTCGGGCAGGTAACCACTCTTGAAGAAATCGACGATATTAATCTCCGGCAGGGAAACACCGAGGTATTTGGCCATAACGTCGATAATAGGCATGTCCGGCGTGGTTTTGCCCTTGATGAAAGAATCGAGATCGTGCGGATTGATATCCCCGGCTTCGGCAAGCTTTTCGAGATCGATATCCGCCGAAGTCTTAACGGCGTTGCGAAGGGCTTTGGGCCGCTCGCGTTTGGAGAGTTTACCGCCGGACTCGCTGATCGTGACGGACATATGGGCGTATTTCGGGAGCGGCGCATCGGCAAACATAGCTTGCCATAAGCTTTGCTGGCCCGGGGTGTTGTTGAGGTGTTCCTGGCCGCGGATGATATGGGTGACGTTCATCAGGCGGTCGTCCACAACGCACGCGAAGTTGTACGTCGGAAAGCCGTCGCTTTTTCGTATAATAAAATCGCCGATCTCCTCGGCGGCGAAGGTTATTTCGCCGCGAACCACGTCCTCAACGACGATAGGAGCCTCCTGAGGAACGGCGAAGCGGACCGTTACGGGCCGGCCGTCGGCGCGGGCCCTCTCGGCGTCTTCGGCGGTGGGGAAAGTCTTGGGCCGGGGATAGAGCAAAGAGCTTTTTCGGGCTTCCGCCTCTTTGCGAAGCGCATCGAGTTCCTCGGGCGTCTCGAAGCAATAATAGGCGTTTCCCTCCTCCAGCAACTGACTTATGTACTTGTCGTATATGTCCTTACGCTGGGATTGCAGATAGGGCCCGTTGGGACCGCCGACTTCGGGGCCTTCGTCCCATTGGATACCGAGCCATTTCAGGTCGTCCATGACCTGTCGGGCGGCGGTCGGCGTATTGCGCTTCTGATCTGTGTCTTCGATCCGAAGGATGAACGTTCCGCCCGTTCCCCGGGCCCAGAGCCAGTTAAACAAAGCGGTTCTGGCCCCCCCAACGTGCAAATAGCCCGTCGGCGACGGTGCAAAACGAGTTACAACCTTCTCCGTCATCATGTACAACTCCTCGATAAGGATTCGAGATTGCGAAAAACGCCACTCTAAGCGAATGAACGCTTTTTGTCAAGCACGAGTCCGGCCCAAACGGGTTGCTGAATGACGCTGACAATCCCCGAATCGTTTGACATTTTTCTTGCGGTTTTTCGTCCCAAAAAGCCGAAGATATACAGGTAGGGGTGTCTTTTACGATGGCCCTCCGTATATCGTTCCAGGGACAGACGAAGTCAATAAGGATACGTTGTCGTAATGATCGCCGCGGTAAGAAACAATCCGGTTGCGGATAGTATCGCCATGATTGTCGTTCTCTTGATGGCCGTCGGCACGGTCTTTGTCTTCTCGGCCGGGGTGAATATCGCGCAGGAGATCGACTTTCATAAGTTCTACAGCTACACCGGCCTGCGACAGGTGCTGTTTTTTCCATTGGCGTGTCTCGTTATGTACGGCATTTCCCGCTACGACTATCGCCGGCTGAGTCTCGCTAAGGGATTCTCAAGGAATCTGACGTTTTACTTGCTGGTCATCAGTATCGTATTGCTCGCAGTCGCTTTATCGCAGCGAATCTATCCGTGGTTACCGAAACTGGTTCCGTTAAGAAATCTTCATTATCGTTGGTTGAACATTCCTCTCGGACCCATAGCGGTAAGCTTTCAACCGTCCGAACTGGCGAAATGGGCAGTCGTTTTCTTCGTAGCCGCAATATGCGCTAAGTTCGGCGACCAGATCAGGCGGTTCTGGAAAAGGTACATCCCCATCTGCGCGATCGTCGGTGTTGTTGTGGCCCTTATTATCGTCGAAGATTTCGGCACGGCGGCTCTAATCTCGCTTCTGGCCTTTCTGATGCTCATCATCGCCGGGGTGAGATTGTGGCACATCCTCCCCCCCCTGCCGATCATGGCCATTGCGTTCTATGCGGCTATTCGCAGCGCTCCTCACCGGGTGCAGCGGATCACAGCGTTCCTGAACCCGGATAAATGGATCGATTCGATTAACTACCAGCCGCACCAGTCGCTGATCGCCCTCGGCTCCGGCGGATTGTGGGGCAAAGGACTCGGCCGGGGCATCTGCAAATACGGCCACCTGCCCGAGGACACGACGGACTTCATTTTCGCGATTATCGGCGAGGAAATGGGCTTTGCCGGAAACGCCGCGGTCATCCTGCTGTTCGCCATGCTGGTCGTATTCGGCATCCTGGTCGTCGTACGCTGTAAAGACCCCTTCGGCCGGCTCTTAGCCAGCGGCATCATCCTGGCCATCGCCATCCAGGCCGCCCTCAATATCGGCGTCGTAACCGTCGTCCTGCCCACAAAAGGCATCCCCTTGCCCTTCGTCAGTGCCGGCGGGACGAGCATGCTCCTCTCAGCCGCCGCGATGGGCGTCCTGCTCAATATCGCCAAATCCTGCGCCGCGCCTCCGATATCCCAGCATCACGACCGCGAAATATCCGTCGAGGCCGAGGCGGAATACGAATGGGCCGGGACGATGGAGTCCGGCCGATACGTCGAACAGCTTGTGCCATAAGTGATTTATTCACAGATACTTATGTCATTTCCCTCGCCTTTTCGGCGCTGCATGAACAGACACTGACTCCACCAAAAGGAGTAGATTGGCTTTGTTTTACAAATTCACTTTCGCAATACGCATCACGCAATACGCACTACGAAGTAGATTGGCTTTGTTCTGCAAATTCGTTTTCGCAATACGCATCACGCAGGACGCAATACGAAATCAATTGGCTTTGTTTTTTCAAATAAACCATAACTGAGCACTTCAATCCAAGGACGATATACTATATACGAACGACTAACGACGAAACATGGA
>CAYZAT010000328.1:0-3785 GCA_964476475.1 uncultured Pirellulales bacterium
TAAACAAATTCAAAGGACTGAAATCCAAATGTCCCAAATGCTAACGCAACGCGGCGCGAGCCATTTCGACATTTGAATTTAGAACATTCGATATTGTTTCGGATTTAGGATTTAGTGCTTAGGATTTTCGGTTTCAGCGAGCTTTCAGCCCGATTCCAAAGTGACTACCTTCAGGCGGTAGCCGTTTAGTCCATCGTCTCAGAAATCCCTGAAACCTCTCATCCACGTCGGCCAGTCGTCCGGCCGCACGCCGCCCGCGAGGGTCCACGGATTCTCCGTATTGAACTGCCCGTTCCATTTTAAGGTCCACAGCTCTTTGAGCCCGATTCGTTTGGTGGACCAGTCAAGGAAGAGGCCGTTGATATAGCCTTTATGGCGGTTGATGCAGGAACCGTTTCCTGTGTTGGATAAGGTGGGCCGGAGATCTTCCACGAAACGTTCCAAAGGGCTTTCGCAATCGAAAAGTGCGGGGATGTAGGCTCGATCTCGAAGCGAGAAGATATCCAGGCCCCGCCAGGGCAAACGTTTACGGATGGGAATCGAGGTGTCAAAATTCTGGTCTAATAACCAGGAATTAATCCCATAGCTTCCACGAAAGCCCGGAAGCGGGCTGGTGATCTCCCAGGCTTTGAACGTCGATCCGCTCGTGCCCTGAATCCGAAAGGATCCCACGGACCACTCCCGGACGGTTCCGAATGCGTCGCGTTTTCCAGGCGTGACCGCCGTCGGGCAGCAGGCAAAATCGCGGGTATGAACGTCATAACTTACGGAGGCTTCGTTCACATCTTCGCAGCGGAGCGTCGTTTCACGAATCAGCGATAGCGCATCTCGACCCGATCCGGGGAACCGTCCCTGGTTATCCTCGGTGTATAAGGAGAAGACGATGCCCCATTGCCGGAGGTTCGCCCGGCAAAGCACGGCCCGAGTGTGCCTTCTGGTTTTGCGAAGCGCCGGCAGAAAAATCGCCGTTAACAGGGTGATGATAACGATCACGACCAACAACTCGATCAATGTGAACGCCCGACAATGCGACGGAACTCGACCTTGCGATAAAGCGGATTTATCGAAAAAGCGTATAAACGGCCCATTTTCACATATTCGAATCGCTCGTTCTCTGTGTTCCATAGCTACTCTACTCCTGTTTAGCGCTCACTCCAACCATTATTATAGTGTAACTCAGGCCGCAAAGTTGACGCATATTTTTGCCATATTTCCGAAAAAAACAAAAAAATACGTGTAACGACGTATCCACAACACCCAGAGGACATGTCACTTTTTGCTTGCAATTTGCACGAATGGAAACCATATTGGCTTGCATCTGCATGTTTATCCTGTAAGGAGTCGTGAAGTGGAACACATCCTGCTATGGATGCAACGAATTGAAAGGGAGATGTTATGAAAAGCAAAACGCTTACCTATTTCCTCATTGTGACGGTATTCAACTCGCTTCTTCTTGCCGTGGAGGCACCCAAACCCCGGAGTCGCAGCGAAGTGGAGGCGGTTCTTGCCAAAGCGCCGAAAGCTCCGTCGAAGAGCCAGTTACGGCAACTCAATGTTGTCCTTGTCGCGTTCAAAAAGGACCACGGGGAAAACGAGCACGACTATCCGTTATGGCAAAAACGCTGGGCCGTATTGCTCGGAGGCAGGAAGGCCGGGCAGGCCAAACAAGTCAATCTTTACGGTCCCCCGCCGGAGGGAAAGCGGAAAGGATTGGCCGGGGCGCCGAAAGTGAACGTCTCGACGGCCAACGGATGGCCCAGCAAGGAGCAATTCGAGACGGCGGATCTGATTGCGGCGTTTTGTTACGTGCAATATGACGAAGAGAAACTGGAGCAGCTCGAAAAGTTCCTGGCGCGGGGTGGAGGCTATGTGATTCTGCACCCGGCGGTGATTATCTCCAAAGAGAAGAAGGATCTTGTGGAGCCGGCGGCAAAGCTCATGGGTCTGGCGTGGGAATACGGCTACACGCGCTGGCGGCACGGCGAGATGGATTTGAAAATCGCCGCACCGGACCATCCAATCTGCCTGGGATTGCCGGAGACCATTCACGTGCTGGACGAGCCGTATTGGCCTTTGAAGGGGGATCGCAGCAAGGTCACGATATTGGCGACGTCTGCCGAGACGATCAGCAAGGATTCCGAGCAAACAAAGCCGGAGCCGATGTTTTACACGTATGAGCACGGCAAGGGACGCGTTTTCAGTTGCATCCTGGGCCATTACACCTGGACGTTCGACGATCCATACGTCCGGATTCTGCTGCTCCGCGGTATGGCCTGGGCGGCCGGCGAATCGCCCTACCGCTTCGACCGGTTGGTCTTACGAGGCATCGAGTTGTCAGATAAGTAGAACACAAAATGTCAGCCTGACGGGCCCTTTGCTCCTTTGTCGTCCGTGGAGAGATATCGTGTCACCAAGACGTATCATTGTATTCTTGTTCATAACATTCATGTGCACACATCAAGCCTTGTCCGGGGATTCAAGATTGGGAGCATTTGACAACAACAACGATGTGGGTGATGTCGCGAGGCCCGGGGCGTGTCGATACGATCCCGGGCGGCAGGAATATATCGTCGAAGGTTCCGGCACCAATATGTGGTTCAACCAGGACGAGTTTCATTGTGTCTGGAAGCGGCTAAGGGGGGATTTCATCCTCCGGGCGAGAATGCGATTTGTCGGAGAAGGCGTTGATCCGCATCGAAAAATGGGGTGGATCGTTCGAAAGTCGCTCGACCCGAATTCCGCCCACGTCAATGCATGCGTTCATGGCGACGGCTTGACATCGCTTCAATTTCGCCGAACAAAAGACGGTCTGACAGATGAAATGAAATCAAAAGCCAAAGCACCGGACGTCATTCAACTCGAACGGCGTGGCGATACGTACATGATGTCCACGGCGAAATTTGGCGAACCTTTCATTGTGGAGCAGATTAACGATCTTCAGCTCGAAGACGACGTCTATGTTGGACTCTATGTTTGCTCGCATAATCCGAACGTCACGGAAAAAGCCGTCTTTCGCAACGTACGAATCATCATTCCCGCTCCCGAAAATTTTCGGCCCTATCGGGATTATATCGGAAGCCGATTGGAGATCATGGAAATCGGAGACGGCCATCGCACGGTCGTTTACGAGGATCCCGATTCGATCCAGGCGCCGAATTGGACGTTGGATGGAAAATCGCTAATCTACAACAGCAAAGGATTGCTTTACAACTTCAATCTCATCACGAAAATGCCGACAATGCTCGATACGGATTTTGCCAATCGCAATAATAATGACCACCTGATCTCATTCGACGGCAAAACACTCGGGATATCCCATCACAGCAATGAAGACGATGGCCAGTCTATTATCTATACGATTCCCATCGCAGGGGGAAAACCGAAACGAGTGACTCAACACGGCCCGTCCTATTTTCATGGTTGGTCGCCGGATGGAAAAGAGCTACTCTATACGGCACAGCGTAATGGTCAATACGACATATACAAAATATCCCGATCCGGTGGCGAAGAGATTCAATTGACGAACACGAAGGGACTGGACGACGGTTCGGAATACACACCGGATGGGAAAAACATCTATTTCAACTCAAACCGTACCGGCACCATGCAGATTTGGCGCATGCAACCCGATGGGAAGACCCCGGAACAGATAACCTTCGATGGGTATCACGACTGGTTCCCGCATGTTTCCCCGGATGGGCGTTGGATTGTATTCTTGTCCTATCCCAAAGAAATCGATTCGGCGGATCATCCGTTCTATAAAAAGATTTATCTCCGGCTGATGC
>CAYZAT010000329.1:0-3745 GCA_964476475.1 uncultured Pirellulales bacterium
GGATGATGGATGGGGCGGGAGTTGGCTTTTTGTTTTCATCCAGTGCAACAAACGTCAGGTGCGCGGTTGTCGCTACGACACTCTGGCTGGTGTAAGGATCTTCCCGGGTAACCTGGACGCCGACTTCCATCGAGGAGCGGCTGACGTAATTCACCGTGGCCCGCAGAGCGACGTGGTCTCCGATGCGGATCGGCTCTTTGAAGGCCAGCGAGTCGATCCCTGCCGTGACGACTTCTTTGCCGCAATGGCGTTGTGCCGCCATGGCCGCGACCATGTCGATATAGGCTACAATGACGCCGCCGAAGGCCGTGCCCTGCGGATTCGCCTGGTGCGGCATGATCAGATAGCGGGTTTCCACCGCACTTTCACTGGGACGTTTGCCTTTTTTGTCTGTCATTTTAGAATTCCACTGTTGGCACTTCCGTTTTGGCTTGTTCGGTAGCCTGGAAATACTCGACCGGCTCCACGTTGGCTTTCTTGCAGAAGTATGATCCGAACACCTGCTTTGTGTAGGAATTCAGTAGCCGGGCGGCTTCGTTGTATCTCGTGCGAGCGACGTTTATTCGGTTCTCCGTTCCTTCGAGCGCTACCTGGAGGTCCAGGAAATTCTGATTCGCCTTCAGTTCCGGATAATTTTCTTGAAGGACCAGGAGGCGGGAGAGGAAGCCGGTTAATTGATTGGACGCTTCGATTTTACCTGCCCTGTTTCCGGCGCCGAAATAGGCTTCTCTGGATTTGGCAATGTTCTCGAAAAGCTCCTTTTCGTGCTCGGCGTATCCCTTGACGGTGTTGACGAGATTGGGGATCAGATCGAGCCTGCGTTGCAAAGCCGCGTCGATATCCGACCAGGCCTTTTCCGCTCCCTGCTCCAGATTAACCGCTTTGTTGTAGCCGTGAAGGTACCACGCGACGATCGCCAGCAATAGTCCCAGCGAAGCGACCAGAACAACAATCCAAGCTTTTCCGAAGTTTCTCATTTTATTCTAACTCCTTTTTGTTTTTGATTACCAACCACCGCTTGCGCCGCCCCCGCCGAAGCCGCCGCCCATGCCGCCTCCGAAGCCTCCGAAACTTCCTCCGAAGCTGCCGCCTCCGAACGACCCGGACCGGCCGTAGCCGCCGTGGCCGCCAAATCCCCCGAACATAAACGGGAGCAAGAACCACATCCCCATGCCTCGGCCGCCTCTTCCTCCACCAAAAATGAGGAAAAGGAAAATCAAAGGAAGAATAAGACCGCAACAAGGCAGGCCTCTTTTGACGTTTCTGCGCCGGACGGGAATAGGCGTGATCTTGGGCATACCGCTCAAAGCGACGCGGGCCTCATTCGCGATCTTCTGGACGATAGTTAGATTCGCTCTGTAAATACCTTCGCTGTAATTACCTTTCTTGAGATAGGGCACGAGGACGTCTCTGCCGACGCGCCCGCAAAATTGGTCCGTTATGAAGCCTTCTAAACCGTAGCCGACTTCGAAACGCCACCTACGGTCGTTTTTGGCGAGGACAAAGAGCATGCCGTTATCTTTACCTTTTTGACCGAGCTTCCACGTTTCAGCTAATTTGATGGAATACTCTTCGATGGGCAAGCCGCCGGTCGTGAGCACCGTCAAAACAATGTACTGAGCGCCGGTTTTTTGTTCTAATTCCTGCAGGATTCCATTCAGTGACCGTTCATGCGATGCATTGATTACGTCGGCGTTATCTTCGACGTAATGCTGAGGCATTTGCAGATTGGCCTTTGCGGAACTCAACGGGAGTGCAGCCGATATGAGCAACAGCGTTACTATGAGCTTAGGAGTGTGTCGTTGCATGATCAGACCTCAAGCGTATCGACCAGTTCGGCTAATTCATCGACCGTTGAGTAAACGGCTTCGAAGGTGTTTTCCATTTCGGCTTCGGTTAAACGGGCCTTTTGATGTCGCCATTGGCCTGCTGTTATAAGCGCATCCATCTTGATTGAGAACTCATCCGCCGCTTTGCTGAAGGTGGGTCCGGTTTCGCTGGCGCGTTCGATGTCCTTCAGCCATAGCATGGCCCGCAGGAGCGGCGACAGCGCTTTGGCCGTCGAGATCAGAATGTCTCGGACGAGCCTTCGATTGGCCGCAGCGGCGAGATAGCCTTGTCTTAGTCTGATGAGCGTTGCTTTAAGCTCCCTCTCGCATTGCAGCCGGACGTCGTTCTTCTCGAACATGAGTGATGCGAAAGGGTCTTCTCCCAGAACGGTCCGGTGAGTCAATTGAAAATCCAGAAACTCGACGCCAAAAACGTCGCTGGACCGCTCGATGTAAGAAGGCGTCATAAGCAAAGGGGGCGAGATTTTCTTTTTGCTCATGGGTCTGGCCAGCGCGGCGATGGCGTTCAGCGTGCCAGTAGTCTGTTTACTGAGGACTAGGACTGTGTTGATATCGCTTTGCCCCGGTTTGAAGTCCGCCGTCAGACTACTACCTACCACTGTGATACTTTGCAGGTTATCTCCGAGAGTTTCCAAAACTCTATCGGAGAAGTCCTGTGCGGCCTCGCGAATAAGTGCAGGCAGAATATCCAGATTGAGCCGGCCTTTGGCCGCGTTATTCGGGTCAATTTCGTTTTGTGCCATTTTTGCTTATGCCTCTTCAGTCTCAAGAGAAGATTCGATTTTTAATCAGTCTACAGTATTTGTTCGACATCTACAACCCTGGCACGGGTACCATTTAACTTCTTTGCCGCAGTGTTTTTGTGCCGCCTTCGCCTGGGAGCAAGTCTCACTATAATGTAAAATGTCCTTGGCGCGGCGCTGGGCTGGACTATAATTGACGACATGCGGCGGTGGACTGTATATAATTGATATCTCGGAAAGGGCTTCGCATGGAACGGATAAGTCACTGGGAAACAGACGACTATCGGAGGATATTAAATCAATCCAAAAAGTGGATCCCCTGGCTCAAATTGGCGGTCCTGATTGTGCTTGTTCTGGCTGTCGGGTTGACTTCGTTTTACATGGTGAACACCGATGAGGAAGGAGTTGTGCAGCGGTTCGGCAAATATGTGCGAACGACCGGGCCGGGGCTCCATCTGAAGTTGCCTTTGGGTATAGAGAAGGAAAGCACGCCTCAGGTCGCGAAGATTTTCAAGGAGGAATTCGGTTTTCGGACGATCAAGGCGGGCGTGCAGACCAAGTATGGGAAGCGACCTGAGGAAGAATACCTTATGCTGTGCGGGGATCTGAGTGTGGCCGAGGTGGAGTGGATCGTACAGTACAAAATCGAAGACGCACGCGAGTACCTCTTTAATACTCGAAACCCGGAAAAAGTTCTTCGCGATGTCGCCGAATCGGTCATGAGGAGCGTGGTGGGTGATTCATCGGTCGATGAGGTGCTGACTTCGCGGAGGGTGGAGATCAACAACACCGTTGCCGAGAAGATGCAGCAGCTTCTGGACACATATACGGTAGGGCTCCATGTTGAATCGGTGATGCTTCAGGATGTAAATCCGCCGGAAAAGGTCCAGCCGGCGTTTAATGAGGTCAATGCCGCTCAGCAGGACAAGGAGCGACTGGTTAATCAGGCGCTGGAGGAATATAACAAGATTGTTCCCAAGGCGAGCGGCCAGGCTCTTCAGATGATTGAGCAGGCCGAGGGTTATGCGATAAACCGGACCAATACCGCCCTTGGCGACGCCACCCGCTTTACGGACATATGGACCGAATACGACCAGAGCAAGGATGTTACGCGAAGGCGTCTTTACATCGAGGCGTTGGGCAAGATGCTGC
>CAYZAT010000330.1:0-3726 GCA_964476475.1 uncultured Pirellulales bacterium
TCTCTATGATCTCGGTGGATAAATAATAGATATTGGGGAGATGGCCGTTTTGATTTTGCTTGTTGGTTTTTAGCCTGCGATTTGGTAAAATATAAAAATGCAATCAGTATATATAGAAACATCTATTATCAGCTACTTGATGGCTCAACCGTCTCGAAATGTGCTGGCTATTGCGCGCCAGCAACTTACCCAAGAATGGTGGAATAAATGCAGAAAGCAGTTCGATCTGGTAGCATCGCCGCTGGTCGAGGACGAGGCTTCGAGAGGTGATCCCGAAGCTGCCGCACGGCGATTGCTGATTATCAAGCCACTTAGACAAATCGAGCCAACGCCGGAGGTCGGATCGTTTACCAAGCATTTACTCACGCGAGGTGCTTTACCTAAAACAGCGGCTGACGATGCCTTACATATTGCGTTGGCCGTCGTACACGGACTTGACTATCTTTTGACTTGGAATTGTCGGCATATTGATAACGCCCGAACCAAGCCGCTGATTCGCCGTTTATGCCAGGACATGGGATATCACTTTCCAGAGATTTGTACGCCGGAGGAGCTGTTGGGAGACTCCACAAATGACCGATGAAATCATTGAAGAACTGTGGGCCATCAAAGACGCCCTCGCAAAAGAAGCTGATTACAGCGTGGATAGGCTGATCGAACTCGTTCAGGCCAGACAACAACAACGCAAAGAGAACAACAGCGCAGATCAGATCGACCCACAAACGAAACGCTCCATCGCATGAAGATGAATTTGCGGTGCTCTCGGTGCGTATGATTCGTATTTCGTATGTAGTATGCTTGTCCTGAACATAGTCGTAGGATCGTATTTCCCCAGTTAATCCGCGAAATCAGCGGTTTTATATTTCTCTGTGACCTCGGCGCCCTCGGTGGCAATTGATTCATCGTTAGTCGTTCCCATTCGACTTCGCCCAGGGCAGGCTAAAAGCATGTCGTGGGTCGTCATTAAATCCATGAAATCTGTGACACCTGTGGCTAAAAATGATAATAGACTTGACTTCGGGGGAATAATTTAGTATAATACATAACATATAGAGAATAGAATACAGGATACAGAACACAGGATACAGGAGTAAGGAGATCGGATCATCAGATTATCAGGAGGTGGGGATTAGGACTTCAGGAGACCAGGGATAAAACATCGAATAGCGACTTTCGAATATCCAATATCCAATGTCCAAGTGAATAATCACGGCTTCGTGCCTTTGTGGCTCAAATGAAAAGACAAACCCAATTATCGGTGGGGCAAGCCGCCACCTTCCAAATGCAATTCAGAATGAAAGATCAAAAATCCTGTTCATCATGTTATCCTGTCCAACCCATTTGAAAAAACAAAGCCAATTCGCCGGCCTGCGGCCGGAAATTCTAAATCCTAAGCTCTAAATCCTAATCAAAGGCAATTATGGAAAACAAAGCCAATTATTGTGTGAATTCGAGTTCATTCGTGGTTCCATATACATACGGCGGCAAAAAGGGTGCAATTTTTTACAGATGTGTTATTTTATGTGTGTTTTTCTTTCAATTTTTGTCAAAAAGTTACATTTTTTTACGATATTCGGGCATTTGGAGTGCAAGAATGAAAATAATCGATCTGAGAAGCGATACGGTAACGCTTCCGTCGCCGGCGATGCGGGAGGCGATCTTTGACGCTGATTTGGGCGACGACGTCTATGGCGAGGACCCGACGACGAACCGGCTGGAAGCGCTGGCCGCCGAGCAGATGGGCAAGGAAGCGGCCGTGATAGTCGTCAGTGGTACGATGGCGAATCTGGTCTGCGCCCTAAGCCATTGCCAACGAGGCGAAGAGGTGATTTTGGGCGACCGGGCGCATATGTTCCTCTACGAGTGCGGCAGTATGGCGGCGGTGGGCGGCATCCACCCGCATACGATCCCCAATCAGCCGGACGGGACGCTGCGACTGGAGGATATCGAATCGGCCATTCGCGGCGACAACGTCCATTTTCCACAGACCCGGCTGATCTGCCTGGAGAATACGCACAACCGTTGTCACGGCGCGGCGCTGACGCCGGAGTATATGGAAACCGTGGCGGAACTGGCTCGCAAGCGTGGTTTGCGCGTGCATCTCGACGGCGCGCGGATCTTCAATGCGGCGGTGGCTTTAGAGGTAGATGTCAAGGAAATCGCCCGTCACGCCGATTCCGTCGCGTTTTGCTTGTCCAAGGGGCTATCGGCGCCGGTCGGCTCGCTGGTGTGCGGCTCCGCAGAATTCATCGCCCAAGCGCGTCGGAACCGGAAGTTACTGGGCGGCGGGATGCGGCAATGCGGGATCATCGCCGCGGCGGGGATTACCGCGATGGAGGATATGACTGAGCGATTGGCCGAGGACCATGCGAACGCCCGCCGGCTGGCCGAAGGGATCGCAGAGATTGAAGGCCTGGCTATCGAGACGGAGAAAGTGCAAACGAATATCGTCTATTTCGATCTGGTAAGTGACACACTCACGGCGGAAGGTTTTTCAAAGCGCCTGATCGACCGCGGTGTTAAAGTCATTCAACTGGGTCCGGCTCGCTTCAGGGCCGTGACACATTACGGGATTGACGCGGAGGATATCGATATCGCTCTGACGGTAATGAAAGAAACGATGAACAATTCGTAGCGCGACAAAACCAAGGAATCGGGGCCTACACCCGCATGGGTACAAGCCCCGAATGGATCCATTACTACTCTATCGACACGCTGTTATTTCGCCGGAGTTAACCGGATGTCATCGATGAAGATTGAGTCGAGGTCTTCCTCGGCCTGGGCGGACGAGGTGCCATCACCTAAGCCGATGGTGAGCTTGCTGACCTGGCTAAGGTCCACGCCGGCCGCACTGATTTCCGAAAGAGCCACAGTCCAGTCGTGCCATTGTCGCGCCTGGGTGGCGTGAGTGTAAGGATGCTCGATGGCGGCGTTATTGCCGGCGACATCTTCCACCTTGAGATGCATGGGTTGTTCGACGTTGTCAACCTGGCCGGTGAATGATAGCGACAACGTCTCGACGCCGAGCCGCGTCCAGTCCTGCGTACCGGCGAAGGTTCGCGTCGCCTCGGTGAAAAACGGCTCGTACTGGTTCTGATAATAGAGTCGCATCGACTTGTCGGCCGGGTTGTCCGCCGCTAAGAAGACGTAATCGAATCCCTCGATATTGTGGGGCCAGGCCGCCTGGATATCCGCATCCGTGTTATACGACTCGAAGTCCTCGACCGTCAGATAGTTTGCGGTCGTGAAGGTCCAGGTATGTCCCTCCACCGTTCCGGAGGCGCCGACCTGATCGACGCGCCATTCGTACGTCTGGCCAAATTCAAGCGTGCCGGGGGTATAGGTCGCCGCCGTCGGGGCGGGATCGACTTTTTCCATCGCCCCGGCCTTACCGAACCACAACTCGCGGCCCGTGGCAAACTCGGCTTCGAGCCAGCTCAGAGTGACATCGACGGAGGCCTCCGTCGCCCCGATGGCGGGACTGGGATTGACCGCCGCCGGGCCGTCCGAGACGGAGGAGATGTCATCGAACGTGCAATAGTAGCCGGCCGGCTCCTCATCTTCATTCTGAGCGAAGATGCCGCTAACGCCGCTTTTAAAGACGGCGTCGTAATCGACTTCCTCTTCCCACGGGTCGTTCTCGTCGGTATCCACCATGGTCGCGGTTCGAGCCACGAGCGGCCCGCCTTTGTATTCATAGATGCTCCCGGTGATATAAACCGGGCC
>CAYZAT010000331.1:0-3717 GCA_964476475.1 uncultured Pirellulales bacterium
ATGCAAAATTGTGTTCGTTCGGTTGAAACAAAGCCGATTTGCTTTGTATTGCGTACTGCGTGATGCGTATTGCGTTAACCAATCTGTAAAACGAACCCAATTTGTTGTTTTACCGCCGGGATCGCTGGGAACGCCGACGAATGTGATATTGATTGGGCTAATGAAATGATAAATAAAAATAATAACAAACTCTCCGCGTGCTCCGCGATCTCTGCGGTAAATAAGAAAACGAACCCAATTAGCCGGCCTTCGGGTGGAAATTCTGAGCACGAATCTCGAAATCCGAAACAAAAGAAGAAATCCAGTTTATCCTGTTATCCTGTCAAATCATTTGAAAAAACGAACCCAATTTGTGTGAATCGACGGGAATTTTTGCGTGGGGCGGCTGGGGCGTCGATTGGGCTACTTTCGGCTGTGGCCTATGCGAATGAAACGAATAGCAAAATCGGGCGGATTGAGCTGTTTCCGGTTCTGTATCCGACGAAGGGGTATTTCAAGTTCTTCCTCGGGCCACGCGGCGCGTATGGGCGGGGGGCGGTGGTCGTTAAGATCATAACCTCTGACGGGACAGTCGGTTGGGGTCAGAGTATCCCGTCGCCACTGTGGAGCTATGAGACGCTGGATACGACAATCAGCGTGCTCAGGGATTATCTCGCCCCGGCTCTGATCGGATTCGATCCGCTGGATATAGCCGGAGCGCATAATGTGCTGGATAAGGCCCTGGCGCCGGGCTTTTCCACGGCGATGCCGATCGCTCGGTCCGGCCTGGATATCGCTTTGCACGACATAGCGGGGAAAAAACAAAGCCAATCGCTCTGGCAGATGTGGAATCGGCCCGAAGGCGGACCGGTTACGTTGAGCTGGACGGTGAACGCCCGAACTTTGGACGAGGCGGATGAGGTCATAAATGACGGTTATGAAAATGGTTACGAAAATTTCAATATCAAGGTCTCGCCCGATCCGACGTTCGACATTGCCCTGGCTAAATTGGTTCGTCGGCGTGCGCCGAAGGGATTCTTGTGGGCGGACGCCAATGGGGGCTACGATCCGGAAACGGCTTTGAGCGTTGCGCCGAAGTTGGCCGACGCCGGGGTGGATGTGTTTGAGGCGCCGCTGAAACCGAATCGAATAAGCGGATATCAGGCCCTTAAGAAGCAGGGGGCGTTGCCGGTTTTGATGGATGAGGGTGTTGTTTCGCCGGTGGAGTTATCTGAGTTTATACGGTTGAAGATGCTGGACGGCGTGGCGATGAAGCATTGTCGTTGCGGCGGCCTGCTCCCGGCGAGGCGCCAGATCGAGATGCTCCTGGACGCCGGGCTGATGTGGTTGGGAAGCGGATTGACGGACCCGGATATCGCAATGGCCGCGTCGGCGGGATTATATAGTGCGTTCGGCCAGGACAAGCCCGCGGCGCTGAACGGCCCACAGTTCCTCACGGCGGATGTGCTTGAGACGCCGCTATCTATTAGAGGGGGTCGAGTCAAGATAATCGGCGGTCCTGGCCTGGGGATTGGGGTCGATGAGGCGAAAGTCCTCGATCTGATGAGCAAGACAACGAGATCGAGGCGGAGGATTGTCGTTGTCAAAAAACCGTAATGCCCTCGTGTGCAACGAGTTGCACGCCCTACGGTAACAGCGGGCAGGATGCCCGCTTGACGCGCGGGCGAGACGCCCGCGACACATTATGTTATCGCGAGAGTGCGGCTTTATCGTGGTTATGGGCATAAGAGGTGAGCTGATCTTTCGAAATGGTCACGACCTTGAGTCGGTTCAGCCCGCCGACTTGCTTGTCGCCGGCACAGTAGGCCAGGAGCAGGCGGTCTTTTACGAAGGCCATCGCCGTGTAGCAATACCAGCCGTCGGGATTGTTTTCCAGGATTTCCGACTGGCTCCAGGCAGCGCCTTCGTCCTTGCTGACGGCCAGGCATAGCGGTGTGCGGCGGCCTTTTGGGAAAGGATGGAGGCCCGAATGATCGTTCCAGACGCAGAGTAGATCGCCCGTCCAGGGGATGCGTTCGATGGTGGCGGGGCTGAGGGGCGAAGCCAGGTTCGATGGTTGGGCTTTCGTCCAGGTTTCGCCTCCGTCGCTGGAATAGCAGATGTACTGGCTCCCGGCGTCGGTTCGTATGAACATCATCAGTCGTCGGTCGCTGAGTTCGACGACGCCCGGTTCCTGTACGATAATACGTTTGCCGTCGGGGCTATAGCCTTTGAATGTGTCCTTGCTGCGCCGCCAGGACTTGCCGTTATCATCGGAGAGATAGCACATAATCACGCCGGCCCGGTCAAGAGCCTTTCCGGGGCCTTGATGCCAGGCGACGGGCAGAATGATTCGCCCGCTCCGCAACTGGACGGCGCGGTCGTTATTCAGCACGTAGTAGCCGACCTCGTCGGTGATGCAGACTTTGGGCCGGCTCCAGGTTCTGGCTTCATCGCTCGATATGCACATGAGCGGCCGGCAATCTTCTTTTGACGTTTTGCGGAGATAGAATAGGGCGATTTTACCGTTGGCCAGTCGTAATAGTGAGACGGACATGACGTTCAGGCCGCCTTCGCATGGGACGACGATTGTATCATCGCTCCAGTTTTTCCCGCCGTCGTCGGAGGTGCGCATGGCCAGGTCGGCGGTGGCGTGGTCGCTGCTGCCGCCCCGAAATCGCGTATAGATCAGGCACAACCGCCCATCCTTCAATTCAATTATATCTCCCTCGGAATTTCGGGGATTCGTTTTGTTCGGTTCTATGATGAGAAGCGTTTCTTTTTGGATTTCCCCGGCGTTTATCATCCACCCGGGAAAAATAAAGATAGCCGCCAACACGCTCTTGATTGAAATTCTCATATTTCTTTCCCTTTCATTTGAACCAGCGGAACAGATCGGAGGAAATTGAAATAAAAGCCCCTGCCGTGCGGAGGGAGAGGAAAAAGCGAGATTCAGCAGGGGCTTGATGACTTATTAATTTATACTCATTATAGTCTATTTTGTGCAGGGGGTCAATTCTTTTCTTCAAGAAAATTATAAAATTCAATTTAATTTTTTACCCGTATTTTTTCGGGCTTATTGCACGGCGATTTTCACTACGACCTTGTGAATTTCTTCGTCGCTGACCAGCGGTGCGTGGGCATCTTCCGGGAAGAAGATCACGAACGAACCGGCCGGAACCTGCGTCCAGCTATCGGGCGTATCGTTGAAAAATCCAATGTCGTCTTCCGCCTTATAGGGCGTTTCAACCAGCTTGCAATCGGCTGTCGGTTTCCAGCCCATGTCGTCCGAACCGGCAATAACATATTGAATATCAATGTACTTACGATGCGCTTCCAGCTTCGCTTCGGCCCGGCGGCGCCCCGGTCCTTTACTAATCATACAAAAGACCTTCTCGCCGTCAATCGCATATCGTTCGGCGGGTAGCTCCGCCAGGTTACTCTGCCTGAGAAAGGCAAAAGCCTTCTCGAAATCCGGGTGCATGTGGGTGTAGTTTTCGGCGTTTTCCAGCCGGTCCAGAATCGCGTGGTCTCGGGTCATCGGTTTTTTAGCCTCCTTGTTTGTTGAACAGCCTGTCATGATGAACATTGTGGCGCAACTGAGCATAGCTGCTCGTAAATATTTTGGATTACGATTTTTAACCATAGTGCCAATACTCCCAAATCCGATGATTATTTGTTCTGTAGATCAAAGTTAAATCTAAAGGATTCAATTTTATCTGTAGGAAGAAATTTGCT
>CAYZAT010000332.1:0-3689 GCA_964476475.1 uncultured Pirellulales bacterium
GTCGTAGCATCGTACAATCAAGGTGCGTGAGGTGACTCATTCACCAAGCCCTAATTCTTGATGGAGTAGTATGATGAGCGAAAGCATTTCGGCGCATTCCGCTCCTTCGTTTCATCTTCTCGTCCTCCTTTTTCATGCCTGTTATAGTTTTTTCCTTGTCGCCGGATAACCATCAGTTATAGAATCTGCGAACACGACGTCTTTTAATGCATAACGTGTGAACAGATATGTGGCTGGGATTATGTGAGGTGAAAGCATGGGACGTAAGACATTACATATCAAAAATCAAATTTGCGGAATCCCGGCAAGCCGGGATGACTTCCTAAATTTTGCATTTTGCATTTTGCTTTTTGCAGTTACTTCGGGCCGGTGCGATGCGAAGACGCAGGCGTGGGAGGGCACGATAACGATTCCCACGTATGGATGGGAGGAGGATATCAATCCCAAGTTCTGGGCGCTCGAGACCGAGGTCAAGTTTTCGACCACGGTCAAGGGGTCGATTGTTTATCCCTATACCATGCAGGATCATCTTTCCAGGACGAAGAAGGATCGAACGTACAAGGCGTTGTTTCTTGAGAACGAATATTTGAAGGTGACGTGCCTGCCCGAGCTGGGCGGCCGGCTGCATTCGGTGTTCGATAAAACCGAAGGCAAGGAAACGTTTCATCTGAATAACGTGATCAAGCCGGGGATGATCGCGATGCGCGGGGCCTTTATCAGCGGCGGCGTGGAGTGGAACGCCGGGCCCCAGGTGCACACGGTCACGATTGTTTCTCCGGTCGATGCGATCCTCGGGCACAATGCGGACGGTTCGGCTTACATCCAAGTCAATAACCTGGAGAAGAGTTTGCGAACCCAATGGACCGTTCGGGTGACGCTGCATCCGGGGAAGGCGTATCTGGATGAACGCATTCGCATCTGCAATCCCATCGACGCGATCAATCCGTACTATTTCTGGAACTGCACGGCTTTTCCCAATCTACCCGGGACGCGCTTCATCTATCCCATGACGCTCGGTACGGACCATTACGCTGTGAAGTTTTTCAACTGGCCGATTCACGAGGGCAGGGACTTGTCGTGGCTGAAGAACTATGAGACCTCGGCTTCGATTTTCTCGGTGGATTGTGCTTACGATTTTTTCGGGGCCTACGACGTCGATTTGAATCGGGGTGTCGTGCAGGTGGCCGATCATCATAAACTGAGCGGCAAGAAAGCCTGGACGTGGGGGACGTGGGATTTCGGCCTGGTCAGCCAGGACAGCCTCACCGACGATGACGGCCCGTACATCGAGGTCCAGAGCGGACCGCTGCCCACTCAATCCGATTACGGTATGTTGACGCCCCGGCAGGTGGTCTCATGGCAGGAATACTGGTATCCCGTGCACGGTTTGGGCGACGGCTTCGAGTACGCCACGAAGGATATCGCGGTTCAAACCGCACGGAAAGATAACGCACTCGAATTGCGACTTCTCGCGACGGGCGAATTCTTCGGTGCAAACTGTACCCTCTCCAGGAACGGCCAAAAGCTTCTTGCAAAGACGGTGAATTTAACACCTCAGGAATCTCGGATCGTAACGCTTCGCCCGGCGTCGGAGACACCTGTGGACGTCATGATTAAGGATCAGGAAGGGAAAATTCTCGCCTCCTTTGCAACACCTTTGCCGATTCCCGAAACGCCTGAGCCCGAGCCATCCAGGTTGATGAGGACGCCGGATGAAGAATTGACATTGGAACAAATCTATCTCAAAGGCCATAAATACGACCTGGCCACGAATCGAAAGAAGGCCCGCGAATACTATGAAAAGGTGTTGGCAAAGGATCCGGGACATTCGTCGGCACTGCGAAGTTCGGCCATACTGGATATCGAGGCGGGATTGTATGAAAAAGCATCCGAGCATTTACAAGCGGCCCTCGACCGGAATGAGATGGATGGTTTGTCATGGTACTTTTTGGGTGTATGTCACTTGAAATGTGAAAATCCCACTGAAGCCCTTAAATGTGCTTCCAAAGTCATTCGGTGTCTGGGGACAGCTTCGCTCGGTCACGATCTGGCCGGGCGTGCGCACATGCTGTTGGGTGAATATCCCAGGGCCGTCACGGCTTTCAGACAAGCCGTCCGGCTCGATGCCGCGGATCGTAAATCCAAAGACCATTGGCTCCTTGCCCTTTACGCTGACGGACGAAAGAAATCGGCTTTTGCGAATGCGAGTGTACGGATCGTCCAGAATCCGACGGACCTGGTTCCGCGGGCTTTAATGGCGTTGCGCAACGAGGCCCAGATGCAGCGGTTCGTGCGTCAGGCGAGGGGGTTCATTGGAGAGGATGATTTCGAGATGTTGGAGACCAGTCTCATTTTCGCGGAACTGGGATTGGTGAAAGAAGCCGAACTGCTCCTTTCCGCCATGTGCGTTCAAGCCGTACCGGAGAATGAGCGTACTCCCTTGCCGCTCTATTACCTGGGGTATTTCGCAGCCCTCCAGGATGACTCGGTCCAGGCGAAGGCTTATCTGGAGCAGGCCGTCAGTAAGCATAAGGATTTTGTTTTTCCGTCCCGCCCCGAAGCCGTCGAGATATTGAAATACGCGATCAGGACCCATCCTGACGATGCTTCTGCCCGTTTACATCTGGGTAATCTCTACGCTCACCTCGGCCGTGTCGATGAAGCGGCCCGATGCTGGGGGCAAGCCGGTGATTTGAATCCGTCTTTGAGTATCGCTCTTCGTAATCTCGGCCTTCATGCCTGGGCGAAGGAAAACGACCTGGCGAAGGCCGAAAATCACTACCGCCAGGCCATCACCGCCCGGCCGAGCGATCAGACGTTGTATCGGGACCTGGCGGATATTCTCATGGCGGCCGAGAAACGCCCGGAGGCGATTGAGGTTCTTAAATCGACGCCCTCCGAAGGCCTCAAACGGGCCGATATTATCATTATGCTCGCGCAGGCTTATTATGATGAGCGGCAATATACCGAAGCGATCGATTTGCTCGAATCGACGCCGTACTTTGTGAACTGGGAAGGCCAGACGGTTACGTGGGAGATCTTCCACAAGGCCCATGTCAGGCGGGGTGAAAAACGGTTTGAAGAGGGGGATTGTGCCGGGGCCTTACGTGATTTCGAGGCGGCCCTGACGTATCCGGAAAATATCGGCGTCGGACGCTCGAACAGGCCTCGTGAGGCCCGCGCTCAGTATGGGCGGGGAAAGGCCCTGGAGGCCCTGGGCCGGCACGAAGAGGCGCAGGCGGCGTGGAAAGAAGGCGCCGCCGGACACGAGCACGCGGGCGAACAGAGCAAATACCGCGCGCTTTGCCAAAAAGCGCTATAATGAATAGACGGATCTTGATGAGTCGCCCTGATATTTCGTTCTGGAGACGGAGAATCTTATGGATTTGGATGCGATTGGAATAAATACGAATTTCACAGCCGTGGATTGGTGTATCGTCGTTGTTTATCTGATGATTGTGGTCGGGATCGGCGTTTATATCAAACGATACATCAGTAATGTAACGGACTTTATCGTGGCCGGCCGGGGTTTGAAGACGTTCCTGGCCATTGCGACGATGATCGGGACCGAGCTCGGGCTGGTGACGGTGATGTACTCCGCCCAGAAAGGTTTTACGGGCGGCTTCGCCGCCTTTCACATTGCTCTGGCCGCGGCGATTGTCACGCTTTTTGTCGGTCTGACCGGGTTT
>CAYZAT010000333.1:0-3656 GCA_964476475.1 uncultured Pirellulales bacterium
TCACTGTTTCATATTGAATACTGTCTGATAGCAATTGTCTGAGTTGGTTCTTAAGATCGGCGAGGCGCTTGACCGCCTCTTCTTGTGTGATGAATTCGATATCCTCCCCGCTGAAATCCAGCCCGGCTTCGATCAGGCTTAGGCAATCCATCAGATTCCCACATAATTCCGTCGTCATTTTGCCCAACCGGCCTTCCAGCAGTTTCTCGGCGGCGGCCAATTGATATTCATTGGTGCTGAAAATGATTTCGTTCACGGCCTCGGCCTGGGCCAGGTCGATCTTGCCGTTCAGGAACGCCCTGGCCGTGAATTCGCCCGGCTCGGCGAGGCGAAGCCCGCGTTCCAGAAGATTCTTCATTAGGACGTCGGTTACGGCGGCATTGGTGTCTGTATGGATTTCTGCGACGTCATCGCCGGTATAGGAATGGGGAGCAAGAAAAAGATACAGTTTCGCGTCAATGTCCAATTCGGTATCGATGGAAATGGACCCGGATAAAATATAGGGTGGGGCTTGCCCCACGGGTGGAACGAGAGGGAGGGTCCACATGTGCGTACACGCTTCAATCGTATTTGGTCCGGCGATACGTAGAATAACGCGTTGATCCGCGCTCGGAGAACTAATGGCGAAGATTGTATCATTCATATCGTATCTTGTAGCTCGCATTTTATCTTCTCATGTCCTGCTTCACAAGATACGCTTCGGGATTACGTTTTGAAGAAGGGTTTAGGTTTCTTCTTTTTGACCTTGCCGCCGGTTTTGCTGGTCACCGATACTAATCCTTTGGATTCGGCTTGTTCTTTTTCGCGGATATGTTTTCGAATAACGTGCTGCTCGACAACGCCGGCGAACGTACTGGCCATAATGTAGAGATTCACACCCGCCGGTCCGTTGTATAACATCAGCGGGAACATGACCGGCAACATAATTTTCATCATCTTCTGTTGCTGAGCGACCTGCGGATTGGTGGCGGCATTCGCCTGGGACGGCATCATCTTCTGTTGGAGATAGAAGGCTACGCCCATCAGGATGGGGAGCAGATTTAATGAAAGGATCTTCCAGTTCAATAGCGGCACGATGAGCGGCCGCGGGAACGTCCACGCCGCGTCCGGGACGGATAAATCGGTGATCCAGAACGGTAGGAACGCCGCACCACGCAGGTCGATGCTGGCATTAATGGCGCTCCACAAGGCGATCCAGATGGGCATTTGCAGCATCATGGGCAGCATCCCCATCACCGGCGAGGCGCCTTGCTCCCTGTAAAGCGCCATCATCTGCTTGTTCATCTCGGCTTTATTGTTGGCATATTTTTTCTTGATTTCCTCAACCTTCGGGGCGAGCGTGCCCATCTTGCTCATGGAGACTTGGCTTTTCTTTGTGATCGGGTGCATGATCAGCCGCATGAGGAAGACGAGGATGATGATGATCACGCCGTAGTTTGGAATGACGACGTGCGCCCATTTCATGAGTGTCAGGATTCCAAACGCCAATGGACTAATGATCCCCGCCGGGCAACAACAGGTCGTAAAAGAGATCGTCTGGACAAAACCCAGTTCACGATACCGCTCGTTTTTGTCGAATAGACTTTTGTTCTTGGGCCCGAAGTAAAGTTGGAAACTGTACGTTTTGGAACTATTTGCATCCAGCGTCGTTGGGGCAATGGCCAGGTTCACGCCGACGGTTTCATCGCCGCTGTTGTTCTTACTGTCTCCGTCGGGATTATAGAATTGGCCCGTTTTGCTTATAATCCAGTCGCAATAGTCTTTACCGTTTTCCGGGAGAGGCACTGCGATGGCCGCAAAGTATTTATTCACCGCAGCAGCCCAGAGAAAACTGCCGCCGGGCTTTTTGAGTTGCTTATCCTCGATGGTTTTTGCCTTGACGAGTTTTCTCATATTAAGGATCGTGCTGACAACATGGCCTTTGGAATCTCTAAAGCCGGCCACGACGCTTCTCGCGTCACTCCTGGAGTCCTCTCTGGCCATTCCACCCGGCCCGGTCAGATTGAAGCGGACTTTTTGTTCGGTATCGTTCAGATTTTCGACGCTTATATCGCATTTCAAAAGATAGCTGTCGCGCGTGATTGTATAGGTTTTCGTTAGTCTGAAGACCTGATCGTTTGCATCCGCAGCTTTAAAGAACGCTTCAAAACGAGCTATCTGGGAATCTTCCGTCATGGTCTTATCGAGGCTCTTCCAGACGTATTTGTCCAGACGCAATTCACTGTTCTGTTCAGCAATCGCGTCGGTTTGAAAGCCCGTATTAGCCATTACGCAAATTTCATTGCCGTTTTTCACCGGCAGGGGTGAGATAAAAACCAACGGTTTTGGATCTTTCCGATCCCGGTCATCGAATTCACTGAAGGTGGCTTTTCGGATCGCGGCCCCTTTGGGAGTCAATTCCAACTGGAACTTGTAGCCGCTCTTCGGATCGACCGAGCCGATTGTCATCGCCTGGGTCGGAGCGTGATTGGCGTCGTTCGCTGTCGTTTCGGCAGCCTGCATTTGCTGTGTGTCCGGTTCCGACGTTGTATTGTCGGCGACATTTTGCAGGAGGATGCACCCCGGCTCGACCTGCGAGGATTTCTCGAAGAAGCCGGATTCAACAACGAGCACGCCGCAGAAAAAAACGAAGCCAATAACAAGTACAGCTAAAATTGCTTTCATCATCGAATATCACAACGCAAATGCATTTGCGCTCTCATTCTTCCATAGTCAATATTCAATCGTTAATGCCTCTATCTTCCGCTCTGGAGGCGTTCCGCGTGGAAATTGTCCAACTGCTCGATGGCGAGGATCTTCTTCATGGTACTCTTATAATCGTATTCGAGGCGGACGAAATGCACTTTGTTTTCTTTGACAAAGACGTAGCTGGTCCGGTTATCCTTGTCTCGGGGTTGTCCGACGGAACCGATATTGATGATGGCTTTCTCGTCCTCGACAATCGGGTAAACGTCGTTCAACTCGTTCGGCAGGTAGAAATCGGGTTCGTCCAGGAAGACCCCGGGCATATGCGTGTGCCCTACGAAGCAGATGTGCTTGACGCGTTCGAAAAGCAGCCGGACCTTGAGAGGATTCGTATAAACGTCATCGGGAAAAATGTACTCGTTTATCGGACGTCTGGGCGAAGCATGGACGAAGTCGATCGTTGCCGAGCTCTTGCTGAATTTATATTTGAGCGTCCGACGCATCGGCAGCTTGCCGAGAAAACTCCAGCGTCTGTCGCGGGATTGGGGTTCTTCTTCGGTTTCCAGGACTTCCCGGGTCCAGAAACTGGCTTGTTCGGCGCCGTAGTTGAAATTCGTCGGTTCGTAGAAAACGGCGTAATCGTGATTGCCCAGAACGCACCACTTGCTCCTGTCGATAATCAGATCGAGGCATTCTTTGGGGTTGGGACCGTAGCCGACGACGTCGCCCAGGCAATAAATCGTTTTAATGCCTCGTTTCTCGATATCCTTCAAGACCGTCGATAAGGCTTCGATATTCGAATGTATGTCGCTCAAAACCGCAAACATATACGTCCTTTGGTCAACTACAAAACAGCTATTTCATACGCGAAAGACTTCTACATAGCAGAAATATCGATAAAATGCCAGAAGATTTATTCGCTTTTCTGATATCCGTGGGCGGACTTCGCCGGCTATGATATTTATTTGCTC
>CAYZAT010000334.1:0-3645 GCA_964476475.1 uncultured Pirellulales bacterium
AGATGAAATCGTTTTTCACAGCGATATTAAAACGGATGGACTGGACAAAATCGGCAATAAGTTCATCTACGAACGTCGTATTGGCTCGCGCAATCAGGTGGAAGTGGTTGTGCCCTTCGGCTGGAATACGATCGAACCGAGCAGCGGCGGCGGCAAAAGAGAATGGGCGTCCGCCGTGGGGGATGCAAGGTTGGGTGTCAAGCGGGTTCTTCATCACGATTTGTCGTCGGGATCGATCTTTTCCGTGGGTGGGGAAGTTTTGCTTCCGACGGGCGATGAAGACGAAGGCTTTGGAAACGGCACGACGGTCTTCGAGCCTTATTTTGCCTTTGGACAGATTCTGCCGGATGATTACTTTGTTCAGTTTCAAGGGGGAGTGGAATGGCCTTGTGACGACGACCCCGTCCAGGAAGAAGCGTTTTGGAAAGTCGTCGCGGGGCGGACGTTTGCCGTTGGGCAATATGAGAGCGCCTGGTCGCCGATGGTCGAGATCTTAGGTAAGAAACATCTCAGTGACGGCGACGATGCCCGTTGGGATATCGTGCCGCAGATACAAATTGCTTTAAACAAGCGGCAACATGTGCTGCTTGGAATCGGTATGCGAATCCCTCTGAACGATAAGAAGATGCGTGAACCTCTTTTCGGCGTCTATCTGTTGTGGGATATGTTTGATGGTGGCTTTTTTGAAGGTTGGTAGGAGGCTACCCGTGAAGTATGTCGTATATGTCGTCATGATGTTTTTGTTTGTCTCGCCGTCATTAGCGCAGCCGGCGGGACCGATGTTTCATATGTCCGATCGGTGTATGGCCTGTCATAACGGCCTGGTGGATACCTCGGGCAAAGATATTTCCATCGGCGCCAACTGGCGCGGCGCGATGATGGCTCAATCGGCGCGCGATCCGTACTGGCAGGCGGGCGTCCGGCGGGAGATTATGGATCATCAAGGCGCCCGGCAGGCGATTGAGGATAAATGCGCATCGTGTCATATGCCCATGGCGCGATTTACCGCTAAAGCAGGCGGAAAAATGGGCGCCGTATTCGAGCATCTACCCATTGCCCCAACCCAGACCGAGGAGGATATTCTGGCCGCGGACGGTGTGTCGTGTGCGATGTGTCACCAGATAACGGAAGAGAAGCTGGGCACCGAAGAAAGCTTTACGGCCGGTTTTGAGGTGGATACGCAAAAGCCCCTGGGCCAGCGTGCGGTTTATGGTCCTTTTGAGATTGATACCGGGCGAACGCGCGTTATGCAATCTTCCGCCCAATTCGTCCCGACGATGAAGAGCCATCTCCAGGACGCCGCATTCTGTGCCTCGTGCCATACGCTCTACACGCATGCGTTGGGACCGGACGGCAAAGTCGTGGGTAAATTACCCGAACAGGTCCCTTACCTGGAGTGGAAACACAGCGCCTATAGGGAATCCCGAACGTGCCAATCCTGTCACATGCCCGTCTTACAGGAGCCCACGGACGTATCTTCCGTTTTGGGCTTGCCGAGAGAGGCTTTTTCGCAGCATGTTTTCCGTGGCGGCAATTTTTTCATGCCGAAACTTTTTAACCGGTATCGAGTTGAGTTGGGCGTGGAAGCTCTCCCGTCCGAGTTAACTCGAACGATGGAGCAAACCGAGGCGCATCTTCAGACAAAAACGGCAAAGGTAGGTATCCAACAAGCCGTTGTAAGAAACGGTCGTTTGCAGGTTGAGGTATCCATTAAGAATCTGGCCGGTCATAAACTCCCCACCGCGTATCCATCCCGACGGGTCTGGTTGGAACTTGTCGTTCGCGACAAAGACGGCCGCACAATCTTTACCTCGGGCGAGCTAAAGAAAGACGGCTCTATCGAAGGCAATGACAACGATACGGATTCCGAACGTTTCGAGCCGCACTATTCTGTGATTGAAAACCAGGAGCAGGTCCAGATTTACGAAGCGATTATGGTTGACTATAAAGATCAGGTAACCACCGGTTTACTTTCGGGTGTGCGGTTCATCAAGGACAATCGGATATTGCCTTTAGGTTTCGATAAGAAAACGGCTCATGAGGATGTCGCCGTTCACGGTGCAGCGGCGGAAGATACAAACTTCGACGACAAAGGCGACCTGGTCTCATACTCAATAGCGATTGATAACTCTCAAAGCCCACACCATGTGGAGATTATGCTTCGATACCAACCCATCGCCTACCGCTGGGCGCAGAACCTGTCGGCTTACAAGGCTATGGAAACCGAGCGATTCGTCGGCTACTACAACGAAATGGCCCAGGATTCCGCCGTCATCTTAGCCCAGGATCAAAAGATCGTGGAATAATTCAAATTCTACAACATCAACAATCGATCAAAGCAAGATAGGGAAAAGCAACAGGGACAGTGATGGAAAGAGCATCCTGACGTGCGCCGGCTGAGTGGTTGTTCTTAAAAAAAGTTGTGATTTTCTGACCCGTCGTGCGTTAGTATCTATTGAAGCCGTTATAACTCAGCAATGTCGGTCAATTTAAAAGGCGGAACCATGCTCCATTTAAGAAATCTATACAATTCGCACTTAGTCATAGTAGCAGTATTATTGACAGTCAGTTGTCTGCGTACACCGTCAACCGTAGCCGGTACCGTTAAAATGCAGTTTGTTCGAATTCCTGCCGGCAGTTTTTATATGGGTTCGCCTTCCTCGGAAAGAGGCAGAAATGATTACGAGGGGCCGGTTCATGACGTTCGCATCACGAAGCCTTTCTATATGGGCAAGTACGAAGTCACGCAGGCCCAGTGGAAGGCGGTGATGGGGACAACATTAAGTCAGCAACAAGAAAAGGCCAGGTCTTTCTGGCTCCTGAAGGGAGAAGGCCCCGAGCACCCCATGTACTATGTTTCATGGGAAGAAGCGGTCGAATTTTGCAAGAAGCTTGGCCGGGAATTTCGCCTGCCGACGGAGGCGGAGTGGGAGTATGCCTGCCGGGCCGGATCGCAAACTCGGTTTCATTATGGTGACGATCCGAATAATTTGGAACTTAACCAGTATGCCTGGTATTACGGCAAAAGCGATAATAAAACGCATCCGGTAGGTCAGAAGAAGCCGAATGTGATGGGCCTGTATGATATGTATGGTAATGTCTCCGAATTGTGTTCAGACCGATATGTCATCCTGAGTGACTATGAGAACGCCGGAAGTGTCGATCCTGCGGGGCCTGCTTTATCAAAGAGTTCCTTTCGTGTTTGTCGAGGCGGCAATTGGCTTGAGAAGCCGAACAGATGTCGGTCTGCGAGTCGTGGATGCTTCATAGGCGGGTGTGATCTTATTGGGTTTCGCGTTGTGTATACAGATCAAGCCAGAGAGGGGAAGGAAGTTCTGGAAATCGCTTTGCCGGAGACGACTGCCTCTATCACCGATGCTTCGGAAAAAGAATCCGTGAGTCGGCCTCAGATTATTGCTGGCGTCGTGCGGGATGAAGCGGGGCTTCCGATAGATGACGTTAAGATGAGGGTCGTGCCGAGTCGGAGTGGATTCTTACGTCCATATGCTGAGGGAGGATTCGAGATTTACCGGCGCCCGTCGGATCCGAACTCTCGCATGCAAGGATGTCACTTTTTAGCCCGACACGAGCAGCGTAATCTCGCCGTATGTATGAAGGTCGAGGAAGATGCGAATGTATTCGACA
>CAYZAT010000335.1:0-3613 GCA_964476475.1 uncultured Pirellulales bacterium
CGGCGTAATAGCTTCTGGCGTTGTTGAGACCGGGTACATAAAGGTCCAAACCGAGTTCGTCCTCGTTTTCCATGATGTTCTGCATCATGACAACCTTTTCGAGATCGATCCGCATATTCGCCGGACCGTCTTCCCAGTTGAGGTGCATGACATAGGTCTCGGTCGCAATGAGGCCCGGGGCGCCGCTGACGGAGCCGTCGTCCACGAAGTACGTCGCCCGCCCGATCAAACCACAGTAGTTGCGGGAGGCATCGCCGGCGACGTTGATGACGGCCCCGATACGCACGTCGGTGAACGTCTCTTCGCTGCCGAATCCGGCGCCGAACGCCGAGCCCCCGACACCGACCGAACTGGTCTCGGTAAGGGCAAAATAATCATTATCATCGGGACCATCGACAATCTCGGCCGTGAACGTCTTGGTGAGGTCGGGATACGGTGAGAACTGCCAAGTGGACAGATCCAGCGCGTTGTTGTCGAAGGTCTCCACCCAATTGGCATGCGTCGCTCCACCTATCACAAAGACCAGGCCGACACAAACGATAACCAAACTTCTGAATGCTCGAAACATAACAATCCTCCTTCTAAGAAATTACAAATACCTCAGGATGTGCGCTTACCCTGCTTGTTGGACTCTTCACTTCTCCTCAACGTTGAAACACCTTCCAAACCCTCCCCCCTTTCTAACCTTCTCTCTTTATACCAAATTCGTCAGATTTCTTCAAGCAAAATGTCGAGCATTCCCCATCCGAAAACCCGACGCCGCGAAATCGCAAACCGCCCGGCGACACGGCCGCAACCGTTTTTGCGACATCCGCCAGGACATTATCTTTGTCGTTCGGGTCATTAGAGCGTCCAACCCTGTCGTGACGGGGGATTGACAAGTTGATTGGCCTCATCGCAGTTGGTGAATCGCCTATTCGGGCCGTCCCATTCGAGCTTGCGGTTGGGTAACAACATGGCGATGATTCCCAGCCGGGCCAGTTCGGTCAGCGGTCCGCCGTAATCGAAATTCGAGCCGGCCCGGCCGCCGGTCTTGATCGCCTGGAGCCAATCCTGGTGATGCCCTTTCACGCGCGGCAGCGAGGGGTCGGGAAGCTTGTAGGCCCTCATCTTCGTTTCCGGGAAGATCCGGACGCTGCTGGCGCCGTGCGAGCCGTACATGATTTTGCCTTTGTCGCCAATGACAATCGCTCCGGTTTTCGGCACTTCGCGTCCCGTTTCCAAATCGGCGGGCCTGGGAATTTTTCGCTCGCTACTGTGCCAAATCAGCTTGACGGGTCCGCGTTTGCCTTTGGCCGGGAACTGGAACGTAATCGCCGACCCGACGGGGAATGTATCCGAATGCTTCGTCGGATCATAATCATCCACTTCGGCCTGGACGGACGCCGGAGCGCCTAAATCGAGGGCCCAAAAGACCGGATCGACAACGTGGCAGATCCAGTCGCCAATGGTGCCCGAGCCGAACGGCATCCAGGCGCGCCAACTGCCGGGATGATACATGGGATTGTACCGTCTGTATTGGGCCGGTCCCAGCCACAGGTCCCAATCCAGTTCTTTCGGCACACTGTGCACCTCGTCGCGTTTGGATAACTGGCTGATTCTGCAATGATTGGCTCTACAGGCGGCATGCACCTCCGTGACGTTCCCGATGGCCCCGTCCCAGATCCATTCACAAAACGTTCGGATCGAATCAAACGAATGGCCCTGATTGCCTAATTGTGTCACGACTCCATACTTGTGAGCGGCTTTCATCAGCTCGCGAATTTCGTAAATCGAATGGGCCAGCGGTTTTTCGCAATAGACGTGCTTGCCTCTCCGGATCGCATCCATCGCGGCCACGGCATGGGTATGGTCCGGCGTGCAGACCGCAACAGCGTCGAGCCGGTTGTCCATCTCATCGAGCATCTTGCGAAAGTCCTGATACGTCCTGGCGCAGGGATGCTCCCGACAGGTTTTCGCCATACGGCTTGTATCCACGTCACACAACGCGATGATGTTCTCGCCGCGACAGCCATTGACACTGGCTCCGCCTCGCCCGCCGACACCGATGATGGCAATATTCAACTTATCACTGGGCGCAGCGCCGGCCCTTCCGCCAAGCACAAAAGACGGCACAATCGTAAACGCCGCCACCGTGCCCGCCGTTCCCCGCAAAAATTCACGTCTTGATGTCACCTCATTCGCCTTCGTCATAACGAAAATCTCCAAACAAATCTTTGGTATTAATCTCCAGCCCAATCCGCAATGTCATCCCCGCGAAAGCAGTCCCATAAGGGACACCCCGCGGCGCGATCCATAGCCATAACACAACTTAGGTATTTATTAGACACAAAAAGGTCCGTTTGAATTAATAAAGAAACGGTCATCGAATCGATTCTTCGGGCAATTCCATCTTCACGCCTTCATCGAGCGGCATCTTGTCCGGCATCGCGCCCGTCTCCACAAGTAAACGAGCCAATTCCAACTTGAGCTTGCCCAGCTCGGAAGCGTATTCGGGATCATTGATGAGATTCCGGGTTTCGTTCGGGTCTTCTTTGAGGTTATATAATTCGCCCATATGGCGGTCGGGGCCGCCGTCGCCGTGAGGATAGTGGACGTACTTCCACTTATCGGTCCGCACGCCTCGGACGTTCGGCGTATAGGGGAACTGCTTTTCGTAGTTGTATTCGTACATCCAGGATGTTCGCCAGCCTCTTTTATTTCCTTCCAGCAGTTGTTTCCAGGAATTACCGTGGATGTTTTCGAAGGATTCGGCCCCGCAGATTTCGACAATGGAAGGAGCTAAATCAACGTTCAACACCTGCTCTTTAATCACCGTGCCGGGCTGGACGAGTTTCGGATAACGAACGATCAACGGCACGCGAATGCTCTCTTCGTGCATCGTTCGCTTGTCGATCATGCCGTGCTCGCCGAGTAGAAACGGGTTGTCGCTGGTGAAAACAAACAGCGTATTGTCGAGCTCGTCGATGTCCCGGAGGGTCTTATAGATTTCGCCGACGCTGTCATCGACCGAGTTAATCGTTCCGGTATAGCTGCGAACGAACGTTTCAAAAATATCGACGCCTTCCGGACGCTTGTCCGGGAAATCCTTGCGAAACCCGTAGAGCGGCCCGTAAATCCCGTGCCAGGTGTCGAGACGTTCGGTCATCCATTTCGGTTTGTCCTCTAAGTGAAAACCGGATTCGGGATAAGGCACGGGGACCTCATCGTAGGTGTGTTTGTACTTGTCCTCCGGAACAAACGGCCCGTGCGGCGCCTTATGCCCCATGATCAGCATGAACGGCCTGTCGGGGTCGCGCTGGCTCCTGAGCCAGTCCGCGGCCATCTCCGTGACGCGCGTGGTATAGTAGCCTTTAACCAGTTGGCGTCTTCCATTAATATTGAAGGTCGTGTCGTAGTACGTGCCCTGGCCCTTATGCGTGATCCAGTAATCGAAGCCGGGCCGTCGCCTGTCGTCCTGCTCGCCCATGTGCCATTTGCCGATGTAGGCGGTGTTGTAGCCGGCGTCTTGCAGACGGCGCGGATAGCTGGCCAGCTTTGTCGGGTAATCCGTGAAATTATTCACCACGCCGTGCGAATGCGCGTATAATCCCGAAAGGAACGACGCCCGGCT
>CAYZAT010000336.1:0-3569 GCA_964476475.1 uncultured Pirellulales bacterium
TATGCTCGAAATTCAAGGCCACCAGATTGCTCCACATAACAGACGAGATGATGCAGGTGATCCCATTGTTAATACTATGGAGATCCCTGCAAACAGGTCGATTCAGTTGCAACGAGAATTTATCCCCATGGAACACATCGCTCAAATAGGCATTGACGTGGTCGATCGGGCCAAGCGGACCCGATTGGCATCAAAGACATTCAATGCAAACTTGAGTGGATTGAAACCGGTGATCAAGTTTCAGGAACTGACTCCCGTGTTTTTGGGCCGGTTAAGTGCGACCATTAAAGCAGATCGCGACAATTATCTATGGTACGTGGAAATTAAGAATACCGGTACCGGCACACTGCGTTTCAGTGACTATGATTTCAATATTTTGCCATCCATTCGCGGTGTACAGGAGAGTTGGGAACCCTTTACAGACGTAACTGTTCTTTACGACCAGACACTTGAGCCGGGCGAGGTGTTCAAGATTTATATCGCCACAGGCTATGACAGTTGTTTCGCGGGGAATTTGATTTCCGTGAAAATTACCGACTTAAAGTCGAACAAGATCGTCAATCTTTTCCAGCCTTTGAACATGCCGCTGTACCCGAGAGGCTCCTGGTTGAGCGGAGGGACATTGCGGTATTATGACCTTTTTGTAGATGTGCCTGTTTTGGTTGATGACCTTCCTCCCTATTTCAAAAAAGGAGTGCTGTTCGGGGAACTGATCGTGCGTCACGGTAAACATGGTGTGGACCATGTACACGTCAATCATGTGAAAGCCGGCCAAACCATAAACCTACCAGACAATTTGACATTTAAGAATAATTTCAAGTCCGTGTATGCGAATTTAAAACTGTATGCGGATTTTGGGGGACGCCTGGTTTTAATAAAAAGCGGCAATACAAGCTTTGAGGAGGCTAACTTGATTGATATGGAAAAACCCGCCACAATTAATGTAGATTAAGCAACAAAGTGACTTTAAGAAACTACGAACAGTCCCGAACGGACCGGGCAGAATACAGAAAACGCCGACGGTGCTGCTCTGTATAGAACATCATATTGACGCCATACAATGGCATGGTTGTAGGTTAGGATGCCCAGACGGTTTCGCGCGTCTGACCCTATTAAGCTCAAGTACAAGCTGTACATCGCTTCAGGAATCTTGTAGCATCAAAAGAAGTTATAGTGTTACGTATTTCAGGTCGGGTAAGGATTTAACTCGTAAAGAAATCCAATGGAAAATCTAATGTGAACCGGAGAACAGGTTATGAATAGTCATCCTCTAATTTCTCGCCGTCGATTTATTAAGATAACAGCCGTCGGCACCTTTGGCGTCCCCACTGTGATCAGCTCGAACGTATTCGGAGCGAATGACCAGGTCACATCCGGCGTGATCGGTGTAGGCGGCCCGGCCAAGAGCGCCGGCGGAACACGGAAAATCGCCGTCTGTGACGTTCGCAAAGACAAGGTCCGCAACTACCTTCAGGACAAAAGCGTAACCGTCTATACCGACTTTCGCGAGATCCTCGCTCGCGACGATATTGATGTCGTCTTCATCGGCACACCCGACCACTGGCATGCCATCCCGGCGATCGAAGCCGCCAAGGCCGGCAAAGACATCTATTGCGAGAAACCGATGTCGCTCACGATTAAAGATGCCAGAGAAATGGTTAAAGCCGTCCGGCGTTACAATCGCGTCTTCCAGACCGGCAGCCAGCAACGCAGCGCGTACGGCGGTAAGTTCAAATTCGGCGTCGAGATGGTCCGCAACGGTCGAATCGGCGATCTAAAGCGGATTCACGTGAGCGTCGGCGGCCCCTCGGGCCCGTGCGGCGAACCGCCTGAGCCAACGCCCGACGACGTGGACTGGGATCGATGGCTGGGGCCGGCACCGTGGCGACCTTATAACCACAAAGTCCTAACCAAGTGGCGCGCCTTCCGCGATTACTCAGGCGGCGGCATGACCGACTGGGGCGCCCACCACTTCGATATCGTCCAGTGGGCGCTCGACAAGGACGATTCCGGGCCTGTCGAGATCATCCCTCCGAACGGAAAAGATGTTAAACACCTCACGTACATCTACGACAACGGGCTTAGGGTATCCCACCGGTCTCATCCGTTCGGCGGTATCGTTTTCGAGGGCTCCGAAGGTGTCATCCGTGTCAGCCGGAAGGTCCTGGAGACCGAACCGGCACATATCATGCAGAAACCTATTGGGCCCGACGAAATCCACGTTTACGACAGCACGCGAGAAGGCCATTTCGGTAACTTCGTCCGATGCGTTCGCTCGCGACAGAAACCCGTCTGCGATGTCGAGATCGGTTGCCGATCCGTGACGGTTTGCCATCTGGGCAACATTGCTTACTGGCTGGGACGGCCTTTAAAATGGGATCCCGCCGCAGAGCGATTCGTTGGCGACGAACATGCAAACCGGTGGCTTTCCCGCTCGAAGCGCGCGCCGTGGAAAACGTAAATACAATTTCCGCCGGCCTGCACGTCTCGCTCGCGCGTAAAACGGGAACCATGGGCCGTTGAAAGATTTATCGCCAAGCTGGCAACGACACTGTGACGGCGACGTCAGCTTCTGCCCCGCGGCCGACCCCGTTTAAAGAGGGTCCGGACCTTATAAAATTGGATAAAACTATGAGTAACGAAGCTGCTATGAAAATAAACCGGAGAAACTTCTTAAAACAATTTGCTTTAGCAGCCGGCACATCGGTGCTTTGCCCGCAGAGTTATGCACGTGATACGACACAAGAAAATCGTATGAACGTGCTGCTCCTGATCGTGGATGACTTGAACTCATGGCTGCTGGGCGACACCCATCGATATGCCGGCAAGGTCGCGGCGCCCAATATCCGGCGATTGGCCGATAGCGGGGTGATGTTTACCCGCGCTTATACGGCCAGCCCGTTTTGCTCCCCGTCCCGGACCGCTTTATTATCCGGCGTCAGCCCCTGGAAATCGGGCATCTATCAGAATGGTCAGAATATTAGCGAGAGTACCGCCCTTCAAAACGCCACGTCTTTGCCCAAGCTGTTCAAAAAAGCGGGCTACACGACCGCATCGTACGGAAAGATTGCGCATGGGTGGGATGTGAGATCGGATTGGGATGATCATATGCCCCACAAGCGCGATCCGGTTCCGCCCAACGCCCCCTTAACGCCTGTTGGACGAGGGGAACAGGACTGGGGCCCCACGCATTTGCGGGAAGAGGAAATGCGCGATACGATGTATGCAGACGCCGCCATCAAACGGTTAAAGAAGAAGCATGACAAGCCGTTCCTCATTGCATGCGGCCTCTTCCACCCTCATATGCCGTGGTACGTGCCCAGGAAATACTTCGACATGTTTCCACTGGATGAAGTGACAACCCCGGAAATTAAGGATGACGATCTGAACGATGTGCCGCCTCTCGGCCGGGCAGTGACCGCAGGTAAAAGCAAATTTGTTGAGCAAGTACACAAGCATGGTCTGCACAAACAGGGGGTTCAGGGCTACCTTGCGACGACGGCTTACGCCGATGCCCAGATCGGTCGCGTGCTGGATGCATTGGACAAGAGTCCATACCGAGACAACAC
>CAYZAT010000337.1:0-3515 GCA_964476475.1 uncultured Pirellulales bacterium
AAATGCGGCCGCGTTCTCCTGTATGCGAATCCAGAGTAAATGAAAAAGCGTTAGGGATCGCCAGTTATTAATGACTGAGTTCAGTACATAGAAAACGTTGATTGCCCCATTAAATTGGAGATGAGAAAGACAGATGGGATTATTTTTAGCCCTCTCTGGTGTTGTCGGCGCGGGTCCAGAAGAAGTGAAATCATCACTGTCCGGCTTCGCGCAGAGCCACGGCGGTGAATTTGAATTCGCGGAAGGAATTGCCGATGATCCGAACATCGGCGTCATCACCCGGGATGGATCTAACACGACAGTCGTGTATCCCGACGGTTTTTGCGAATGGAACGAAGCATCCAAATACCTATCGAGGACACTTAAAAAGACAGTTTTCTCCCTTCACATTCACGACGATGACCTTTGGATGTTCGTCCTGTTTCATAACGGGAATGAGATGAGTTGGTTCAATCCGATTACCGATTACTGGAAGGAACTTACACGAGAAGAGAAAGAAAGCCGTTTGCATCTGCCGAAAAATCGATTACGCTTTATAGGGAGGGAGATCAAGAAAGCAACCAATCCCTTGCTCATCCAAAGATCGACCTCTCTTGCCTGATGAAGAGATGCCGTGACTACAATTATTGAATTGTTAAGAGCCAATGACTGCGCCGTTTCGGCTCATGCATTGTATTCGTGAGGGTTGTGAACAGGGAGGTTCGCAGCCCTTTTTTCGATCCACAAGACCACCCAAAGAATCTCCTGACGGAGGGGAACTAAAGGAAATGTAAAGCATCGTTATTCCATCACGATAGAATTATGGCGGGCCAGGGTCCACCCACTCACGGAGTGTATGGGGGGGAAATGCCGTGAAAGTAAGGTTTTAGAACGGTATTTGAAGGTTTTGGGGATCAATCGTTCCTTGTTTGCAAAACATGAATTTTTTTAATTTAGTTCTTGCGTTGCATCGGTTATCATGTTATTTTGTTGTTTTAATGGTGAATGTTCTTCCATCTCTCAGGAATATCCCCCAGTGAATGAAGAAAGAGAGATACTATTTATACGGCCACTAAACAGGCCAAGGAGAAGTACACGTGAGTAAAGGTACAGTCAAATGGTTCGATTCGGGCAAGGGATTTGGTTTTATTAATCCGGACGATGGCGGCGAAGATTTATTCGTTCACCATTCGGAGATTAAGACGTCCGGCTATGCATCGCTCGATGAAGGCCAAAAGGTGGAATTTGCCGTCGGACAAGGCAAAAAAGGGCCCTGTGCGACGAACGTCGTTCCCTGCTAAGCTTTACAACAATGCTTAAGAACCGAAAGGCCCTGCTGAATGGCGGGGCTTTTTTTTGTGGATTCTTTCAGTCGAAATGAGTCTGACGCGGGGCATTCCTCACTGTCCCTCGTTAATATCGTATATCATCTAATCTGACGGTCATCGTCCATTATGTATAAGGAGATCTCATGGGAAGACCCAACCATAGTTATGAAAAACGCCGGAGAGAAATAGAGAAGAAAAAAAAGCAAGAGGCAAAACGACAGCGAAGGCTGGAAAAAAATAAAACACCCGAAACAGAAGAGCAAAATCAAGATCAAAACCAAGACCAAGACTCCTGAAAAACTTGGAGGGAGTGTATAGGTCTCGCGGGTGTTCAAGCGATTTCTGTCCATCTACTGCGCCTTCGGCAGGTACATGAACAAGAAAAAAATTATTGGCGTAGGCTTGACGAGATGGACTATTAGGGTGAAAATAGATGAGACTATTCATCGGATAACGGATTTAGGCAGGACGTCTTATGGATCAGGACACCTCATCTGCGAATTCTCAAAGCGTTTCGATTGTCTTATGCGGTCAGGCCGGGCAGGGTATCCAGACGGTCGAGCATCTTCTGACGCGGATCTTCAAGCTCGCCGGCTACAACGTCTTCGCGACGAAGGAATACATGTCGCGGATTCGAGGCGGGATGAATTCCACCAGCCTTCGGATCGGCTCGGGCCCCGTCCGCGCACCCGTCGGCCGGATCGATATTCTCATTCCTCTTAATGAAGGCGCATTGAAGCACGTGGAATTGCGGTTATCCGCTCAGACGACGATCCTGGCGGACAAAGAATCGCTCGGCGATGACCTCGATCGGACGGAGTATCAATCCTTCGATGTGCCGTTTACACAGATCGCCTCTGAAATCGGTAACAAGATTTATTCCAACGTCGTGGCCGTCGGAGCGATTGCGGGGCTATTCGGTATCGATCTCGATACGGCGAGTCCATACGTCGAGCAGTTCTTCGCCGGGAAAGATAAAGAGGTCGTCGAAAAGAACCTCGCCGCATTGAAAGCCGGCTACGATCATGCCGCCGGGCTAAGCAAAACCTCAAAAATCAAATTCGACGTTGCCAGTGACGCCACTGTCGAAGATCAGGTATTGCTCAACGGCAGCGAAGCGGTGGCGCTCGGCGCCATCGCGGGCGGATGCAATTTCATCGCGTCTTATCCGATGTCCCCTTCGACGGGCGTGCTCGCGTTTCTGGCCAAACACGCCAGGCAGTTCGATATGGTCGCCGAGCAGGCCGAGGATGAAATCGCCGCGATCAATATGGGCCTCGGCGCGTGGTACGCCGGGGCGCGGGCGATGGTGACCACATCCGGCGGCGGCTTAGCCCTGATGGCCGAGGGCGTCAGCCTGGCGGCCATGCTGGAAAGCCCGATGGTCATTCATCTGGCCCAGCGGCCCGGCCCGGCCACCGGGCTGCCTACCCGAACCGAACAGGGGGATCTGGAACTGGCCCTTTATAGTGGGCATGGCGAGTTCCCGCGAATTATCCTGGCTCCCGGCACGATCCAGGATGCCTTCACTTTGACGCAGCGAGCGTTCAATTTAGCCGACAAATATCAGGTGCCGGTCTTCATTCTGACCGACGAATACTTCGTGGATTCCTACTACAATACCGCTGCTCCTGATGTATCGAAGGTGAAAGTCGAAAAACACATCGTCCGAACGAACAAAGACTACAACCGATACGCCTTCACCAGGAATGGCGTTTCGCCGCGCGGCGTGCCCGGCTACGGTGACGGTTTGGTCCTCGTCGATAGCGACGAGCACGATACGGAGGGACATATCACCGAAGACCTCGATGTGAGAGTCAAAATGGTCGATAAGCGACTCAAAAAAGGCGAATCTTTAAAAGCCGATATAATCCCGCCGGATTTGAAAGGGCCGGAAGATTATAAAAATCTCGTTGTGTGCTGGGGCTCGACATGTCCCATCGTAGAAGAAGCCGTGCAAAAGCTTGGCAGAGACGACGTGGGGTTGCTGTATTTCAAACAGGTCTATCCCCTCCCGGACCAAACGGCAGAATACCTGAAAAAGGCTGAACGGACGATCATCGTGGAGAATAATGCCACATGCCAGTTTGGAAAACTCCTCAAACTCCATACGGGAATCGAGTTTGACAGCAAAATTCTCAAATACAACGGCCTGAGCTTCACCGTCGAAGAACTCACGGAAAAGCTGAATGAGACATTAACTTGATA
>CAYZAT010000338.1:0-3507 GCA_964476475.1 uncultured Pirellulales bacterium
CAGCCTTGCCGAGGTGGACGATCACGCTCAACAGCGGGGCATTAAAATCCTCATCGAACCTCTGGGTAAACGCACTACAGATGTCGTGAATACATTAGCCGAAGCATTGGACGTGGCGCAGCAGGTCGATCATCCCGCCGTGGATATCATGTTCGATTTCAATAATACCGTCGATGAAATCGAACCGTACGACGTGTTGCTGAGAAAATATTATCCGCATATTCATCACGTTCATGTCCAGGAGCAAGGCGGCAAGCATCTGGGTACGGGAAACGCCGTGAATGATTACGTTACGGCCTTTCAAGTCCTCAAGGATTTGAGATTTAATGAATGGGTATCTCTCGAAGTGTTCGATTTTGCACCCGGGGGTAAAACAATTGCGGAAGAATCGATTCATGTCCTACGAGAGATCGAGGGCAAGTTGGTTTGATCTAACTCGTTATCGCCTGTTTTTTTCGGAGGTCACGCAATGAAAACCTTCTCTTTGGCCATATTATGTGTTGTCCTTAGCACGATGGGTATTCTGGATACTGCGGAAGCGCAGAGAGATTGTTCGCCCCCGCCGGATGAACGGCAATTGCCAAAGGCGATGCACTCGGAAATGAACGAGTTGCCGAGCATGACTGTAGGAAGGAAGGAGTCTCAGCTCATAGGGGCCGACAACAAGGCGTTGCAGGCGGCGGTGGATTATATCGCCGGGCTTGGTGGCGGGACGGTTGAGATCGGAGAAGGCGAATATGTGATGCATGATTCCCTGCATCTACGGGCGAACGTGACGGTCAGGGGGACCAAAGGTAAAACGGTTCTGCGAAAAGCCGGTGGAGTCGTGTCCCTTTTGGCTCTCGATGGTGACTTTGGCGAGCAGCAAATCACCGTGCAGAATCCGAGCGGATTGTCGGTAGGGGATGGCGTGGCGATTTGGGATGACCGTGCGGGGGGATTCCACACGACGGTGGCCCGGATGACGGGGCGAAATGGGAACACGTTCTCCATCGACAAGCCACTGATGGCGGATTGCATGGTCCATAACAAAGCCAAAGCCGCTACGGTTTTTCCCGTCATCAGTGGATATCATATTGAAGGCGCACGAGTCGAAAATCTTATCATTGACGGCAATAAGGATTCGAATGTCCATTTGAACGGCTGCCGGGGCGCCGGGATCTTCCTGTATCGGGCCTTCGGGACCATTATTCAGAACTGCGTCGTTCGAGATTATAACGGGGATGGGATCAGTTTCCAGCAATCCAACGATGTTTCCGTTATCGGATGTATCAGCGAAGGCAACGCTTCTCTGGGTTTACATCCGGGCAGCGGCTCACAACGGCCGCACGTGCGAAATTGCATCGCTCGCAACAACGGTACGGACGGTTTGTTCTTATGCTGGCGTGTCCGTCATGGAGTGTTCAGAGATAATGTCCTGGAGGCAAACGGACGGTTTGGGATTTCCATCGGGCACAAGGATTCAGATAATCTTCTCCGCTCGAATATGGTCCGGCTGAATCATCAGGACGGAATTTTCTTCCGGAACGAAACGCTCGGCATGGCGGCCCATCGCAACCGTCTCGAAGAGAACATCATTGAGGATAACGGCATCGGTAAAGAAGCTGCAGGCATTCGGATTCGAGGGCAGACCAACGATCTGGTTTTCAAAAACAACATCATTCGCGATACCCGACCGGCTGAGTCCCAAACGCAAACGGTTGGAATTCGCATCGAGGAGCAGGTCGGAGAAGTCATCCTCGAAGGAAATACAATAGAAGCGAAGGTAGAAATTGATGATCGTCGTAAAGGAAGATCACAATGAGATTTAAAATGTTCACGGCATAAGCATTGTAGGAGACTGATATATGAGAGCATCTAACTCGAAACCCGTCCATTTAGCAGGCATTTCGTTCTTGACGATTCTGTTCTGTGTGATGTCTGCTCCCTTGCTGGCGAGCGACGCGGGGCAAAAGCGTGTCAAGAAGAAGGGTTTTATCACGATTGCAACCCTTGGACCCGGCCCGGCGTCTATTTCGGCCCAAGCTAAACCTCAGGATGTTGTTCATCGAATGATTTCTCATTGGCGGGGGAGATTCGCCCAGGTCCTGCCGGATAAGCCCGATTTGATCGTGGTGCCGGAGGCCTGCGACCGGCCGGGCGGATTCAGCCGGGAGAAATTAGGAGAATATTATCAGGTCCGTCAAGATCAAATACGCGATTTTTTTGCTGAAACGGCCCGTAAGAACAAGTGCTATATCGTCTATTCAGCGTATCGTCAGTTGCCCGACGGGACCGGGCGCAATTCCAGTGTGTTGATCGACCGCCGGGGGAACATTGCGGGCATTTATAATAAGAATCATCCTACCATCGGCGAGATCGACAAAGGCATCGTCTGCGGCACGGAAGCTCCGGTCATTGAATGTGATTTCGGCCGGGTTGGGATGGCGATTTGTTTCGATCTCAATTTTAGTGAAATCCGGATGAAGTACGTTAAGGACAAGCCGGATTTGATCCTTTTCTCTTCGATGTATCACGGCGGACTGATGCAAAGCTACTGGGCGTATTCATGCCGATGCCATTTTGTCGGTGCGATTGCCGGACGCGGGACGCGGTCGGAGATTCGCAATCCCCTGGGAGAGATCATCGCATCCAATACGAACTATTTCGATTATGCCGTCGCCAGGGTCAATTTGGATTGCGAACTTGTGCATCTCGATTATAACTGGGGACGATTGCGAAAAATGAAGGCCAAATACGGGCCGAAAGTTCAGATCAGCGATCCGAGTTATTTAGGGGCGGTGTTGATTTCAAGCGAGCATGAGACGGTCAGCATCGATGACATGATTGAAGAATTTGAGATTGAACGTCTGGATGATTATTTCGAGAGGTCGCTGGCGTATCGGCGAAAATCCCTAAGCGATGACAAATAAAGGAGAAGATATACTATGAAGTCTCTACGAGCAAGCGTGGCCGTGCTGGTTGTTTTTTTACTGGTCGGAGCGACAAGCGTAACTTATGCAGAGGATTGGCTGCAATTCAAGTATGATTATCGACATTCGGGCAACGTTCCTGAAAGAAGCGTTACGACCCCTCTGGATTTGGCGGGTGCCGTTCCACTGACCGATGCCATCTTTACTTCGCCTGTTGTGGCTGACGGACGTGTTTATATTGTAGATGGCTCGGGAGTGGTTTTCTGTATCGATGCGTCAACCTTGCGCGTTTTGTGGAAATATGATACCGGAGACGACAAAGCCAACTGCAATAATATCTCATCGCCCGCTATCTCCGGACGTTATCTCCATCTCGGCACGATGGCGGGCTCTTACTTCGTGCTGGACAGAGGTCGTGGGAACGTTGTTAGGAAGATTGATTGCGGTGAACCTATCTTCACGGCTCCGGTTCTGGCCAATGGTCGTGTATATTTTGCCACGTTAAGTTCGCGTGTTTACGCTCTCGAACCGGATGGGACAATTTGCTGGACGTGGGATTTCGTGAAGGACGTTCTCAAATTTACAGGCGATCGCT
>CAYZAT010000339.1:0-3503 GCA_964476475.1 uncultured Pirellulales bacterium
TCCTGGTGCACAGCGTGGACAATGTCCTGGCCGGTCCTTACATGCCGGGCTTGTCCCTGTGCATCTCCGTGCTGGCGTGCATGGCTAGGCCGCGATTCCTGCAGGCTGGAAATCTTCAGCCGCCGCTGGCTGTCCGCGCTTCGGGCTAACAGGACATGACGAGCCGCATTGTCTGCAACTCCTTTCGAATTTTGAAAGAGATTGGTTAAGGAATTCCGCTACGTTGCCATAACTGATAATCTGTTCGGCTGCACCATACAGAACCAGTTGTTTAAACCGATGGGCCTTTTCCTCACCAGAATGGCCAGTTCGCCCGTGACAGGCTCAAGACTGAGGAGCCGTTTTTTAATTGACATATCTCATGAAGTTCACTTAGGATTTCTTAAGCAAAGCTCTTAGAGCGAGGGTATTATGCGCATCAAGGAACATGAAAAAGAAATCCTCCGGGAAGCTGTAAGAGAACGTGATCCGGATGCCAAGGTATACTTGTTCGGATCTCGAACCGACGACAACGCAAGGGGGGGCGATATTGATATCCTCGTATTATCCCAACGCCTTACATTCCGAGACAAATTGAGAATCAAGGCCCGGATTTTTGAATCCCTTGAGGATCAGACCATCCACATGGTCCTTGGCCGGGATACGACTGACCCCTTTGTAAGAGTTGCTCTTAATAAAGGAATCTTATTGTCATGAAAGATTTGGTGGGACTTCTGAACAAGGAGATTCAGGACTTAAAACAGGCGAGGGATTCACTCAGATATTCTTATGATCGTTGTCGCCCACTTGTCGTTGAAGCAGGTATGGACAATGAAACCATGGAACGTTTTGAGGCGCTGACCGCTCGTTTTGCGAGACTGAGCGACATCATGATTCAAAAAGTGTTCAGGACCCTGGATGCCTTGGATCTGGAAGACACGGGGACAGTGCGAGACCGAATCAATCGTGCGGAAAAGCGGAAAATCATTGAATCCGCGGATGCCTTTGTGGATATTCGTATGGTTCGAAATGAAATTGCCCATGAATACCAGAAACAGACCATTCTGGAGATTTTCGAACGGGTATTGTTTTTGACGCCAACCCTGATGAACGCGGTAGAGCACATTGAAGCATATAGCAATAAATACCTGGCATCCAAGACCGTTTAGACCTATCGCATGGGTGGGTATCAGGTCTGTGAGAAGTGGCTCAAGGACCGGCGCGAACGCCGTCTGGATTTAGACGAGATCCGGACCTATTGCCGCATCGTGACGGCCCTCAAACTCACCATTGGCATTGAGGAAGAAATCAACGCCCTGTACTCGGAAATCGAAAAGGAACTCCTTTTGTCAGCCGCCTGAAAACCGATTAGCCCTACGAGCAGATCGAATGGCTGCATTTTTTCAGGGCCGGTTGGCAGCGCTATTGGCTCAATCCATCATGTTTTGAGGGGCTTGGCACTTCTCTGTCACCCATTGGGCCGACTTCGATAAGCACCTTGTCGATGCGGTTCCCGTCCATATCGACGACCTCGAAGCGGGCGTTCCCATGCATGAAGCTTGCGCCGACTTTGGGTATTCGTCCCACATGCTCCAGCACGAAACCCGCCAGCATCTGCACGTTTTCTCCCATATCGATGCCCGTTATGGTTTCGACTTCGTCGCTCGGAACCGTCCCGTCCGCTCTTTTCACAAACCGGGGGCCATCATCCTCTCCTCGTTCCGGAAGGTCGCCGGCGATGGCCTCGATCACATCGGTGAGGGTCACCAGACCTTCCGTATCTCCGTATTCATCCACCACGACGGCAATGTGTGTTTTTTCCTTCTTGAATCGATTCAGAAGATTGAGGACCGTTGTGCGATCCGGGACGTAAACCAACGGAGTGACCAACTCGGACAAAACGACCTCTTCACAGCCAAGGGCTTCGGGAAGAAGGACCTTGGTATGGACGAACCCGACGGGTTGATCCACCGTTCCATCACAAACCAGCAGGCGTGAAAACCGATGGGCCTTGACCGTATCCATAATCGTGTTCCGGTCGGACGTCACGTCCACCCAAACGATCTGGGTACGGGGCGACATGATGACCCTAACAGAACGATCCGCCAGGCGGAGAACGCCTTCGATCATTTTCTGTTCCTGGGGTACAAAAATGCCTGCTTGCGTCCCCTCGGCGATCAACGACTTAACCTCGTCTTCGGTGACGGTTGTATCACGGATACCGGCCAAACCCAAAAGGGCCAGGACCCTCTCGGTTGAGGCGTGCAGGATCCATACGGCCGGGGCCGAAACCAAGGAAAGTCCGCGCATTGGTCCAGCCACCAAAGAGGCGACCCGTTCGGGTTGAGTCAACGCGATGCGCTTCGGCACGAGTTCCCCGATGATCAACAAAAGATACGTTATGGCGACAACCGTGATGCCGATGCCGACAGAATTGCCGTAGGGTGAAATCGACGGAAATGTGTTGAGCCAGGCACCGAATCGCTGACCCAACGTAGCGCCGCTGAATGCCCCCGCGATGATGCCGACCAGCGTAATCCCGATCTGAACGGTCGATAGAAACCGGCCTGGGTCGTCAATGAGGCGCAGGGCCGCGCGCGCACCGCGGCTCCTCTGATTGGCCAGATATTCGAGACGGCTTTTTCGCGATGAAACGACGGCCAGCTCGGACATGGCGAGGAGACCGTTCATCAAGGCAAGAAGCAAGACGATGAGTAGTTCAAGATAAATCATGACGGGTTCTCTAAAAGGATGGTCGGGAAGAGGCGATGCCGGGTCTGGTGGACTCCATTTTCGTTCAATAAGGGGCGAGGCACGCGCGTGGGGCGCTCCACACACAAGAAATCAACCCTTGGCAGGTTCGCGCCATGCTCAGTTTTGCCATATCTTATGAGGCGGATAGTTTGGCAGCCCGGACGTAACCCCTCCCATCGCGGGGTTAAACAAGGCTGCTCGAAAAACGAAGAATCGGAGAAGCCGAAAGGAAAACCTGCGGTGAGCGGGTCCGACCTGAACGTTTTTTCGCGTTCAGCAGACACTCGCTTTCGAACAGAGGGATCGTCATTTGTATCCAATTAACGTGTAATCCTCCGCAAAATAAAGGTAGACCTGGGATATCGCGTCTCCTGCTTCCCCTGGTTTTATTGTCAACCAGAACTCCTGAAAGGTTCGTGGGTTTGCAACCGTACTAATACCCGAAACCTGAACACTGGAAACTGGCCGCGAACGGCTACGTGGATTTAATCTTGGCTCTCCCTTGTGGGCGCTCTTCGAAACCAATTTGTCACGCCGGCAAAAACAGTTATTTAACACAATAATTGTCGGAAGGAGTGAAGTCAAGGTCGGGTTCCTTGCTGTTAGCCAATGGTGATTTTGGGGGAACGGCATCCCACGGTCGTGATGACATTGTAGCTTCGATTGCTTCGATTGATGAAATCGAAAAACAAATTCCATTACGGAGTCCAGGGCCGGTTATGGGTTCCAAGACCCAAACGGCAGACTGACCAGTACATAAATCATCAAAT
>CAYZAT010000340.1:0-3479 GCA_964476475.1 uncultured Pirellulales bacterium
ACAAATGGCCGAGATTCTGGGTATACCTATCGGTACGGTGAAGAGCAGATTACACACGGCTGTGGGCCGTTTTGCAAAAGAGTGGAAGGCATTGATCGGGAGCAAAGAACACAAATGATTCCGCTTACCAGGGAGCAGAAGGAATTAATATTTGATTGTTGTATGGGTTTGGCGTCGAAGGAGCAAGTCGCTGAAGTCGAGGCATTAATCGCGTCAAATCAAGAAGCCCGGAAAATTCATTCCAAGCTGAAAGCCACATTCGCGCCACTTGACCGTTTAGAGCCGCCGTTGTGTCCGGATGCTCTGGCGGAACGGACGATTGAAAGGCTTAATGAGGCCGCCAGATCGAGTGAGAGCCGTCTTCAGCAGTTGCTGGCCAGTGAGCAATCACGAGCCGTTCATTCCAAAAAACGCATGTTCGTTGGATTGGGCGGAAAGTTGGCCATGGCGGCGATGTTTGTGGTTGCAGGGAGTATTTTGCTGACATCGCTCGACCATGTTCGCTACAACTCCCGCCTTCAGCAGTGCAAGATGCAGATGGGTAACATTTTTAATGGTTTGACTCAATACATCACGGATTATGACGGAACCCAACCCACGCTTGCGGTGGCGCCGGGCTCCCCGTGGTGGAAGGTTGGCGCGCAGGGTGACGAGAACCACTCCAACACAAGAAATCTGTATCTTTTGGTCAAGGGCAAATACGTCAACTTGAGCGATTTTGTTTGTCCCGGCAGCAAATGTGGTGGAAGATCCGATGTGACTCCCGTCCAAATCCAAACCTATAAGGACTTTCCCAGTCGAAACTGTGTCACGTATAGCTTTCGCATAAGCTGCCAGCGAATACGGAACGGTAAACTGCTTTGCCGGAAGGTCGTCATGGCGGATTGGAATCCGCTCTTCGAAGAAATGCCTAAGAATTATAACGAATCATTTCAAATGGAGCTAACCCCTCGATTGCTGAAACTCAACAGCATCAACCATAGGCGTCGCGGGCAGAACGTTTTGTTTAGAGACGGACATATTGAGTATATGAGAACACGTTTCATCGGCGCTGATGATATTTTCACCCTGCAGGATACGGATGTCTATCAGGGGTGCGAAGTGCCCTCGTGCGAAACGGATTTCTTCCTTGCCCCGTAAGGAACGCGATCTTGTGTCTTTGATCGCTTTCACGCGTTCATCGTGATACCCATATCGTTAGTGTCTCTATCATCGATACCGGGAATCAAAAGGAAATCCGAAGCCCGCCATATCCATCCATGAGTGCCTCTGAAAAGAACATAGGGGTGCCGTTTGTTCTCTTTAGCTGAGCAAACCGTAATCTTCCAGCGTTTCCTGAAGAATGGCCCGCTTGTTCGGTTCCAGTGGTGTCATGGGCAGGCGCAGTTCCTCCGAACACCGGTCCAGCATGCCCATCGCGGCTTTAATCGGTATCGGATTGGTCGCAAGGGTCAACATGCTTTTGCACAACACGAACAATTTCTTATGCCATTGCCTCGCCGAAACCAAATCCCCTTCGAGGATTAAATCGGTCATGGCTTTGACATCAGCGGGCACGATATTCGCCACGACGCTAATGACGCCTTTACCGCCTATCGATGCGATAGGGAGTGTCAGGGAGTCGTCGCCGGAAATGATGGTCATCTCGCATCGCATGGCGATCTCACTGGCCTGGTCGAGGCTGCCGGTGGCTTCCTTAATGGCAACGATATTCTCCACCTCATCTAATCGAGCAATGGTCTCCGGCGTCATCCCGGCCCCGCATCGACCGGGAATGTTATAGAGCACCACGGGCAGATCGATTGCGTCGGCGATGGCCTTAAAGTGCTGATAGAAGCCTTCCTGGGTGGGCTTGTTATAATACGGATCGACTTGCAGCGTCGCATCGGCGCCGACCTGTTTGGCAAAGGCCGTCAATTCGATGGCTTCGGCGGTACTGTTCGAGCCGGCGCCCGCGATCACCGGGACCTGCCCGGCCACGGTTTTCACCACCCTTTCGATCACGAGCTTATGTTCTTCGTGACTTATGGTGGGCGATTCGCCGGTCGTTCCCATGGGGACGAGGCCGTCGATACTGCCTTCTAATTGGAACTCGATCAGCTCGTCAAGGGTTTGGAAATCGATCTCACCATCCTGAAAAGGCGTCACCAACGCCGTCATTGCCCCTGTAAACATGGCTATCTCCTAATGTGAAGTGACTATTGAGTATTGACTCTTGACTCATGAACGGCATATTTGAGATACTCCACCAACCCGGGAAGTCCAAAGAGTCAATCGTTATTTATCAACAGCCAATTGTCCTTTCGCCCACTTTGTTTGAATTAATTTGATCATCTCGGCGGTCGCCCGGCCGATGCCGACGAAGACGGCCCGTGCGACAATGCTGTGACCGATATTGAATTCAAAAAGGCCTTCGATGCGCGCGACAGGTGCGATATTTCGATACGTCAAACCGTGGCCCGCATGAACGACGAGCTTGTTCTCCGCGGCCCAATCCCGGCCGCGTTCCAGTTCCACCAGTCTTTTCTTAATCGCCCGGGGGCCTTTCGCGTTTGCGTACATACCGGTATGCAACTCAATCGCATCGCAACCGGTCTGAGCGGAAGCAAGAATCTGCTCGGCGCCGGGTGCGATGAACGTGCTGACCAGGATGCGTTTTTTGTGCATCCTTTTGACCACCTCGGCGAGGCGTTTTTTATATCTGACGCAATCCAGCCCCCCTTCCGTGGTCAGCTCGGCCCTTTTTTCGGGTACCAAGGTAACCTGGTCCGGCCGAATGTCTTCGGCGATCTTAACAATCGGCTCGGCCATGCACATTTCCAGATTTAACTTGCACGCAACGGTTTCTTTTAGAATCCGAACGTCCCGGTCGCAGATATGCCGCCGGTCCTGACGCAAGTGAACGGTGATTCCGTTGGCCCCGGCCAATTCGCACTGGGCCGCCGCCCAGACCGGGTCCGGCTCGTCGGTCAGCCGGGCTTGCCGAACCGTTGCAACGTGATCGATATTGACATTAAGTACTGCCATGGTCCTGTCCTCGATTAATAAGTTCGGATTATAGCACGCCTCCGAATCGAAGCAAGGAATTTTAGCTGGCAATATGCCTTCACTATTTTCGTTAAGCCTCCATTTTCTCTTTCATGCGTCTTCAAATCCAAACGTCAAGCTCTTGCCAAACATCCTTTTCGCCCGTAGTATAGTCCATTGTTGAGTAACGAATGTAACCCGTTGGGCGTTGGAAAGACCGGTTTTTGTCTTTGAGCACAAGGTAGAAAAGACATCATACGCATTGTGGTGGAAAACAATGACCGTAAGGCTGAATTGGGCTACTCGAATTACGATTTTCCGAATATTGCTGATTGTCCCGTTTGTCAGTTTCATGTTAAAGATGAATGATTCCAGGCTGAGCGAGGCCGCTCGGCAAGCGGTGCGGTATGTCTCGGTGGCCCTTTTTTTGCTCATGGCTGTCAGCGACGGTG
>CAYZAT010000341.1:0-3454 GCA_964476475.1 uncultured Pirellulales bacterium
ATTCTCCTGTCCGACTCAAAATCAACATCCGTCAGGCCGACTTCCAGCAAGCCCCCGTTGGGATGCATCGCATGTGAGGCGTTCGTACACAAATTCACCAAAATCTGATGGATTTGCGTGGGATCGGCCAGCACGATGCTCGTGTCGGCATGGATCTTCCGGCAAATCTTGATGGTCGTGGGCAGGGACGACCGAAGCATTTCCAGGACTTCTTTGAAGATCGAGCTGATCTGTACAGGCTCTTTTTCCTCCTTTTCCTGGTCCTTCCGGCTGAAAGTCAGGATTTGCTTGACGAGCTTCGTCGCCCGGTTACTGCATGAGAGAACCTGTTCCAGGTTATTCCGAACGGGACTATCCGTTTCTAAGTCATCCAGAGATAATTCCAGATAGCCTTGCATTGCGGCCAGAATGTTATTGAAATCGTGTGCAATCCCCCCGGCCAGCGTACCGATGGCCTCCATCTTTTGCTTTTGACTTAGCTGCAGTTCCAACTCCATTTTTGCCTTTTCGGCTTTTTTGCGTTTGGTTACGTCAAGACCGTACACATTGACATAACCCGATCCCGCGACGGGCTGCAACGTCATAAAATACGTGTGGCCGTCATCGCAATCCAATTCAAATGTCGCCCCTTGTCCCGATTGGCACACCTCGCTAATCCTCGTGGACCAGGGTTCCGGCACGGCTTGACTCACCTCAGACTTCCACGTCTCGAGAACCGGCGCGCCGGCATCATTCGCATAAAGAGCAATGCAATCCTTGGAGACTCTGAGTACGGGATTCGGATCTTCGCTTGGAAACTTGGCCAGGTTTTCGATTTCCTGAATGGCCTTTTTACTCTCCGTTATGTCCCGCATAATGCCCTGCACGATCCGGCTGCCCTCGACCGTCATCGTGGAAACGGCAATCGTCACGATCCGGATATCTCCCGTCCGGGTTAAAATCTCCGCTTCAATAGTGTTATTCGAGTATTGGCTGGACTCGCCGATCAGACGGTGATACTCCTGGGCTTTCTCTTCAGGGTAGAACCGGGTGTGATGCTGTCTTACGATTTCCTTTCGCTTTCGTCGAAAGAGCTCTTCCGTGGCTCTATTGCAGTTGGTCACGGTGCCGGTTTCACCGTCGATCCAGATAATGGCATCCTGGGCGTTGGCAAACGCCAGTCTGAATTTATTTTCGCTTTCTTTCAACGCCTTATCCGCGTTTCGTTGCTCCGTAATATCGGAGAGGATATGGACCGCCCCAATCAGATTGTCTGCCTGGTCGAAATACGGATCCACTTTAATGCTGAGCCACCGGTCACCCACCTGGAAATCCGTCGTCTCGCTTCGCCGGGTTTCGTACATGCGCACGAGGGGGCATTTCTTCACCGGTTTCGACGAACCGTGAAGCAGCTCGCAGCAGCTTTGACCGATGATCTCATCATGCGGCCTGCGCAGAAACAGGGTCATGGCCTTGTTGCATTGCCGTATTTTTCCGCTGTTCTTATCTATAATACAAACGCCGTCGGTGATCGCGTTGAACGTCTCCTGCCACTCGCGGGCGTAAGCACCTTTCTGCCGTTTGGCCTTTACACGCACGTGAGAACCACGTCCGAGCTTGCCAGTCATGAACCAGACCAATGCGAATCCCGATAGAATGACGCCAATGATTATACCGTTGCGATACATGCTCTGCCGGTCCTGGTCTTGACGATTTTCCAAAATGGTCTGTGCGCCGGCAATGAACGAGTTCATTTCCCTGTTATACGCCCGTTTCTGGTCCTGATATTCCGTGCTTTGAAGCAATTCGGCCGCAAGGTCTTGACGGCCCTGGGCGACGTGTTCGAACACCTTTTTTTCTATGATAATCAGTTTATCATTGGCCAGACCCGTCAAAATGACGTCGGCGCCGAAGGTCTCTTTTTCAGTCATGGTCCAATCGTCGCCGATAGCCGGTTTCGGGCGGGGGCCGAATGTTTCGTAATGATCTGCCCACATTGCATCCCCCGTGGCAGCGGCCATCTTGGCCGATAAGGTCAAGACTTCATCATGATAGATGATGACATGCTGCTGACCCAGCACCTGCCCGAGTTGCGTTTCGTGCGCACGCATGTTCGACAACGCCATCCAACTTTGCCAAACGGGATAGGCAAGCGCCGCCGACGCCGCTATGAGCAGCAGAATAGAGGATCTTGCGGAACCTGCAATTCGATGATGCTGCCGGCAAGGGCGTTTCGCCTGTTCGATTGTCTCATTATAACGGTTCATTTGATGAGTATATCGTAAGAAATGGGGCCGTTGGATTGTTGGAAGGCCCCGGAACCGTCAGAATCTCACATGACGCCGGAATCGGGCCACCGGCGGGGGATAGTCTGGGTTTTTATTGGACACGGCGTATTATGTTTTAAAGCCGTAAGAATCTATCGGACGAAACGTTCCGTGATTGATGAAACCGAATTCGGTTTAGTACCTGATGGCATACCAGACCATCCCAATCCATTCGTGGAGCGCGTCGTTGCTGTCCTTCAGATTGCCGGAGGAGGGAACGTAACTTCTGATACGGTTCCATGTCGGAGAGTAGAGATGATTCACGGGAAGAGGAACAACAACAGCATCTGGAAAGTGTTCTTGAAACACGCGAACCGAACGGGGCATATGGATCGCCGACGTCACAAGCCCGATACGCTGTGTTTGGGTCGAAGAAAGCAACTTCGCCAGTTTCTCCGCATTTTCCATCGTATTGTGCGATTGGGTTTCAATGAGAATCCGGCTTTCTGCTACCCCCAATTCCATCGCCAATGCTTTCATCACTTCGGCTTCGCTCTCAACGTCCTCTCCCGAGGCCCCTCCACTGAGAGCGAACGTCTCGGCGCTGCTTCTTTTAAATATCCGAACCCCGCTGACAAGACGTGAGTAGGCGGGCCCACTGAGTTCGGAGTACGTCCGAAATCCCCCCGGAATGTGTACGCCTCCGCCAAGAACCGCAATAAGATCCAATGTCGAGAGGGTCTCTTCTGAGGGCATCGGGTGCTGACACTCCAGAGAATAAACGAGTAGCTCGGACACCGGTTTCGTACTCAGCAGAAACAGCAGGCACATTCCCAGCAACAGGGCGCATCGTCCAAGTTGATATTGCTTCTTTCTTGTCGGTCGGCGTGTCAGGATCAGACCAAGCACCATGAGTGCGAGAATCCAGACAACAGGCGTCGCCAGCGTTTTTAGCACGTCCATTTCTTCAACTTCCTCAGTCAAGGTTCGAATAAACACCGATCATCGGTGTAGCGGTGCACTTCGCCCGCTCGATTGAAAATGTTCCAGTTGTCGAGTCAATTGTGTGACGACTTCTGCGTATTTATTGTAGAGATTGCGTTTTTCTTGAGGATCTATCGAAAGATCATAGAGCTGGCCCGGCGCCTCCGGATCGGTGTCGGTTATTTCACACGGTTTCAGATAAGCACTATCATGGCCGATCATTG
>CAYZAT010000342.1:0-1961 GCA_964476475.1 uncultured Pirellulales bacterium
TGCCTAACTTCAATTTTGCAAAACTCTTGTATAAATCCAGATCTTTGAAAGGAACTTCCCATGAACAGGTCGCGTACGATGTCGTTTGTTGGCGCCGTGATCCTTTTTTCGATTCCTCTTACTCGTCCGGACACGGTCATTGCGCAATCCTCCCCGGTAGCACAACTGATCACAGCGGTGCCGGATAATGTCGTGGCTCTGATCGCCACGAGCGGCGGCGACGGCGTGAAAGCCGCATTTGAAAAATCCGCACTGGGCCGGTTGTGGCACGATCCGGGGATGCAGAGTTTCGCTAAATCGCTTGAACAGGGTCTTCTGGCGAGAATCACCCTTGAAATGGACAATCCCGAAATGACCGGCACGATTGAGCAGGTCCGAGGCTTCGCTCAATTGGTTTTAAGCCGGCCGGTTATTGTTGGTCTTGCTCAGAGAGAATCCCGGGGCGGACCGCCGATTTACGGTTTTGCCATGCTGGATGCCGGATCGCGGAAAACGGAAATAGCTTCGGCCCTCACGAAGCTGGAAGCGCTGGCCGGAGAAGGGGATATCGTCGATGTCCAAGTCGGCTCGCTCACGATGCACGGCCCCGGCCATCCCGGCGGCGTTCCCGGATACTGGGGCTGGATTGGGAATCACTTCGTCTTTGCAATCAATGACGGCGACGGTTTGGCGATAAAACACCTGCAGGACAGCCGCCGGACAATGCCGGACTACCTTCGAGGGCTTCCCGGGACCGACGACGCCTTTGTCATCCATATCAACCGGCAGAAGATATTCAACGTCCTGGAAAGCTTTGCACAGATGCAGGGCGCCGAGGAAGAGTTTGGCGCCGTTCAGACGATCCTCAACACACTTGGCCTTGACAATCTTAAGAGCGCGACTGCACGGATGGGCTTCGACGGGCCGGACGTGGTGAGCGATGCACGCCTGGAGATCGCGCCGCCCCGGGCGGGTCTGCTCGCCCATCTCAGGACCATCGACCTGGCGATGTTCGACGCGGTTGATGCCGGCGCTATGAGTGCATCGGCCTTCAATTGCGACGTGGCCGGTCTCTACGATACGGTGATGAAGGCGGTCAAAACCGTATCCGGCGGCGAGTTTGCCGAAGTCGAAGAGGCCATTGCCGAAATCGAATCGGAACTCGAAATCAAGATTCGCGACGGTTTGCTCAAGAGTCTCGACGGCCGGATGGTTTTCTACGCCGTTCCCGGCGGTGTCGCTTCCGGATCGCCTCAGGGCGCATTCGCCCTGGTCGCCGGACTGAACGATGCCCGGTTGTGGACGGACACATTGACGGCTTTGGAGCAGTTCGTCACGACCCATAGCCAGGGCGGAGGCATGGTCCAAAGTGCAGGCATGATCCAGATCAGTTCGCTGGATCATAAAGGCAAGACCATGCACACGTGGACGATCGCGCCGCTGGCGATGCTCTATCTTATGCCCAGTTGGTGCATTGCGGGCGATAAAGTAATCGTTGCCTCGAACCCGACGTTCCTACGATCGGCTCTCGATCAGCTCGATTCCGGCGACACATCCATACGCGAGACCGAAGGCTTCAAGAAAGCAACGGCCGGGCTACCCGAAAATCTGCTCTCTTTGAAGTACAGCGATTCCAAAGTTCAGTTCAACCAGATGATGATGGGCGCGCAGCAATTCTGGCCGATGCTAACGATGGGGGCCAGGCAGGCGGAATTGAAACTGCCGGCGATGCTGCCGAACCTGATGCACATCGCCGAACAAATGGGACCATCCTGTTTTTATTCCTGGCTCGACGACCGGGGCCTTCGATCGCACTATCGCGGTACGGGTGTGGAGCCGGGCCTGGGGGTTGTGGCCGGCGCCGGCGTGGGGCTGGGGATCATGATGCCCGCCCTGCTTCGTACGAGACAGCAGGCCCAGCGGGCTCAATCCATGGCACACCTTAAGAATATCGGCGTGGCGCTGAGTGTTTATGCGATTGA
>CAYZAT010000342.1:1971-3439 GCA_964476475.1 uncultured Pirellulales bacterium
GACGAGATGAATTTCCCCGAGCGTCTCGAACAGCTCGAAGGGGAATACCTCGAATCCGACCTCCCGGAATCCCCTTTCAAACCGGACGATTTCGACGGACCCAGCTATATCTATGTCGCCGGCCAGAGCATCTCTATGGATGCCGACAATGTCATCGTTTATGAGAATCCCGCTTTTAGTGCGAAAGGTCTGACCGTTCTGTTCATCGACGGTCACGTCGCATGGATGGAGCCGGGCGCTTTCATGCAGGCCCTTGAAGCGACCTACAAAAAGCTCGACCGCCAGATGCCCGACATCGAATTTAAAAATCCCTGATAACGCCGGCTGAACGTTGGCAGGGTGTGCAATGCACACCGTGAAAAAACTGCCTTGGGGTTACTTCTTAACCGTGGTGTTTTCGGCCATCCACTTGACATCGATCCAGGAGTCTTCAGCGGGGACGTTCAGTTGAAGGTTTTGAGCCCCGTAATAGATGGGGGCGTTCCTTATCTTGGAGCCTTCCCATTTATGGATGACGGCGTGCCCGTCCGAAAAGGAAAACCCGCACGAGCCGCCGTGGTAATTGGCCGGATAGTCGATGATCCGCGCGGCGGCCTCGTTTGCCGCGTCCGTACAGGCATTGGCAAAGGCCGCGTCGTTAATGCTGTCCGGGTGCTCGTCCACAAACACCCAGGTCCGGACCGGACTGACGATGTTGGTGAACTTACTGTACGTGCGCCAGACGTCCTGGTCCCGGCTGGACGGGCTCGAGTTCAACCACTCGCCGAAGCCGAACACCTGGCTCATCGAGTTACTGCGAACGCGCGGGACGCTTCGCCCCTGGCCATCCACCACTTTGGCCTTATCCGCCGGGCACTTGAACACCTTCGGGTTCTCCCCGACATAGGACCACAGCGGGCTGTTCACCAGGTTATTCTGAAGGTCCCAGTTCACCGGGGCGTTTGAGAAGCTCAGCGTGCCGGAAATCCAGTTCGGCCGGCCGCCCGGCATACCATCCTGGCAGCCCACGAGTCGGTCGTCGTTGCTGTCGGCGTACATGCGCCAGGCAATCATGAGACTGCGCAGATTGCTCGTACACGCAATCCCCTGGGCCATTTTACGGACCCGTTGCAGGGCCGGCATGAGAATGCCCATGAGCAGCGCAATAATGGCAATCACGACCAGCAGTTCGATGAGTGTAAAACCCCGTGTTTCTTTCATGACCACGCCCCTTCATATTGGACAGAAAATCCTGACAACACAATCAAAAGATGCCGGAAAAGGCCCTTCTGTTCCCTAAATTCAGATTTCCTATGGAATTTATCAGGGATAGATCTGCTCTGTATAGAACATCGTATTGACACTAAAAAGAGGCAATATTTAAGACTCGCCCCGGATTCACCCCCTGAATGAGAATGTTTAGTCTGTCATCACGCGGCGGATTATTTTGACGGCGGGCGACTCGAATTTAAAAAAATATCGTTATATT
>CAYZAT010000343.1:0-3432 GCA_964476475.1 uncultured Pirellulales bacterium
GCTTGGGGATGGCTTTTCCCGACCATCCCCAAAGCCTTCGGCTTTGAGGCTGCCACCCGGCCTAAATGGAAACGTAATCGAAGAAACATTAAATACCGGAGCAAAAATGATGAAACGATTGAATCTACTGATTGTTGGACTATTACTTACTTTTAACATTGCAGCCTTTGGGGAAGAATCTACAAAGATTCCCATAACAGACCACTTCAACGTGCGTGAGTACGGCGCCAAAGGTGACGGCGAAACGGATGATACCGCTGCATTCCAAAAGGCGCTGGACGCCGCGGGTCAGGCCGGCGGCGGGATTGTGTACGCGCCTCGCGGCAACTATTTCTTCGCGGGTCATCTGAACGTGCCGAACGCCGTGACGTTGGCGGGTATCTGGCAATCGGTTCCGGCCCATAACGGGATACGCAATCCGGGACTGCCCAAACCCACGGATGACGGAACAACGTTTCTGGTCACGGGCGGCGTAAATAAAGAGGAAGGTCCCGCCTTCATCACACTCAACACAAACAGCACGCTGAAGGGCGTTGTCCTTTATTATCCTGAGCAGAACGTCGATGACATCCCGAAATCCTATCCCTGGGCCATCGCCATGCGCGGCAAAAACCCGGCCGTCCTTGCGGTCGAGATGCTCAATCCGTATAACGGGATCGACGCCACGCGGAACGAACGGCATCTGATCCGCGATGTCCACGGCCAGCCCCTCCGCCGGGGGATCCTGGTCGATTCCATTTATGACATCGGGCGCATTGAGAACGTGCACTTCAATCCCTGGTGGAGCATGAAACCCAAGCTGTTTCAATGGCAGATGGAGAACGGCGAGGCGTTTATTTTCGGTAAATCCGATTGGCAGTACGTTTATAACACGTTCTGTTTCGGTTACAAAATCGGGTACAAATTCATCCGCAGCCAAAGAGGTGTCTGTAACGGCAATTTTCTCGGCATCGGCGCCGATGATTGCCACACGGCCCTTGTGGTCGAGCAATGCGCCCCCTACGGGCTGTTGATTACAAACGGCGAGTTCGTCTCCTTTCACGGGCCGGACCCGACAATGGTTGAAATCATGCAATCCAACAGGGGCAGCATTCGTTTCTCGAACTGCGCGTTCTGGGGTCCGTGCAACCAGATCGCCAAGCTCGCCGGGACGGGAACGACCGGTTTTTCGGATTGCACGTTCGTTCAATGGGGCGGCAAGGAAAAGAACCGCCCGGCGATTCAGGCCCAAAGCGGCACCGTTCTGATCCGAGGATGCGAGTTTCGACAAAACCGGCCACATATCCAACTCGGCAAGGATGTCAGCCGGGCCGTCGTGACCGGCAACGTATTCACAGGTACAAAACAGATCGTCAATCAATCCGAGGGAAATGTACAAATCGCACTGAACGTCAGCGATTAAATGTCTCTGAAGGTCTGCCTGCACGCGACCGAAAAGACGTATCCGATGTGCAGAAAGAACACGTATTTAGCTTGAATCTTCCCCTCATACGTGGTAAGATAGGGATGGATTATAGTTCTGACCCGATATGGTGGAGACGTGTTATGAACAACCGGAAGGGTTTTACCCTCATCGAGTTATTGGTGGTCATCGCGATCATCGCCCTGCTGCTGGCGATCCTCATGCCGGCTTTGCAGCGCGTCCGGCAGCAGGCCCGAGGCGTCGCGTGCATCAGCCGGCTCAAACAATGGGGCTTGTTCTTCGCGATGTATGCCGAGGATCATGACGGGCGATTCATGCAGGGCCATACGGCTCAACCGCAGGCCAACCGGTGGGTCAGCGCGCTCGGGGATTATTACAAGTGGGATGACGAACTAACCTGCTGTCCGAACGCCACCAAGCCGTGGGTAGATATCAACGGCAATACGGAGGGGGCCGAGGGAACGGACGTGGGGGTGACCATGGCCTGGGGGTATATGAACCAGGGTCACTGGCTCAAGCCGATAAAGGGAAGCTACGGGATCAACGGCTATTGCGTGGATATCCAGGCGGGCGCAGAACCGCGAGGGGAAGGCTCCTGGTACTGGCGCGGGCCGAATGTGGCCGGCGCCGCCTATGTGCCCTTGTTCCTCGGTGCTCAGCGCTATAACGGCGTCGTGGATTCCGTCGATGCCCCCCCGGCCTTCGACGGCCAGGGATGGTCCGAAGGCGGCGGCGGGCGGATGTTGCGCTACTGCCTGAATCGGCACAACGGCTTCGTGAACGGGATCTTTATGGATTTTTCAACGAAGAAGATCGGGCTCAAGGAGCTATGGACGTTCAAGTGGCACCGATTGTACGACACCAAGGGCCCCTGGACGACGGGGGGCGGCTGCCAGCCGAGCGACTGGCCGGAATGGATGAGAGGATTCAAAGATTATTGACAGAAATGCGTCACTGTCTTTTCGTGAGTGAGACCATGAACTTGTGCTTTGCACCCCAGCTTTTCGCATTCTTAGCCATTTGCGCCTCGGCGGTTCCCCCTTTAAAAGCGCCGGACATCCCCGAACTCAAGTTGCTCCGGGAACCGGTTATGTATTATACGGACACGTCGTACGGACGGGCGTTCGCCAAAGATCCGGACGTCGTGCATTTCAAAGATCGTTACCTGATGTACTATACGATCCACCGCGGAAAAACGGGGATTGCGGTCGGCATCGCGCAAAGCAGGAACCTGGAACACTGGACAAGAATCGGCGAGATTCTACCGGCAGCCGACTACGAGAAGAAAGGACTTGGCGCCCCGGGAGCGATTGTCCTGGGCGGTAAGGTCCACCTTTTCTACCAGTCGTATGGAAACGGGCCCAGGGATGCGATCTGTCACGCCGTATCCGACGACGGCATCCACTTTGTTCGCAACGAAACGAATCCGATCTTCCGACCGTCGGGCGAGTGGAATTGCGGCCGGGCGATCGACGCCGATGTGATCGAACATGGAGATCGCCTGTTGCTCTATTGCGCGACGCGCGATCCGCAAATGAAAGTGCAAATGCTGGCCGTCGCCGCGGCGCCGCTCCATTCCGGCTACACCCGGAACTGCTGGACGCAATTGTGCGACGAATCTATCCTTAAGCCCGAGCTTCCCTGGGAAAAGAAATGTATTGAAGCGCCGTCCATATGCAAGCATAAGGATCGGTTGTTCATGTTTTACGCAGGCGCTTATAACAACGAGCCGCAACAGGTCGGTTGCGCCGTGAGCGACGACGGTGTTCGCTGGGAGCGGCTGTCGAAATTACCGCTGCTGCCGAACGGACTGGACGGAGAATGGAACTCAAGCGAATCGGGCCATCCGGGCGTTTTCGAGGACGATGACGGCCAACAGTATCTGTTCTTCCAGGGTAATAACGACAACGGCGCGACGTGGTATCTGTCCAAAATGAAGGTCGGCTGGGATGATAATAAGCCGCATCTGATCCGCCCCAAAGACGGCCGGACGTTTCAACTCAAATAGA
>CAYZAT010000344.1:0-3426 GCA_964476475.1 uncultured Pirellulales bacterium
ACAGATTTTCTGAAATAATATATGCCTAACCTCCAATTTTGCAAAAGTCTTAATATTCCACTGTATGGGATTCCGCACCCTTTTGTCAAGAGAAAACACCGGATCGTGCATCGACAAATAGGCACGACGACTTGATGAGAAATTCATAGTCTCCAAATGACCGGATTGCGCGTCACGTTTTGGTCATTAGAGCATTTGAATTGTGGATTGGGTACTTTTCTTATTAAGGATCGTGAATGTTCGAGAGTTTTTCGATTCCGTATCTTCGCTGAATATATTGGTTGGCGGCGGGCAACTGGGCCCGCGGGATCACGACGGTCGGATTGTCCAGCTCGAATTCGATGACATCGTATTTAGAGTCGGGGTTCAATTTCTGAGCCGTCAAGATGTCCTGAATGGAACGTATCGTCATGCCGTTGACTTTGCTGACGACCATCCGGCCGAGGCGGGTGTAGCCGAGGTTAAAAGGACCCCAGAGCACATAACTGAGGATGACAATGTCCTGGCGTTCGGGCGATGGTTTGAAAGCGGAATCGCGATAGTAGTGGTATAAATGCGGAGGACTTTTCCCCTCCATATCATCGCCGAAAACCTTGAGATACTCTCGCGTGAGTTTTTGCAGCACGAATCCCGCCGTGATGATGTATTCCGACTGTCGGTCATATTCGTGATAGGGTACGAGCATTTGCGAGACGTCGAAGTTTGTGACTTCTTTTTCGATCTCCATTTTTTGGCCGTCGCGCCAAAGCTCGAAGCGCACATTTTCTCCGACCGCCTTGCTGGTGATGAGATGGCTAAATGACAACCGTTGATATTTGGGGTGCATGAATCGGCCGTGAGGATCGAGCGTATGGCCGTCGATGCTCAAAATCACATCTCCCTTTTTGAGACTTTCACAGCCCGTGCCCAGGTTATCCACGTCAACGACATAGGCGCCGTCGGCCATGGAAGAAGACATCTTCAGGTAGGATCGCATCGCCGGATCGAGAAGCTCCGAAAGAACGAAGCCCACCTCTCCGAAGCCCTGATAGTTCTCACTGTCGGCGGCTTTCAGAAATCGATTGATCGTTTCGGCCGGAATCAGACCGGATTCTTTCTCTTCGCTGGACAAGTGGGCGATGCCGATGGGCGTCGAACCGACGCAATAGACTTCTCCTCTGGAGGTGCGCTGCGACGTATTCGCGGCAATATAACACAAACGTTGCCCGAAGGAAACCTGGGTCGGTTCCACACTTGCACGGTCGAGGTAACCCCGTCCATTATAAAGTTGGTTTTTCGACGAGAGCCAATAGAAGCTGACTTCGGCGCCCTTTTCATAGTCCTCGGAGAATGTCAACGGTTTCAGTGGTGTGCTCAGCGCGTTCGGATCCAATCGGATTAAGCAGAGGTTTGTATCGTAATCAACGACTTTCAGTGTAGCGCCGACAAATTCGTTTTGGCCGTAGCGAAGCGCTCGTAAAAACGCAAGGTTCACGACGCTGTCGGCCGTGGTGATAACGTCATATTCACCCACGGCGCAGGCACAGGCCCAGTTTTCCGAGAGGCGTTCGTGTTTCCAGGGTTCGCTTCGGCTGTACCCGTAGGAGGAGACTTCGAGATAGACAATGGAATCTTTCATTTCCTCCATAAGGTCCGGCCCGTTCCGATCCGCGGCGGACGTCAGCGAGCACGCTTGGAAGATTACGCCGGATAGGATAATGACAGGTACGATCTTCTTGTTCATGGGGTCGCCTCCAGACGCACTTCGGCGGGGATTTGGTATTTCGTGAGTATGGACTGATTTCGAGTTCGGGCGGCTTGTGCATCTATGGGGAGAATACGATTGCTGCCCATAAACTTGATGATATAAAACCGGGCCGTTGTTTCTTTGAAAGCACGATGTACATCTTCGAGACTGTTGATCTCGATGTCGTTGATACTCTCGACGACACGGTTTCTAAAATCCTGAGCGTAGGCATTGACCTCGTCAGACATGATCGCCGAGAGGACAACATATTCCCGTCGCTGCCGGCTGGTATTGAGCTGCATCGAGTGCGTATACAGGTAGCGCAGAGTGAAGGGGATTTTCTCGGGCCACTTCGGTCCCCAGATTTCAAGCAGGTTTCGGCTGGCGGGGGTAAAGACCAGGCCGGCAAAGCACACATACGGCGGCGGGCGGTCGAATTGACGTTCGCGGTCGAAAATCGGTTTATTCATAGCGATGGTGGCCGCCGCGGTCATCCGCGCGCCCCGGCGATAAAATGTTAGTTGTACGGTCTCGCCAATCTGCTTCGAATCGACCGCTTCCGAGAGGGGCAGTCGCAAGCCGTGTATCTGGATCATCCCGTCGTTATCGACATTGTAATCGCCGATTCGGGTGATCACATCACCGGCCTGCAAAATCGATTCGATCGAAGAGTGCATAAGTGTGGCGAGAACAACAACCCCGTCCTCGTCAGGTGGGACTTTCAGGTAGTCCCTGTAGCTCGTATTATGCAATCCGGGATAGAACAATGTGCCCATTGCTCCGAAGCCGTCGTATGTTCCGTCTTCGATGTCCTTTAAGAAGTGCTGGATGACGGTGGTAGGAATGAGGTAGCCGATGTTATCCGCTTCCCGGATGCCCTGGAAGGCAACGCCGACGACGCGGCCGTCCTGGACGACCGGTCCGCCGCTATTGCCCGGATTAATCGCCGCGTCGGTTTGGATGACGAGGTGTCGCCCGGCGGCGGTGTGGGAGTACGTATCCGTCTCGATCCGCGAGACGACGCCTTCCGTCACGGAGATACGATCTCCGCCCACGGGAAAACCATAGGTCGATACGGTGGTGTTGACCTGTGGGATCCCGGCCAACTCGAGCGCCGCGGTGCCTTCGAAAAAGCTCGCATCATCGACGGTGAGCACGGCCAGATCGCAATCATGCCCGACATAGAGGATCCTGGCCGGGAAGCTTTTGGCGAGGTTTTCCTTGGCCAGTTCGACGTATGGGCAGTTGCTCACGTTGTGCGCATTGGTCAGAATCTTATTGCCGGCGATAATCAATCCCGATCCCGAGCTTCGGGACACATGGTCTCTTTTCCAGCCGGTCACATAATTGAAATCCTGTCTGGCGCTTCTGATGAGGACCACGGATTTATCGGGCGTTTGGAGTCCGGCACCGTGGGATACAGAAGTCGGAAGACAGAAGATAGAAAACAGAAAAAAGACGATTTTGAATATCCATTTCTGATTAAGCATGACAACTAACCTCATGATGTTTCCGGTTGCTGGTTTCTGGTTGCTAACAACGAACAACCAACAACGATCAGCACATATATTAGTTTCTACTGAAAAAAAGATCAAAGGATCATTTGAAAATAATGATTTACAGACTCGAAATGTCTGAAATGTGAGTTTTACGAGAAATACATAATAGCCTAATAAACATCTAACAAATTTCCATATTAT
>CAYZAT010000345.1:0-3409 GCA_964476475.1 uncultured Pirellulales bacterium
TAATCACCGTCACCGCCAAATTCCAATGCGCCGCCAATCCGACCCTCTTCGACCCAGGTGGCGCCGTAAAGGGTGCCGGTGTGGTCATAACCGGAATAATCCAGGACACTCGTGCCTTCGCCCTCGTCGAATGACCAATAGCACAGAAGATTGGGTTCCTCAGACGACCATGTGTAAGGTTCGGCGCCTCCTGCCGCTTCGATGGAGACACTGTAATCTGTTCCCACGTTGGCAGAAGGAAGCGTCTCGGTTACAATCCTGAGCGGATCGTACACGAAAGAATCATCATGACCTGCATTGACGTTGCCCGCCAGGTCCGCGACTTCTCCCGGCACAAACGTCACTGTAATCGTACCGATGGGTAACTCTCCCGTGTAATGATAATGGTACACACCGGGATTGACTTGAATCGGTAGTCCGTCAATGGTCACCCCTGTAATCGTAATATCGTTACTGTCCAGGGTCGATAGATCAAGACCGGCCGGCCCCATATCCGACCATGAGATTTCCACATATCCCGGATCCTGGTAGATCGTCATTCCGCCCAACGGCTCAAGAAGGTGTCCTTCCGGCGAGTTCGCATCATATTTGAATGAAAAGACCTGACTTACATTCCAATCGCCGGCATTATCCTGCACCTGATCCGCGATGATCTGTACGTCAACCTGGCCTTCGATGATCGCACCGGTATATGGATAACGCCAGATCCCGCCTCCCTGATCGATGGGAGTATCAATGGTCACCCCGGCAATCGAAATATCATCCGCGTCGATCGTCGAAGTATTGAGTCCCACCTGGCCGAAGTAATCGATCCACTCAATATCAACGTAACCGAGATCGGTGTTGCTGAAACTGCCATGCGCGGGAGTATCCAGCCGGGCGAACGGTCCTTCCGGAATGACCTGGATCGTGCCCTCATATGGATCGGTGTTGAGAGCACTCACGGCAATATCGTAGTCATCAACATAGTGGGCCGTAACCCCTGCGAGGGTGACGAATCCGCTCGCATCCGTCAGACCCGTCCAGTGGTCATTGGTATCAGAATGTGAGACACAAATCAGGGCGCCTTCGACAGGAGTTCCGTCGCTTGTTACCTGAACGACGACATCCACAGGATAGCCAAACGGAATCGAGGGATCATGGCTGACGGTAAGCGCCTGCGGAGTGGCCGTTCGCAGCATCAACTCGGGATCACCCAGCACATTGAACATCTGCGCCGTAAGCAAAGCGATGGACGCGTCGTAGCCATACCCGCTGAAGACACGATCCTTGGCGTAATTCATCAAATCGCCGATGCGCCAACCGTGTTCGTAGTTGACGCTTTCCCAGGACGTGTCGTAATCGTCCCACATCGCGTCGAATATGCCCACATGAAGAGCATCGTTGGGACCGGAGTAGCTGACCCGCATGGCGCCGGTCAACGCCACCGCTCCACCGTTCGTATTGCGCAGCCACGCCTCGCCGAAATAATCCCCGTCGTCAAAATGCCCCGTCTCGCAATTCAAGCTGAACACGATGGGCAGCTCATCGTCGTTGGTCAGGCTATTGACGTCGTTTGTATGGAAACCCGGAGCCGCCCACCCGCTTGTGGACCCGTGATCCCGGTGCAGGACCAAGCTGACCCCGTCATTGATCGTCTCGGCAATCGGATCATCCGGCTTGAATTTCCACGCGTCCGGGATGGGATCGGGGGGCGTTACACGGCCGGGATAGTCGTTGATGCGATAGCGCAGTTGATTGTTGATGGGAGAATCCCAAACACGGTTCGTATGAACATCAAAGCCCTTATTATAGGGGTCCGGATCGCCCCAGAAGTCGTAATCTCCGCTGAGAAAATCTGCGGCGCGATGCTGGTCTTCCATAAACCAGCGGTCTGCAATCAGGTCGCCATTGCTGTCCTGGAATTGTCCGGCGATCAGGACGTCGTCGTACCAGTAGCCTTCGTGCGGTGAACGCTCATAGTCCAGTGTCTTTTTGACCATCGTCTCGATTTGGTCTGTGGTATCCCCGGGCAGACGCCCAATCGCGACGTCGGCGAGCAGGTCGGAGCCGGCTAAGAGGGCGTACTCGTAGTCGGAGTGCCAGACATGGCTGCCGCCGTGATACGGGTGCCCCACGATGGTATAAGAGGGCACGTTTTCGTGGTCGCCGACCAGCAGGACGTACTGAGGTTTAATATCATCGGCGTCGTAAACATTTTGCAGAAAAGTCTTTATGTCGATATCGGTCGTGCCGATCTCCGACATGCGGGCCACGTGTGTCTTATAACCCTTGCGGTGTTTCCATTGGGCCAGGGGAAGGATCTGGTCATAAAACTCGTCCGCGGTAATAATTAGATAGTCGGCCTCGCTCGCTACGGACACGAGTTCCGACCCGGCGTTCTCATCGCTATCAGAGTATGGTTCAACAGCCGGAGCATGCTCAACGAAAGAAAGCTCGAATTCCAGCTCCGTGACCATCGAGACCTCTCCGGTCAGGGGATCATACTGAAAAGGTCGGAATTCCAGGGCAACCGAGTGGTTGTCGCCCGCGATCATCGGCTCGCTGATGTGAAATATATCCGTCTCAGATCCCGTCAGTCCGTTGTAGTAGTCGGAATCGTACGCAAACGTGGCCAGATCGTCCTCGACGGGGCTCGCCGGCTCGGGCTCCTGCATCGGATATACCATGTAGCCTTCGCCGAGCCTATCTTGTCCGAGAATCGTATAGGTGGATGCCACATCGACATTTTCAGGGATCGCATACGATTGGCGGAAGACGGGAAATTCCGGCTGGCCGATCTTGCCGCCGGTGCCCCACTCCGGGACCTTCACACGAGTGTACTCAACGCCATCGACAGCCTGTGTCGTCAACACGACGCTGGGTACAGTCAGCAAGCCGCTAATTCCGGTCGCATCCAAAAGACAGGGCAAACTCGCCAATACCCTGGGGCTGAAGGGCAACGAGGACTCAATGGAGCCGAGGGTTCTTTCAAGGATCCAGTCACCGCCGAGTTGAGTTGCGCCGGTGGGATCGTCAGATGCCGCGATATCGGCCCCGGTAAGATCGGCGATCTTGCTAAGAAGATCGAGGCCCGTCGAGCCGGCGCCGCCACTGCAACCATAGAATAGAATGTCTCCGTCGGACGAAAGGGCATCGCCCCAGCTTTGGATTTGTTCCGCGTAGAAATCGACCGAAGATTCGTTCAGTTCAACCGATCCAATCTGCACCGAACCGGGTGAGCCATGCGATATAATATGGATAGAAGAAACGTCTTGATAATTGGAAAGAATGTTGGTGATGTGCTGAACGCCGTCTGATTCGGTATTTAAAACCTCGACCACGACGCCGGGTAAATCCGCGTTTTTAGGCTGAAAATGCGTTTTTAGGGTGGAATCAATAAACACGATTTCAGACGGAGGTCCCCGGA
>CAYZAT010000346.1:0-3398 GCA_964476475.1 uncultured Pirellulales bacterium
CGCTGGGCCTCTTGATTGGCCAGCGCCATGACCTTCCGTGCGCGATCTGTAAAGCGCTCAAACATCTTATACTCCGAAATCTATTATAGATAGAATCTCAATGTTGTTTGTCTCTTTGTTCGTCCATCGGCAACACCCGAGAACCGATGCGTAACGAATCACATGTCAAACGAACGCATTATACCCGAGCCGACACGTCTGTCAAACAGGTTTACTTGCGCCGACAGCTTCTTAAAGCTGAGAATTTATCTTTTTATATACCTGAAGCCGAGGGGATGTTCGTTCTCGACTAGACTTTTTTGTCGGCCCCACATTCTATCGACCAAAACGGGGGTAAACTTTTCGATTCCAGCCGGAAAATCAAAGATATTAGTATGAAAAAGGGTACACCGGAATGTGTAGGTCGATCACCCAAATGAGGCTTGAGTTCCAGGATTGTGCGGACAGGATGATCGGCGTGCTGCACCGCGCAATGGAGAAGATACGCGTTCAATTATTGGGCGTTTTCGAGGGAGGGGTGCCCATTCAACAACGCTGAAAAAGCGATAAACGCTCTTTTTCCACTCCGTTTCTATATCGTCGGTGCGTTATCCACCTTGGTATAACATGCTTTGTTTAGCTGTTGTTTTCTTCCAGCAGCTTTCTGAGGTACTCATTTTCCCGGCGAGTCGCCTCCAGATCGAAGACCTGGTATTTAATGCACACCCGGAGGTAGTCCAGTGATTCCTGCAAGCTGTTGATGCTCTTTTCGAGCTTCTTGCGATTGGCCTGGGCTTGTTTGGCAAGCTGAACAAGCTTCTTGTGTTGCGGATCGCTTACTTCTCCAAATTCCTTGACTAATTCGTTGAGTTTGTCTTCCAGATTTGTCTCATCCATCCCATCGCTCTCCTCATGAACACGGTCCCTTTTCATCACCCCGAGCGTACTGCAATACGACCTGGAGCCCCCAAAAACTAATTGGGATATATAGAGCAAGAAGCGTGCCCGTATGCCAGGAAAGCTGTTTTATGGATATTTTTGCGAATTTTAGCCGTTTAACGGCGAATCAGGCCGATTGTCCATTCTGCCTTTGAGCGTTGTTTCTGTTCTCGGAAAAGCGCACGTTATGAGGATTGGAACTGCATGTTGCAATAAAGCAACATTGTAGATTCCGCCGTATTTTGGCCTTTTTACATAACAATTGTACAGTTAAACAGTTAGACTTGCGTTGACTTTTATAAACATCTCTGTTGATTTTCTTAGCATCATTTATTCCGATTCCAGCACTTTCTGGAAAAGCAAGCTTTCGCGAGCATTCTCATTGGAGTCCAGAGGAAGCCTGTAGTTTGGATTTTTCTTCGTATCGGCGATATACTCAGGGAAACTGATCCTTTCAACCGGCCACACCTGGCCGTCCCCGGAGACTGAACCGACGAAAAAATCCCGCGTCTTACCGCGCAAAACGTTTTCGCCAAGTTCGACATAAAAGTTATCGATCACGATCTCTACGATGAGCTCCCGTTGTGCCTGTGAATATTGGACGGTCCACCGGCCCGCCTCATAGACGCTCTTTCCGCCTAATTTCATCGGAACCGTGGTTGTCTGCCCCGGCTTCAACGTGGCCCGTCCGATGCTCACCACCGCCGAGGAAATCGTTCCATCCGGCTCGAAAACGAATTCCCAACCGCCTCGGTCCGCTTTCCATCGACCGACCAGAACATCAGGGAATTGACCGTTGCCGTCAATGATAACCTCGACGGCTGATTCCTTCGAAACGTGATTATGACACCCTCCCTGCAGACAAACGGATAAAAAACAGAGCAACAACAAAAAGGATCGTTTCATCATTTGATTCCTTAAAAAAGCAGTTATCGGCATGTTTCCGATAACAAGGAATCTGCGGATTGTAGGACACATGAGTGAGAACGGCAAGATGAAAAAAGGGCAAGCCCGAAGACCTGCCCTTTCGCTGACAAAACAATAGGTGTTGATTACCGACAATCGGCCGCCGGCTGATCGGCAAGCTGCCAGTTGGCGATCAGAATGTCCAGGTCGTTCGTTGAAACGCGGAATTTGTTGCTGCCTTGGGCGGCATGATCGAAGTCGGCACAAATCAGCGGAACGCCGTTGATGGCCTGGCCGCCGATTTCCGCATAGGTCTTGTTCCAGGCCGCAATCAGGATATCCAAATCGTTGGTGGAAACCCAGTACTTCTCCAGCCCCTGAGATTTGCCGTCCGCATCGCCGTGGCAATGCCGTGCATTGAGCCAACAGGCCGGCTGGCCCACGGAGAGCCATTCAGCCGACCGCGTGCCAAGACCGCCCACCGCTACGGCTCCAATCGGAACCTCCGTCGCCGCAGATAAATCAACAACCGCTTCGGTCGCATCTTCCAGCACGACGTTGCCGCGAGTGGCGTTCAGACTCACCGTCACGTTACACGCTTCGCTGCACGTAATCACGCAAAGCCGGCCCTCCGGGGGCGGGGCCTTCGTATCGTAGAGCGAGCCCATCTCGATGGTAATGCCGTTCGTGCCGAGACCGCCCAGCGCCCCGGGATCGTCCACGTCGGCCACGGGATTATACCCCTCGATGGCCCAATCGCTGACCTCGCCGGTCGTCGGATCGACGGTAATGTGCCGGCTGAAGTTGGCCGGGAAGATACCGTAGCCATTGTTATCGTCGCCGACGGCAAAATCGCTGATAGCGTCAATGTTGCCCGCATCCACCAGGATATCCAGCGCAAAACCCCGGGCCCGTTCGGTTCCCGAATAATCGATGGCGGCTTTACCCCCGCCCAGATCGGTCACAATAATCGAGACGTCGGCCCAAACGGGATTTATAAAAATAGCTAATATTAGGACGCAAATGAGCTTTTTCATGTTACACTCCTTCCATTTCCTCAATGTTTCTACCTTTTCTTCTTCTATGCCCGGCAGTGAGCCCGGCGCTGTCTTGGTTGAAATTAATCGTAACACAAATTTATCGGCATTTCAAGCAAAAAATCCCAAAATCCCATGATGAACTTCACTTCGATATTCGAAATTCAATATTCGACATTGGATATTCTTTTTTCTCTCTCACCCGTAGATTTTCCCGTTCTTATCCACGTAAACGACCCCTTTAGCCCCTTTGACAATCTTCGCGGCCTTTGCAAGCTCCTCCGGCCTGGGGATTTTGAAGAGCCGGCCGCACTGTTCGCACGTAATCCGCTTATCGGCGGCGTCGCTATCGAGCATCCACACATGATGGCATCCCGGACATATGGCCATAATTTGCATCAACAAATCCTCAGTTGAAGTCATCCGCTATTATTTTCGACGGAATGGCGAGTCGCTTAATATACAAAACACCATTTTTGAGAAGAATTGGACGATAATCCTGATTACTGGCCAAACTACATCAAAGTAGGGTGCGAT
>CAYZAT010000347.1:0-3389 GCA_964476475.1 uncultured Pirellulales bacterium
ACAAAGAATTCCTGGCCTTCGATAAAGTTCGGCGGGATAGCGCCGCCGACGGTGATGATATTCAACCACACCCGTCCGTTTCTCTCGGTGATCGTATAGTCCTCCCCTTCCTGATACTGCAATCCCAAAGCGGTTTTGACGATGATCGTCGAAACATCGATGTTCGTTCTGTTTAACTCGACAGGCACTAATTCCGTCGCGATGTGCGATTCATCGACAACCACCCCGGTCCCGGTGCCGCCGGATTGATCGCTTTTCGTCAGGTTCACGGAATACGTGCTGTGAAGTGTGCCCCAGCGATTGGTCTTACGGTAATTCAAAGCGGCGGCGCCCCCCTGCTGAGTCAAATCGCCCTGGGCATCGAGATCGGTCTTGGCCGTGAAGATATGTGCGGTTGTGATCAGGCTTTCATACAACCGGTGTTCGAGTCCGGCCTGACCGCGGGTCTCCGTATTTCCGATTGCGTCCCGTTGGTAGTCTGCGAATCTAAATCGATAATTCGTCAGGAAGTTGTCGCGATGCTGTAATCTCAGACGTTCTTCCCACTGAAGATTTTCAAAATCGAATGTGCCGGATTGGTCAACAAAATTGAAAAACGAGTCGAGTCGATGTTGATCGTCCCTGCCGAAAATCAAATCGTGGAATACCGAGTACCGGTCCGTATCGGTTTGTATCGATGCGCCGGGGCTCCTCTGGGCGATGTCGGTCCGGTCGAAATCGAAACGTAAACGCGACGTTTCGCTGAAAGTGTGAGATACGGAATATCTGAATCGCTCATCATCCCTCTCGTAGAAATCTCCGGCCAGCATGGTCAACTCGTCCTGTTGAGTGTCGCTGCTCGTGTATTGAAAGGTCATGGGCCAGTTTTCGGACCGAAGCGTCAGGGATGCCCCTCGATCTTCTCTTTCCGTTCTCAAGGCGCCCAAAAACTGCCGCGAAATGAATTCCTCCGACTTCGTCGCATGAAAAGTCGTTGGGTACGACTTGCCCCTGAGCAGTTCGGCGAAGACGCTGTAGTCGTTCAGCGTGTCATTGTGACTGTCGGACTCGTTATCCAGATCGATACGCTGCTGGGCCAGTCCCAGACCGACCATGGCGTTATACAGCAAAAAGTCCGGATGATAAATCTCCCCGTCCGTTTTGAGTCTCAGTCTTTCCTCAAAGACGTCCGTTTCACTTTTGCGCTTGTCTTGACCCGCCCTGTGCTCATCGGTGCGTTTCTCCGCAACCAGCTCCACCTCTCCTCGGATGCCTTCGTGTTTAATAAGGGGTCGTTGTTTTCCGCCAACGTTGACGTTACATCCCGCGATTAAGAAAAGACAGAAGACGGAAGGCAAAAGACAAACCGGTAGGGTGGGCTTCAGCCCGCCGATTCCATTACGGTGGGGCAAGCCCCACCCTACCAGCTTATGAAGTCGATTCAACAAAACGCCCAACTCCTTCAGTTCGATGTCCCGGTTCCCCTTAAAGACCCGGATGGACTGTCGTCTGGCCTGCCTTGCGTATTAGCCGGGGCGTTAAGAAGCGATTTTGTCGAACCCGCATGAGGATCGTGACAATCCGTACATGCCGATGTTTGCCCCGGCAAATGAGCGGGTATCAGTTCGATCATATTTGTATCATGACATAGATAGCATAGATCGGGTTCCGCTTTTTTCAACAAGTGCTCGATCCTGCTTTTGTGCGGCGTGTGGCAAAAAAGGCACTGGCCGATAGCCACCGGTCCGTGCACCACGGAGGCGGTCTCAGTATAGTCAGCGTGACAGTTATGGCACAGCTTCGGCACTGAAGCGATAAGATACGTCTGAGACGAGAATCCTCCGGAACGTCTTTTGCGATGGCAATTCGTACAATCTTTTCGTGGTTCATGAACATGCCAGACGGCCGTTTGACCCGTCCGATCGGGCTGATCAGTATTCGGATCGCCAAATTCTGCCATAAGCTGATCTTCTGCCAAGGGGGGGACGCCATCAAAGAAGTAATTCATGACTTTGTGACGTTCAACCTCGTCACAACTCACGATAAATACGGTTACAAAGATGAGCAGTGCGAATCCAATCGATACACTTCCGCATCGAAATAGATGAATATGTTGGTCTTTGGATTTATGCATCATCGCTTCGGGCAGGCATATGGGCCTGCTCCTCCGATCACCTACGATTATTCCCGGCTAATCTTCTGTCGATATCAGCAAGGTATTGTTCGATTGTTCTGACCATGGCCGGTGGGATTTGACCGCTCTGTAGCACTTCAACCAACCCTTCCCGTGCTTCTGCGAACCGGTCGGCTCGATACAGCGCCATGCTGAGATAATAAAGCTCTGCAATTTGATTTCCCCGTTCGTCGTTGCCTAATGTGCGGTCAATTTCTGCGAGCGTATCCTCTATCGTTCTCGCCATTTGCGTTGGTATCAAACCGCTATCTAAGACTTTTAGAAGACCTTCTCTGGCTTCTGCAAGTTGCCCGGCCCGATAGAACGCCAGACTCTCATGATACAGTGCGGCGATCCTTTCTTTTTCGTCGAGCGTCTGATGCTCAAATCCGGTCGTCTGTATTCTCGTCGCATCCGAGCCGTCTGCCCCCCTGGGTAATTCCGGCGCGGGGCTCGACGGGGGAAACGTGCCAAAACCATAGACGCTGATTTTGTTCGGCCCGTATTGATTCGTGACCAACACCAGGAACTCGATGTCGGCCCCATCAACGGCATACGGTTGAAAAAGCTCGACATGATCGTAATCCAGCACGATCTTCGCCGGCAGATTCATCATACCGGGCTCATTCCCGGGAAGACCAAAAAACAATAGAAGTCTCGCCTGTTGATCGTATATTTTAGCGACCTCTGTGGCGGCGTCCACGACCCAAATCCTCCCGGCGCGATCGATGGCGATCCCTTTGGGCCGGACAAATTCGTCAATGTTATCACCCAATCGACCGATTGTACGTCTAAGAATTCCGGATCGGTCGAAGTGCGTGATGCGCGCCCCGACTTTATCCGTCACATAGATGTTACCTTCCTGATCGAGAGTTAAGTCGCTAATCAATGAGAACTCTCCGGGGGGCAATTCATTCAGTGATTGCGTTTGCCCTTGCGGACTGCCTTTCATTTTGCCCATACGCGCGATCTCGCGTCCGGTTGTTTTATCCAGAGCGATGACCTGATTGCTCTTGAAGTCCGTGATATAACACAGCGCCCCGCGCACGACGACGTCAATGGGATTGATCCCCAATTCCTTGCCCAAAATAGCGTTTAAGGTATCGCTTCGATCGAAGACGAATACGGCGCCGGCCGTCGGATCGGCCACGTATTTCTTCCCGTCCTTCTCGATAAAGATATTGACCGGATTCATAAGCCGCCGGTCTTGGGTCATAGAGTCGAAGGTGCGCTTCTT
>CAYZAT010000348.1:0-3369 GCA_964476475.1 uncultured Pirellulales bacterium
AAGTGAGAAATGAGAAAAATACCCTTCAAATAACACCCGAAAATATCACAAACAAACCTCAATCGCTATTGTACAGACAATTTCTACCTTCTTGATTTTATGGGCCGAAAAAAATTCAGAAAAACAAAAAAACAACGATCACAACGTTAAATGTTTCCAACCTCCCTGACAGCGATCCCCTTTTTCCGGGTCGAAACACCACTATTCTGCCCTATATCCGGAAAATATTTCATTTTTTTAAAAAAAGGTAAAGTCCAAAAAGCCATCGTCCGATAATATGTTAGTGGCCATAGACGAGAGAGGGTATGAAGGGTGGCATTTTGGGACGCCGACGAAGCAGAAAGCCCGGCACCCGATACCCCTGGACTCCTTTCGCCGGGCTTTCTCTGTTTATAATGATGTCGAGACGAATGTTTCGGCACTGTCGTTATACGTTTAGGAAAATTTAATACGTCGTCAATTGTGTTTTCTATCGGACACTTATGTTAATTCTAAGGAAAAGCCCACAGGTTTCAAGACTAAAGTTTTCGTCGGAAAGGGGGCTCAGCAGGGACGCTGAGTCGGAGTAGAAAGGAGATCTTAGGTGAAAAAGGTAAAATACCGTTGCCCCACGTGCAACGCCGTCCAAAATGTTGAATACTCGCCGATTATGTCCAGAACGCTGCGCTGTCATAAATGCGGCGCCCGGTTTGTCGTCGGCGCCTCGAAATCGAAGAGCGACGTGGAGTGGAAAGGGGGCTTTCAACGATCGCTCGTGCCCTGTGAAGACTGCTGTAGGGATATCAGCAGCCGGGCGGAACGCTGCCCGTATTGCGGCGCCCCGACACCCAATACCAGAATCAAACAACAGAAGAGATGGCGCCAGGCCGCTGTCGTCGCGTTTTTGGCCGCGTCCGTGACCGTCTTTGTCGGCCTCGGATTCATCCACGTTATTAACGGCTCGAATCTTTCTCATCCCAACATCGTCAAAAAAGAAGCATTCGGATACAGCGAGACGTTTGTCAATATCGACAAGATCACCGGGATGCCCTGGTTATTCGCACGCTCAAGGCACCCGATCGGATGCAGAATCCTCCAGGATAATGGCTATATCGAATCCACCGAGTCCTTTCTGCAAAGGGTCGGCGTCGATATCGACAATAAGCCCATCGCCAAGACATTTACTCACCGCTGAGCCTTGAATTCAGCCCGGGATTCGACAACGGATGAACGATGAGGTGAAAATCGTTTGCCCTTACTCTCATTCGATAGTCCAGACCATCAACGGCATTTCTACAAAAACGCCTTGAATTCTCAAGGCCGTTATGATACCTTGCCATGTATAATGTGGCTTTACGATGACTCAGTCATAGATATAATATGGAACCTCAATTCAAGGGAGCACAAAGGATGAAAAAGAAGCTTCTCATCGCATCTTTGACCATTTTGATCTTATCCGGTCCGGCGTCGATCGCCCGGCAAAAGCAGCATTCGGCCGTCTCGCCCGACCATCGCCATAGCTGGTGGACCCTCCGCAACGACGCCGTCAACGAGCGCGTGAAACAGGGCGATGTGGACTTCCTCTTTATCGGTGATTCGATCACGCACGGCTGGGAAGGCGGCGGAAAGAGACTGTGGGACAAATATTACGCCCCGCGGAAAGCCGTCAATATGGGCTTCGGCGGCGATAGAACGCAGCACGTCTTGTGGCGCCTGGATCACGGCCATCTGGAGGGCATAAGCCCGAAACTGGCCGTCCTGATGATCGGCACGAACAACTCCAACAGAGAGGACAACACCGCCGAGGAGATCGGCGACGGTATTATCGCCATCTGCAAACGAATCCGGAAGAAATGCCCGAAAACGAAGATATTGATCCTGGCCATCTTCCCACGAGGTTTCGAGCAGTCGGCTCAGCGTGAGAAGAACGCCAGGGCCTCCCTTCTGGCCTCCAAGATCGCCGATGGGAAAATGATCCATTACCTGGATATCAACGATAAATTCCTGACGAAAGAGGGCTTTCTTTCCAAGAAGATCATGCCCGACTATCTCCATCCCAACGAGACGGGCTATAAGATATGGGCCGAAGCAATCGAACCCAAGGTGGCGGAACTGATGGGCGATAAAGCCATAAAATAATCACGCCCAGGGACGGCTTTCATACAGGTTCTGCATTCACCGGCGCCAGGGGCCAAATTTGAGGCAGAAGACGTAGATAGAAAAGCCGTGAAAGAAAAGACGGCACAACCGACAAACACGTCGATTCCCAAACAGAGCGATCTGTTAAAGGGGACGCTTCTCACCAGTTCGGAGGGCCGTCTCTTGCTCGTCGGGGCGATTCTGGCCTTCATCTACATTTTCTGGCTCGGAATTAAGCTGTTGTTCTCTCCGGAAGAATCTCAACTGCTCATCGGAATCACCGCCACGGGCTTGCTGTTCGGCCGGGCCACCGCCATGGCCTTCGGATACACGCTCGGAATGGGCCACAGAATCGTCATCCCGATCTGTATCATCATCGAAACCATTTTAGTCCTCATCTTCTACCCCTTGTTCGTGTTCAGTTGGCGACATCTATTGGTCATCAAGTGGCTCAAGAACATCTTCGAACGCACCCAGAAGTCCGCCGAGAAGCACAAGGAAAAAGTCCAGCGGTACGGCGTCATCGGCCTGTTCCTTTTCGTCTGGTTCCCATTCTGGATGACCGGCCCGGTCGTCGGCTCCGTGATCGGCTTCCTATTGGGCCTGAAAGTCTGGCTCAATATGACCGTCGTACTGGCCGGGACCTCTGCGGCTATCTTCGGATGGGCCTTCTTCCTCCGCCAGTTGCACGAGCAGGTCGCCTCGCACAGTTCCTACGCCGCCATGATCCTCACAATCCTCCTGATCGTCGTCGTCATCCTGGGCCATCTATTGCACCGCACCCTCCGCAACAACAAAAACAAAACATAACCCTGCCAAACACTACACAACTCCTTTATTTACAACACCTTACATTATATTTGCTCTGAAATTGGGTTTGTTTTGTAAAATCACGTCTTTGCTTAAGATTTCGGCTTGAGTCCTTCCGGCCGAAGGCCGGGGAATTGGGTTTGTTTTTTCAAACGAGCCACAAAGGCACGAAGCCACAAAGGAGAAAATGTCATTGCGAGGCCCGAAGGGCCGTGGCAATCTCTATGGTGTCGGTAGATTGGCTTTGTTTTTTCAAGTGAAACCACTCATGAACTCGAACTCATCAAGGAGGAGTGAATTGGGTTCGTTTTTTTCGAAGAGAACCGCCGATATGCGAATTTTTGACATGGTTTTCGTTGGTTTCTGTAAATTTATGTGAATTTTTGTAAAAATTTGTGCATTTTTGAATGTGTTTTTGCCACAAAGGCGCGAAGGCACAAA
>CAYZAT010000349.1:0-3300 GCA_964476475.1 uncultured Pirellulales bacterium
AACGTCGAGGAACGAGCCTACAGACAGAGGTTTTTATAGGATAGTGAGTGTCAATGAATCCTTGCATGAAGATTAACTTAGACGAACTTATTCAAGGCCATCGTCAGCTTATTATCGAGTTAGGAAGCGGCCGCAAGAAGAAGGCAGGGAGAATCACGATCGACAGGGTGGATCTGCCGGAGGTGGATATCGTGGCCGATATCGAGGAGGGTTTGGCGTTTCTTCCCGATCATTCGGTGGATGAGCTTCATTGCCGGAGCGTTTTGGAGCATATCGAGCATTTTGAGCATTTGATGGCCGAAATGGTCCGCGTCCTGAAAACGGACGGCACGGCACATATCTTCGTACCGCATTTCTCGAATCCCTATTACTATTCAGATTACACACACAAGCGTTTCTTCGGCTTGTACAGCTTTTACTATTTTGTCTCGCCGGAAAAGCAACTCCGCCGAAAAGTGCCTGATTTCTATACCGACATTCGGATCAACATCCTGTCGCAGCGTCTTGTTTTCAGGTCGGTGTTCAAGCTGATGAATCCTTTCAGAAAGCTCTTCGGGTGGTTTATCAATCTGAATTCACATCTCCAGATGGTCTATGAGGAGAATCTGTGCTACCTCATTCCGTGCCACGGGATCGAGCTGGTTTTTACGCCGGATCGCGGTTAGGTTTTTTGGGCTCTTTCGGTCATCTCGCCGAGGCCGTCAAGGCATTTTTGCGACCATGTTTCCAACGTGTCGCGAACCTGTTGGAGTTCATCCGGCGTCATAAAGCTCATCTGGGTAATCATCTGCTCCCGCTTGCTGACGTTCGGTTCGTCCAGATGCCAACAGTGAACGATGCCGAGATGGACGCTTCCCACCTCGTTCGAGTCGTCGTTGAGCAGGGCGACGATGCGGTCGGTATAGGCCGTCTTGACGGACACTTCCTCCGCGACTTCGCGCTGAACGGCGGCCAGGTACGTTTCGTGGAAATCGGTATTGAACAGGGGCATATCGTCGGTCGGATTAATGTGGCCGCCGATGCCGATGGAGCGGTTTCCGACCAGCCGGGTCTCGCCGGCCCGTCTTCCCCGGACATAATTCAGAACCTTGCCCTCATGAAGCATGATCACATAAGGGATGATCTGCTTATGGGAAGGATCGAGTTCGGCCTGCGATCTCGGCATGAAACGCGGAACGCCCTGGACAAAGATCCGACTCAGATAGCGGTCAACGTCAAAGGCCAGACCTTGAAACATCCTCACCTCTTCGATGATTTTTCGCTTGATAACAAGGACCTGTTCTTCCTGGGGCATTCAACCACTCCTGTCATACTTCAATCGTGAGTTATCTTTCACTACATCCGGTAAACATTCTCCAACGTAAGGATTATGGGAGGTATTATCATTGTAAACGGCTTAAAGGCAAGAAAAAAGAATGTGGATGACATGAAAGATCAGGTTACCGGCCTTCAGAAATGAAGCTGATCCATTGGCTGGCTCAAATGTAGAGTTCCCAACCTCGATATTGAGCAATTTCCTTCTTTCAGCTTCCCTGGAATTTCCGATAATAATAAAGTCTTTTGGGTCTGCGTTGCCGGCTTGTGGATGTTTTATGATGTCAGAGGATGGAGGCCGGAAAACGTGGTGGAGCCAAAAAGTTACCGGCACGGAAGCCCATAAGACAATAATGCCCCTGCACTTCACTCACTTCTCCCTCTCCGCATTCAGCAGGGGCTTTTTTTTTCTTGTTCCCCCACCCCCTCGGCACGGAAAAATCCATAGACAGCCACTCCATAAACCGGTAAGTTACCCTCATGTTGCAAACGTGCCGTTGTCCAAACTTGTGCACATGAGGGTCGAAATCAATGAAGGAACGTTCGCCGGGCCACAACGACTTAACCATTAAAAAGGCGCCTGTGGGATTTGCGGCGCTGGCTCTGGTCGGGCCGTCCTTCGTCTGGGCCGCGGAATATATCGGTTCGGGCGAGGTCGTCATCGCGACACGAACCGGCGCGATATTAGGTACGGCCGTGCTTTGGGCGGTGGTGATCGGGGTGTTCCTGAAGTTCTGGATCGGTGTCAGCGGGGCGCGATATACCGTTTGCACGGGCGAGGGGATGATCGATATGTTCAGCCGGGCGCCAGGGCCGAAAAACTGGGCGGTCTGGCTCGTGATGGTCGTGCAGATCGTCTGTGCGGTGCTGTCCATCGGGACGCTGGCGGCGTCGGCGGGGGCGTTTATTCACAGTCTTATCCCCCAGGTGGACATGAAGCTTTGCGGATGGTTCGCGGCGTTCTTCGCGGTGGCGGTCGCGTGGTCGGGCGCGTTTAGCGTACTCAAGATCGTTATGAGCTTATTCGTGCTGATCATTGTGCTGGGGGCGTTCTATATCACCGCGCATGTGATGCCGGGTTTCGCGGAGTTGCTCAATGGCTTTAAGTTTACTCTTCCGATTGTCCCCGAATGGGCCGCCGGCGTTGAGGAGGTCTCGGATAGTGCGTGGGAGGAAATTTTGCCGGTCCTGGGCTGGGGGGCGGGCGGCTTCGCCAGCCAGGTGTGGTATTCGTACTGGGTGATCGGCGCCGGCTACGGCGCGACGGCCGGACGCGGCTATGGAAAAGCCGCCGATACTGCGTCACTCAAAAAGATGAGCCGGGATGCCGCCGAAAGGATTAAAGGCTGGTGTCGCGTTCTTTATCTGGATTCCGGCATGGCGATGGTATTGGGGATCGCCGTCACCGCGGCGTTTCTGATCTCCGGGGCGGGGATCCTCGGCGCAGAGAAGATCGTACCGAGTAACGACGATATGGCGCAGACCCTCTCCCGTGTCTTCAGCGCGCGCTGGGACCAGGCGGGCGGTTTTATCTTTCGGCTCTGCGGGGCGGTGGCGATGGTCTCGACGATGGTCGGGCAGATGGCGGGCTGGCCGAGGTTGTTGGCCGATTCGTGCCGGATTTGCATTCGCGGTTTCGATAAGCGGTTTACGTGGAAGACGCAGTTCAGGGGATTTCTGGTCTTTTTCTTCCTCGCGAGTATGGTCGTCGTGTTCGTCCTGGGCGTTAAACCGATATTCCTGCTAAAGCTTTCGTCGGTGCTCGAAGGCGTGCTGCTAACCGGTTTGCAGGCCGTTCTCGTGGCGGTAGGGCTCTTCGTGGTCATGCCTAAGATGCTCTCGAAGGAAGCGTATGAGGTCTTACGGCCGAGCAAAATATTCGCGGTTGGACTGATTGTTACGGCTTTGTTTTTCGGCTATGTCTGCGTCGTGCATATTCCGGTGACCATTATGCAACTTTTTGGCAAGTAAAGTTATGTGTAACAA
>CAYZAT010000350.1:0-3237 GCA_964476475.1 uncultured Pirellulales bacterium
TGACCGATTCCATGAGATTATTTTTTGATACATTTCAAGGGTCTCCTAAATCCAAAACAGCATTTATCATCCTTTGATAAACAACACAGTCAGTGAATTTATAGAAGGACGATCAGATCGTCAATAAGAAAAATCCTTAAAACCAGATGCTTAAATACCTTTGCGGCGGACGGGACACAGAGTCATAAGAGACCCGAGAAATGGCACATCAGGCGATTCGTCCCTGGTTTCTCGGCCTTCTATCCCGCTTTTCAAGGGATGATGGGCAATAGGAGGTGCGAAGGGTGCTCTTTGTCGTGGTAGATGGTCTGTGTTGCCTTGATCCAGTTCGTGCCCGTGCCGAAAGGTTCGCCGGTGTTGAGATTGCGGTCGAAACGCGGGAAATTACTGCTGGATATTTCCACGCTGATTTTGTGGCCGGGCTGGAAGGCATTGCTCGTTACCCAAAGATCAATTTCATACCGGTAAATCTTCCCGGGCTGGAGAAGACTCGGATTATCCTTCGAGTCGCGGCAGCGGGCGCGAAGGATGCCGTCGCAGAGGTTGTAGGGTTTACCGTTGGGGTGGATATCCACGAGCTTGGCCGTCCAGTCGGTGTCTTTCGCGGTCGTGGCGGCGTAAAGCACGACTTTCACCGGTCCTGTGACCTCCACTTCGCTTTTGAGCGTTTCGCTGGTGAATACCAGAACGTCGTCTCGCTTCTGGACCTCGCTCTGGTCTCGCGGCCCCGCGGGGCAACCGACCAAATTGCAGCCGCCGGTTGTGGGAACGGGATCATTTGGGTCGTACACGAATGTGTCAATAGGCTCGGCGGAAGGCTTAGCGAGGCTCAACGTGCCGTTTCCTGCAGCCGTATTGGCCGAGCCTTGGCTATGGAAGTAGTAAGGCGTGTATTTGGTCCTCTTTAAGGGCCACTCCCGTTCGTTTCGCCACTCGTTGCGGCCCATGACAAAGATGCGAAAGGCGGGCCATTCGTCGGCGCCGGTTTTTTCGCCTTTCATCCAATAGTCGAACCATTTCGTCTGCATCTCACGCACTTGGAGCAGAGATTGTGTGCCGAAATTCAGATCGCCGACTTTACCGTCCCGGCTAATCCCGTGCGCCCAAGGGCCCATGACAAGATGCTGATGCTTTCGTGCATCGTCGGAGCGAGACATGGACCGAACGGCGTTGCTATGGTCGAAGACACTCCTGGCGAAGATATCATACCACCCTCCGACCACACAGATCGGCACGGTGATATCCTGCCACCGCCCGCGCACGCCGCGGGTCGCCCAAAAGTCGTCAAAATGCGGATGGGCAACCCAATCCCGCAGGTACCGGATTTTCCCGCCGACGGCGCGATCCCACTCGGCGAGCGGCAATGTTCGGTAGGCTTTATTCCAGTCTTCCGGTTTCCATGAGAACATGGCGGCCTGACGATTCAAACCGGTCGAGACGAGGCTGCCCCAGCCCATCATCAACGCCAGATTTAGTGCCCCGTCGGTATAGACGCCGTCGCCGTAGGCATCCACGAGCGGAACGAGCGGGAACATTGCCTTAAGATGCTCGCCGGCGTTCGGGGCGGAAATCCACTGGGTAAAACCCACATACGATCCGCCGCTTGTGCCGATAGTGCCATTACACCACGGTTGATCCAGAATCCATTTCTGCGTATCCCGCCCGTCGTTGCCTTCATTTGCAAAAGGTTCCCATTCGCCTCCGGACGTTCCTTTGCCCCGGCAATCCTGACTGATAAAGACGTATCCACGTCCGGCGTAGAACAAGCCGTCGCCGTTCTTTTCATTGCCTTTGCCGTACGGGGAGCGAAGAAGGATAACGGGGAATCTGCCGTCGGCTTTCGGCCGGAAGATATTCGCGGAAAGCTCGACGCCGTCCCGCATCGGAATCTTCACCTCCGGTCGGACGTCAACCTCATAGGCTTCTTTCGCGATAAGAACGGCCGGCGGTGTCAATAACAGAATCGATAAAAACAAACGGATGCGTGCTGACTGACTCATCGTTTCTCCCTTCGGTCTTTCACATGACACGAATTTTTCCCAGTAGGGGTGTGCGTATGTCCCCGAACTGTACCCGCATGTTCGCTGTTTCGTGTGAAAAACGCAATAGTTTTTTGCCCGTTCGCCGTAATATTCTTGAGATCAACTACCCCTTTGCGTTACCATATTTCGCGCGTTGTATGTATTCAAGGAGCCATAATTGAAGACAGATGAGGTTAAGAAAATGGGAAAGTGTAAGCTTGTTATCCTATTATGCGCAGCGTATGTCCTTTCGAGCACTGTATCGTTTGGCAAGGACTATGACGTCGTCTCTCCTGATAAGGCGCTTCGGCTGAAAGTCACGGTAAACAACACGATTCAATATTCGGTCAGTTACAAATCAAAGGTTCTCATCGAGCCGTCTGCGATTTCGTTGAAGCTGGGTGGCGATACCGTTCTGGGCGTGAATCCCCAGGTTCGCCAGGTCAAACGCAGAGCGGTCGATGAAGAAATCCTTCCGGTCGTCCAGGTTAAAAGAAAGAAGATTCTCGATCAATTCAATGAAATGACTTTGGAATTCGAGGGGGGATTCGGGCTTGTTTGTCGGGCTTATAATGACGGCGTAGCGTACCGATTTGTCACCGATATCGACGAGCCAATCAAGGTCGTCATGGAAGAAGCGACCTTTAACTTCCCCGACAATTATGGAATTTATTTTCCCGAGGAAGAAAGTTTCCAGACCCATTCGGAGCGCGATTATAAATACTACTCGCTCAGCGAGATAAAGAAGGAGATGATGTGCTCTCTGCCGGCCCTGGTGGCTGTGGACGAAGGGCCCAAGGTCCTGATTACCGAAGCCGACCTGGAAGATTATCCGGGATTGTATCTTCGGGGCGCCGGCAGTCGGAGCTTGTACGGCAAATTTCCGGCGTATGCCCTGGCGGAGAAAGCCCGCAACGACCGCGACGTGCCGGTGACGAAGCGCGCCGACTTTATCGCAAAGACCCAAGGCAAGCGATCCTTTCCCTGGCGGGTCATGATCGTCGCCGAGGAAGACGGCGATCTGATCGAAAACGAGATGGTGTATAAACTGGCCAAGCCGTTGCAACTAAAAGATACCTCCTGGATCAAGCCGGGCAAGGTCGCCTGGGACTGGTGGAACTTCAATAACGTTTACGGAGTCGATTTCAGAGCCGGCGTGAATACTGAAACGTACAAATACTATATCGACTTCGCCGCCAGGTACGGCCTCGAATAT
>CAYZAT010000351.1:0-3214 GCA_964476475.1 uncultured Pirellulales bacterium
CAAACCTCTGGGCGATGGGGCATCAGATCGCGTGCCTTAACGCCTGCCGCGATATAAAGTGACACAGATTCCCTACCGTTGCGGCGTGAATAGCGACGGTTAACGTGGGCATCGGTATCTGTAGCACGTACGATATCTTCGTCCAGCAATATGTCCTGACCCATCCAACTACCGATATGCAAGGGAAGCTGCTGCAGAACTTCAGGGCGAATCGGGGCCGTATCTACTGGAGCCGCCAGCCGTGCAGCCAGACCCCGATACCCTAAGCCCAAAAAGAGCATCATGAAACTTGCTACGGCAGCAGCGATAATAACTGGTTTATGATGGTCGTTGAGATTTTTTTTCATTTACTCAGGCTCCATCTATGCAGAAGCTGATTTCGGCTCACCGATCTCGATTCTACATACAAGGCACGTGTTCCCCTGGCTGGTACATCGCCCTACAAGTGTCGTGCCGGCCTGTTTCTGATGATAGCCCCGGCTGACCCACCCGCAGATCGGATCCTCGCTGCCATTGAATTCCTCAACGTCAAGGCTGGGATCCAGATCAATCGTGACGGTTCCAGGCCCGACATCCACGAGATAACGATTCTTACCCAAGGATTTCACAAGGCAATCCTCGGCCAGATGCAAAAACACTTCAATCTTGTGTCTTCTCTTCGCCATGATATCATCACGGATAACCACGTCCCGACCGTCCAGATCGATCATACGCTTATGGCTTACCGGATCAGCCAAACGCATATAGCCATCATGCTTGCCGATCACCTTGCCGCCGGTCTCCGTGGGTTGCCAGCTCAGACACTCCGCCTTGGCTTTTCTGCCCCAGAGAAACGGCCCCAACATCTCCGATTGATCGCGGCCGTCGATGACAACCGCGTTGTGGGCTCGCGTGCTGCGGAAATACTTCCGCCATTTCGGGTAGCTGAAGTAATCGTACGTTCCCGGATCAACCAGAACATCCCTGCCGAAGGCCCGAAACGTGAAACTTAAAGCGTCCGCATGGCCATGTCCCGCCATGGGCTCCATGCCCAGCGGACCGCAATCGAATACGACACTGAGGCGATCCGGCGAATCCAACCTACCGTTCTGGAGCAGATAGTAACCTGTCTTCGGCAAAGCCGTCGAAGCGCATTGATGACTCTCTGCTTCTGGGATTGACTCGAAATGATCGAAATCTGATTTGCCCAAAAGCCATCGAACGGGTTCAGAAACAACACCAGCCGCCGCCTTAAAATCACCGCGTCCAAACAGTGCAGCGCCCACAGCCATCCATTCCTTGATACTATGCGGATTTGTGCCAAGATCCAGCACATACCCATCGTCACAATCACCGAACATGGGAATACGATCACCGCCTTCATTCAACTTAGCCAGGAATTCAAACATCTTCTCCAATCGCGACCAATAGGATTCCGGCATATCATTCCCCGCCGCGCGCGCCGTGATGCCGGCAATCACAAAGAACTGGAGCACAAAGAAATGATACCCCATCGCCTGTTCGACCGTGCCACCGTCAGAAAACGTCTGACGCAGGATTTCCCGGCAAAGAATGTCCCGGCTTTTCGCCCGCAATGACGTTGCATTTTTGAGGTATGGAAAGTAACTTGTCGCCACGAATACGCCCGCCGCCTCGCCGATCAAGTGATTGTTAACAGAAGAGCCACGCGAATATTTCCTGTCGATTTCCCAGACATGCCGCGATACAGAATCCAATATTCGATGCCGCAATTGATCATCAACCGCTTCAGACTCCTTGATTAGATCCAACGCCCACACCCAGTTAATCAGCCTTATGCCGAGTTCCAGGCCGCTGCGCCAGTTCATTCCAACGCCGTAGGGATTCTGCTTGAGCCAGCTATCTATTTGTTCCACTACGGCATCCGCGAATTGCTTCTCTCCGCTGAGACGATAAGCCCGGCCAAGAACCACAAGCTGATGATGACGATTCGGTTCCCAGACGTACTTGCAGTCGCCGGCCGTTTTCACGTCTCGGTAATCGAGAGAAGGGCTGAAGATCAGCGGTGTATCCTGGCCGCGTTTATGGTCTCGATTCCAGTTAATCGGATCGCCAAGATGCTTATCGTTCAGGTCGAAGAAATCAAAACGGTGCCATCCGAGCCGCTTCGCCCGGGCCAGAAGGGCATCATACCCATCATGCTCATCACCCTTTTCGGCCTTGAGCCATGCCCTGTCCCCCGCAGCCACATCACTCACCCGAAAACCCGGCCCCTTTGCGCTGCCGTCGCCATTGAGGATCGTCGAAAGGTCTCTCAACCGCTGACGCCGACGGACCAGGATTCGGTCGTTGAAATCGCGTCTCGACGAGCACATTCGCCATGCAACTTCATTGGGATGCATGGCTTTCAAACGTCTAATGTACCAATTGAGTGTTTGCACAATCTCTGAAAAAAACTCCTCGGCATTGATTGATACGTGTTCAGGTCAAAAAACGCAACAGCTTAGAGACTCATTGTAGCCATATTAGAAATCGATTTGTATATTTTCCGCCTGTACAGCGTTGTTCTAATGAGGATTTTCTGTTACTTGTCGGTTTGCGTACATGGACTCATAGTAGGTCTGATAATCGCCGGACACAACGTTCGTCAGCCACTCCTTGCTCTGAAGATACCAGCCTATCGTCCTGTTCATCCCCTCTTCGAAACTCACCGAAGGTTTCCAATCCAGCTCATTTATGATCTTGCCGGCGTCGATGGCATATCGCCTGTCGTGCCCGGGACGGTCGGTTACATGCTTAATCAGAGATTTCGGCTTGTCCAGGTGTTTGAGAATCAAGTCAATCACTTCCAAATTAGCTTTCTCATTGCACCCGCCTACGTTGTAAATCTCGCCGGGCGGGGCTTTTTGCAGAACGTCCCAGACGGCGGTACAATGGTCATAGACATAAATCCAGTCCCGTACGTAGAGACCGTCGCCATAAACCGGCAAGTCCCTGTCGTTCAAAGCGTTGTTGATCATCAACGGAATCAGCTTCTCCGGAAACTGATAGGGTCCATAATTGTTCGAGCACCGGGTAATGTTATATTTGACACCCCACGTATGCCCGAAAGCCCGAACGAGAAGATCCGCCGAGGCTTTACTCGCCGAGTATGGGGAATTCGGACGCAGCGGCGTCTGTTCCGTAAATTGGCCTTTCGGACCAAGTGCGCCATAGACTTCATCCGTCGAAATCTGAACGAACTTTTTTAACTTCC
>CAYZAT010000352.1:0-3167 GCA_964476475.1 uncultured Pirellulales bacterium
AGAAATCAACAGGAAAGTCATCACGGCGCCATACATCGCTAAGACGGCCTGAATTCTGAGTCTCCGACGAATAACAAAAGCCGCGGCAAGCAGGGAACCACTCTCAACGTATCGCGCCAAAATCCATAGCTGAGTGGCCAGGTTGGATTCGAATCCTTGAAACACTCCCATACCTTTGTAGGCAAGTGTATGGAGCAGATCCAGCCCCGCAACAAATAAATAGGCGATCCCAACGAAGAGAAGATAATTATTTTGGGCAAAGCGACGGCTGTTCCAGGCCAGCACGAAGATTCCGCAGGCGACAACGATGCTAAATATCTCTGCGATACTATGAAAAATGAGGTAGTTGTATTGACTGGCCGCCCAAAGACCAATGAGGACCGACAGGCAAAATAGAACCGGCCAGTAGTATTTTTTCAAACGGTCCATCATCACATTACCCTACGATTGTCATCCAGGATATTGTACAGGCAAATGAAAAAGACCTCAATCGTTGTCTCAATCTAAAGATCGAGAAAGCATGGAAAGCCTATTAAAGTGCCTATACCTTATAACACATTGCGATTCATTCATGATGGGTGGCAGCCTCAGGCGAAGCTTGGGGATGGTTCACTCCCACCGACCCCAAAGCCTGTCCACTTTGTCGCCCAGATGTGATCGTCCATTTATATCTGGCCTGATATAAGATCATTCGGATAAACATTCTATCAGTGTTCCCTCACAGGAACCGATGCGCATCATCAACAGTGATCCGTCGTTGCTGTCCATTCATCGTATCTGTGGATAATGTGTTTGCACTAACAAAAACCACTTTATAATATACATGAACACGTAAGAAACCAAACGTTTTTTACATTCGACGTACTATATGCCCTAAGAAGAATGAAAGGTTCGACAAAGATGAAGCAGGAAAAGACAGCCATGACTAACAAAACGAACGGGAGCCTCGTATTTATCATTTGCTCGATTCTATACGGTGTTAGTTCCCTCTGCTTCGGATCGACATTTAAGAGCCAGTGGGACCAGAGCTATGACCGCGTTTGGTTAGGCCCGGACTATTGGGCGAATCCCATGGAGGACTGGCGCATCAGCGATGGACGGTTGGAGTGTATCAGTCCGGGCGGCAACCGCAACGTCCACGTGTTAACCCGGCAGTTGGGAACGGCAAACGCGGGATTCCGCATGTCGGTCCGGCTGGGAGTCCTCAACAAGAGCCAAATGGGATCGGCGGGGTTTCGCATCGGGATTCACGACGACATTAATGACTACCGGGGGAACCTTCTCTGGGGCAAGGGAATCGACGCCGGCCTGACGATTGACGGGCAACTTAAGGTCGCCGGCAAGACGTTACAGGTGAACGATCTACCCCTGGACGATTTGCTCCTCACACTAATTGCCGAACCGGTAGGATCGGAATACAAGCTGACACTTACCGCAATCCTTCCATCTTCAGGCAAACAAATCGCGCAACTCTCCACGAAAGTCGCCGCCGAGCGATTGATCGGGAATCTTGCGATAGTCAACAACTTTCAAGCCAAAGCCAAGAAAGGGACGCGATTCTGGTTCTCCGACTGGCGGATTGAGGGTGACAAAGTCGAAGCTCACGATGATCGCGTATTCGGCCCCATCCTGTGGGCGATGCACACAGTGAGCAATTCTCGCAGCCATGAAGGACACGTCCTGAAAATAACCGCTGAGATGCCCCCGTTAGGTGAAAAAGACAACAACATGGTCGAACTCCAGATTCAGGAGCGGGATACGTGGAAATCGCTGGGTACGCAAACCATTGACCCGGATGCTTATACCGCCACCTTCCGAATCCCCAACTGGCCGGCGAAGCGAAATGTCCCCTATCGACTCCTTTACACGATGAAGCTCAAAAACGACGCACAAAAAACGCACTATTGGACGGGGACGGTGCGAAAAGATCCTGTGGATAAAACGCTGGTGTTTGCCGGCCTGACGTGTCAATACCATTATGGTTTTCCCTATGCGCCGCTGGTCAAAAACCTGGCGGCTCTTAATCCGGACATGTTGTATTTCTCCGGGGATCAAATCTACGAAGCAAACGGTCACTACGGGATTATCCGCGAGCCGGCCGATCGCGCGATTCTCAACTATCTGCGGAAATGGTACTTATTCGGCTGGTCCTTCGGCGACTTAATGCGGGACCGACCCACCCTTTGCACTCCGGACGACCACGATGTTTTCCAGGGCAATCTCTGGGGTAACGGGGGCAAGAACGTCTCCATGCCGGAGCATAATACGGGAGGCTACGCGGAGCCGGCGCGGATGGTTCAAGTTGTCCATCGCGTGAACACCTCTCACCACCCCGACTTTTTCGATCCGACACCCATTGAACAGGGAATCGATGTTTACTACGGGGACATGGTTTACGGGCGTGTGAGTTTCGCCGTGGTATCCGACCGGATGTTCAAGTCGGGCCCCCGCGGCACCGTCGCCGACTGGCCCGGCCGACCCGATCATATCAAAGACGAATTTTATGATGTAAGTAAGCTCGACAAACCCGGCTTAAAACTTCTGGGCGACAGACAACTGCAATTCCTCGAACACTGGATTGAGGACTGGCGCCAAGCCGATATGAAAATGTTCCTGAGCCAAACAGTCTTTGCGAATGTGGCGACACATCATGGAAACTACAACGGTTATCTGCGCGCCGATTTGGACTCCGGCGGATGGCCTCAGTCCGGCCGCGATAGAGCCATTCATCTGATCCGCAAGTGTTTTCCTCTTCACTTCAGTGGCGATCAGCACCTGACAACATTGTTGCAACACGGCATCGATGAACAAAGAGACAGCAACTGGTCTTTGTGCCCTCCGGCTATCGCCGTCGGCTATCAGCGATGGTGGCGGGCGGATGAGCTGGGATATGAATACCACAACCGTCCGTCCCACGGCTTGCCTAATACGGGCGAATATATTGACCCGCTCGGGAATAAGGTTTACGTTTACACGTTGGGCAATCCCGAAGGCAGCCGAGATCCGAACCGCTACCGCCAGGCCCATATCAAATCTTCAGGATTCTCGATTATACGCGTCGATCGAAATTCGCGAACCTATACATGTGAATCCTATCGGTTCCTCGTCGATGTGACCGACGATAAGCAAGACGATTTGTTCCCCGGTTTTCCCTACACCATCAAACA
>CAYZAT010000353.1:0-3150 GCA_964476475.1 uncultured Pirellulales bacterium
TGCGTTACATATCCCGGACAAACCCCTGATATTTCCTACGGCTGCTATCCCGATGCGAGTGACATATGGCGGTTCCTTTCCATCCCAACGCCGGGGGCGCACAATGACGGTGCCTATCTGGGAGAAGCGGAGGCCCCGAAATTCAGCCACGAACGCGGTTTCTACGACAGACCGCTCTCCGTTACTCTCGCGACGGAAACCGAGGGGGCCACGATTTATTACACCCTTGACGGCTCCAAACCCTTCGAATCGGGTGGGCGGTTCCCAGCGGGCTTAACCTATACGGGCCCCGTTCGCATCGCACGAACCGTATGTCTGCGGGCCAGAGCGCTCAAGCCGGGATTCAAACCGTCAACCATCGTGACCCATACGTATCTGGTAAACGCCAGCGAGGAATTAAAATCACTGCCGTTGATTAGCCTCGTCGGCGACGAGAGACAAGTCTTTTACGAGCCGGACGGCATCATGGCCATCGTTGGGGGAACGTACAGTGGTGATGGAACGTGGGTGTCCGACGGTCCGGGCAGTTATAATAATCCGATGCAGCGCGGTATAGAGTATGAGCGCCCCGTCTCGTGTGAGTGGCTCTTCCCCTCGGACAATTCTGCTTTTCAGGAAAACTGCGGAATCCGTGTTCATGGAAGCAATTATATGCGTCCGAGGTATCACCGAAGCAACGGCTATTGGTCCGGCAATTCAAAATTCGCCTTTCGACTTTATTTCCGCGGTGACTACGGTCCGAGCCGGCTGGAATACCCGCTCTTTCCGTTTGACGTCGAGCGATTCAAAGCTATCGTCCTTCGCGGGGGGCATAACGATAGAGTCAACCCCTTTATTAAGGATGAGCTGCTCCGGCGTCTGCATAAGGATATGGGGCACGTCGATAGCGGAGGAGCTTATGCCAACCTCTTGATCAACGGTGAATATAAGGGCTATTACAATCCCTGTGAACATATCAAGGACTCCTTCTGCCAGGAATGGTTCAAGAGCGACAAAGAGTGGGACGTGATGACCATGAACGGCATCCGGGACGGCGACACCACGTCATGGGATGAGATGATCAACTACGCACGCAGCAACGACTTGTCCGACAGCGTGCATTACTACGAAATGGGCAAACGCCTCGACATTCCGGCTTTCGCCGACTATCTCATTCTTCAGCTCTGGTCCGGGAATTGGGATTGGCCCCAGAACAACTGGGCTGCGGCAAGCGAGCGGTCGGAAGAAGGAAAATGGCGATTCTTCATCTGGGATGCGGAAGGCGGCATGTACTCAGATCGCCTGAACACCGTTTACTTCGACAGGCTCAACAGTCAAAACAATGCAAACGGGTATCTCTACCGCGCTTTGAAACAGAATACCACGTTCAGACAACTCTTTGCAGACCGCGTCCAAAAACACTTTTTCAATAACGGCGCGTTGACCGAACCGAATATTCGAGAGCGATTCCTGGAACTTCGTGACGACATGCTGGGAGTCATCTCCAATATGGACATGTACGTCCTGAATACCTGGGTGCCGAACCGCCTCGATATCTTCCTGGATGCCTGCGCGCGGGAAGGCGTCTTTACCTTCGAAGGCCCGATATTCAACATCAACAACGCTGACCGGCACGGCGGTCACGTTTCACCCGGTGACGCATTGACCATTAAAGGTTACGGCCGGTTCAACAGTATGTATTATGCGCTCGACGGATCGGATCCCTACTTCATGGGAACGCCCAATCAAGGAACGAACACAGGAAACATCCTCGTCGTCGAGAACGCGGATAAACGCGTCCTCGTCCCGGTCCGCCCGCTCGGCGACAGTTGGAGAAACTCGGCGAATTACGATGACAGCTCCTGGTTAGGGTGCGCCGGCGCCCCCGGCGGCGTCGGGTACGAAAATGAAACGGGTTTTGAAAGACTCATCAGCCTCGACATTGGCGAACAGATGTACGGCGTCAACACCACCTGTTATGTCCGTATCCCCTTTGCATTCGGCGGCAACGTGAACAACGTCGACTCGATTATTCTGAACATTCGCTACGACGACGGCTTCATCGCCTACTTGAACGGGACGGAAATCGCCAGACGGAATTTCAACGGCATGCCGGCGCCGGATTCCAGCGCGACCGCCAGCCGAAACGATGCCGAAGCCGTCGAATTCGAGAATATCGATTGTTCTGCTTACCTGGATAGGGTACAGCAAGGCAACAATCTATTGGCTATCCACGGTTTGAATTCTTCGACCAAAGATTCCGATTTCCTGATTTCCGCGGAACTCTTCTTCGAAGGAGAAAACGCAAACAACGGCGAAATCTCCCGCGCCACCCTATTCACCGATCCCATCGAATTAACGCGCAGCACGCAGGTCAAGGCACGGCTATTCGACGGTCGCAACTGGAGCGCACTGACCGAAGCAACCTTTGCCGTCGGCCCGGTCGCCGAGAACCTCCGTATTACCGAGATGATGTATCATCCACAAGCCCTGACAGACGCCGGAGAGCCAAATGAGGAATTCATCGAACTGACGAACATCGGAAACGAAACGATCAATCTGAATCTGGTCCGCTTTACGAACGGAATCGACTTCACCTTCCCAAGCATCGAACTAGCGCCCGATCAGCGGATTGTTATCGCGGAGGACCGCGATGCCTTCGAGGCGCGCTACAGCAATCGCCTCGGCGTCGTCGGCCAATATTCCGGCAAATTGGATAACACCGGAGAGAGAATCACACTCGAGGACGCCGCCGGCCAGACGATTCTGGACTTCACCTATCGCGATGACTGGCGATCTCTGACCGACGGCGAAGGATTCTCTTTAACGATTCTCGATCCGACTCAACCGGACCGAAGCCGTTGGGACGAAAGAGAGTCTTGGCGAGCCAGTGCGTCCGCAGGAGGATCGCCGGGACTGGATGACAACGGTATTCTTCCCAATCCGGGCGATGTCGTTATCAACGAATTGCTTGCCAATTCGCCCGGCGGCCAGCCGGACTGGATCGAACTGCATAACACAACCGGAGCTGTGATCGATATCGGCGGTTGGTTGCTCAGCGATAATCCTGACAACCCTTTTAAATACGAGATACCCTCCGGCACAACAATCAATCCATACGGATACATCGTGTTTTACGAAGATGTGCACTTCGGCAATGCGAACGACACC
>CAYZAT010000354.1:0-3114 GCA_964476475.1 uncultured Pirellulales bacterium
TCGTCGGCCTTATCTATAAGGATCATGATGGCTCCCCTATTGTTCGGTTCGCCGAATTTGAATCCCTTGAGGAGATGTATGGATTCCTGATTGAGGATTCCGATTTCCTGAATGATCGGGACGAGACTCGGCGTCGTCTGATCAGGACCCTGGTCGCCCACGTTCACCCAATCCGGCACGCTCCACTGCACCTTCTCGCTCGTTCTGCGTCGGGTGGAAACGATCGAGGCTGCGGAAAATCCAAGGGCATCCGTGCTTAATTCGCCGTCGATGATCAGATTCACCGGCTCGGTGCCGCCTTTGGTCTCATCGACCTGGAACCTGACCCACGCCTCGGTGATCGTCACGCCCCTGGGCACGGGAATACCCGTAAAACGCAAACCGATGATTTGCGGATTCCCCTGATTGGCGGATTCATACGCCAATTCGAGGTCGCTGCTGGTGATGTCCATACCGCCCGTGGAGACGGCCTCTTCAACATCATCCATATCATCAGTGATCCGCCACTCTGAGATGGGCGGAGGAGCCGCGGCTTCCAGCCGGATATCGTCGAAGAACAATCTACCGGTAGCGCCGGTATCGTCAACTCCGAGGGCCAGCGTTGAGATCGTCTGAACATTCCCACTCAAGCTCGCCAGGTCAAGACTCCAGGATTGCCAGCCTTCGATCGCAATATTGCCGGGATCACCGTCGTAGGGGATTTTAACGTCGTTGATTTTCACATACAACTGACCCGTATTGCCCGCCTTGCCGAAGAACCAGAGCACCAGCGTATTGACACCGTGACTGGCCCAATCCACTGCCGGATCTAACGAAAGTTCGGTCTGCGAAAACGTGGCGCTGCCGGTATTGCTATAGAGAAACGGCATCGCCTTTCCACCGCCATGGACGGTAGCCTGCTCGGTATAAGGAGGCATTAAATAACCCACCTGAGAACCGTTGCTCGAATCCTCGAAACCATCCAGCCACGTCATATAAATTTCTTCGCCTTCCAGGTCGGCGTAACCTTCGAAGTCATCCACAACGATGTGGTCTTTTGTCGTAAAGCTCCAGACATTGCTTTCCCACGTTGTCGGCATCTCGGCTTCATTGACCTCATCGACCTTCCAGTAATAGCTCGTATCCACCTGGACGGCCATCGGGCTGTAACTCACATCGGCGACGGAAACCACCTCGGCCGATCCGGCAATCACCGCCTGCTCATCGGTGCCCAGGTACACATCGTGCGCGACGGCTTCTCTTCCCGCACGCCAGTTCAGAACGACATCCACATCGATATCGGCTGATCCGGCAGCCGGAGAGGGTTCACTCGCATTCACAGGGATATAGAAGAAACGAATCTCGCTAAGACTATACTGAGGTAGAAGGCCACCCCAGTTGCTAACCGCACTGAGCCTGACATACTTGGCCGGGGCGCCGGCAAAATCAACCGTCGTGTCAGAGGCATATCCGCCTGTACCGGGAGCCTGAGTAAATTCAGGCACATCGGCCAAAACCGTCCAATCGGCGCCGTCAGTCGAATACTCCACGTTCACCGCTTTGAGCCCGAGTCCGAACGAACTCTCAACAACCTGGTTGGAATTCCATACCCACATCTCATGGAGTTTATACACCTTGTCGAATTCATACTGAATCCAAGCGCCGCCTTCTTCGATATCACTGAGCCACATATTCGCCGGATCGGTCGAATGCAAGTCGTTTTCATCCAGTCCTGAACCGTTAATGGTATTTTCAGGACCAAACTCAGCCTGAGACGAACTGGAAGCCGTTGCCTTGATGTCCGCTGCATTCATTGGATAAGAGAAATACTCCGTTGCAAAGCTCCAGACCCGGCCTTCATTGAATTCTGGATCCGTCGATTCATTGTTCTGACGGACGCGCCAATAATAGGTCGTGCCGTATTCGAGCCGCCCGGGATCGTAGGTAGTCGCCGACTGGGTTACACCGCTGATACCATCGTTAGCGTCATCGAAGTTTTCGCTGAAGTAAACCGTTTGCCCACCGACTAAAGCCGCAAAGGGACCGGCGTTCCAGCTCAGGTCCGTATCGATCGACACATCCATCTGCCCGTCCGACGGGATCGGCCCGCCGGCGCTGCCCAGAGACCACTCGATATGCAAAAGGGGCGCCAAGTCTCCCGAGCCGCCGGTCTCGACGGTCCGATGACCCAGAGAAGAATTATCCGGATCGTTACTGACGATCAGCACCAGGTCCGCACCGCTGTACCAATTGACCAGGTTGACGATTTCCTCAATCACCGGGGAGATATCGGAGGTTTGATGTTTTCCACCCACGGCGGGGAAATGCTCCGGATGCCATGAGGCTTTTGCATGGGTCCGGGCTCTGTTGTCAACATCATAACCCGTGCTGCCGAAATTCGCTGGGTTGGCTTTCAACTCACCGTCGATAATGAGATTAACGGGCAGGTCAACTTCGACTTCATCCGCGGTGAACTCAATGTACGCCCTATCAATGGAAGCGCCCATCGGAACAATCACGTTCGAAAAACGCAAACCGATGACTTGCACGCCGCCGTCATAGGGCAATTCCAAGTCGCTGCTACCCGAATACATTCCTCGTCCGAGCTGGTCTTCCACCGCATCCGACGAGCTTTCAATTTGACCTTCCCATATATCGCCCAGGACGACATTGGCGCCGGCTAAAGCGAATACGAGGGAGAAGCAAATAAGACATGATAATTTTGTAAACATAGTCATTCTCCTAAAAAAAAACACCTTTCAATCTTTGTTGGGTTTCAATCACACTTGTTCTAACACTTCATCCGATTCAGGGGATGAATCCGAACCTCGCAGTCGAAACGTGAGAATACACTCATTTCATATATCAAAGCAGAAACAATACTTTTGAAAAGGGTTTGCATGAAAGCCCTCCGATATAGTAGGATAGAGGTGAATCGGACAAAGGGAAAATCCTCTATGTCCGGTCTTCCGGTGAGCCGGCGGATCACTTACCAGGTTAAACGCCGGCTTACCTCTTTTCCTTATATCATGACAGCTTTTAACGACCCATCTATTTTGAAAATAGATGAGCACCGTCCTCATCTTTGATGTGTTGTCAGCTTATCCACGTATTCCCTATCTCATACAGAAGATT
>CAYZAT010000355.1:0-3111 GCA_964476475.1 uncultured Pirellulales bacterium
TCATTCGCATTCGCGGCAAGAGTACGAGGAACCCGGGACCGGACTGGCTTTATGCAAAAAGATCGTGGAACGACACGGCGGCCGGATTGGAATCACGTCCCATCCGGGCGCCCCTTCGACTCTCTGGTTTACCTTACCCGTATCGAAGCACTTGGACCCGAAACCCGACACACCACGTATCGATCCGACAATGCCCCTGGCCGTCTCATGAATACTCAACAGATAAAAATCCTGCTGGTGGACGACGATCCTCAGGATCGACGGCTCGTGAAAATGATCCTGGCCAAATCGTACGCGCCCGGACAGTGTCACGTGCAGATCGCCGGCACCATGTCCGAAACGATTAAATGCCTGAACCGTGATACCTACGACGTTGTGCTGCTCGATCTGAATCTTCCCGACAGTAAGGGAATCGACACCATAGAAAAAGTCTGTGACGTCAATTCTCACATTGCCATCGTCGTTCTGACAGGTCTGGATGACGAAGAAGTCGGCATCGCGGCGATCCAGAAAGGCGCCAGTGATTATCTGGTCAAAGGCAAGTATCTCGCGAAACTGCTGGTCCGGACCATTCGATATTCGCTCGAACGCATGCGGATGAAGGATGAATTACGCAAGCACCGTGAACACCTTGAGAACGAAGTGAATGAACGGACCGCCGATCTTCAGGCCGTGAATGAACAGTTGCGTAATGAGATCGAGGAGCGAAAACAGATCGAGCAGGAACTATTGATTGCCAAGGCGGACGCCGAAGCGGCCAACGAAGCCAAGAGCGAATTTCTGGCCAATATCTCTCACGAACTGCGAACGCCGTTACACAGCATCCTGAGTTTCGCCTCATTCGGCATCAAAAAATACGAGACCGCCGAACCGGAGAAACTCCTCGATTACTTCAGCCGAATCAAGAGTAGTGGAAAAGTGCTTCTGTCGCTCCTCAACGATTTACTCGACCTGGTCAAATGGGAATCGAGAAAGACATCCTTTACGTTCGAATCAGCCAATCTCCATCGGCTCGTTCAATCCGTGATCGATGAATTCGACACGATGTTGTCGGAACGCGGCTTACATTTTATGTATGAACAATCCGATTTTGATGAGGAGATCGTTCTCGACGTAAGAAAAATCCAACAGGTGCTCCGTAACCTTCTGAACAATGCGGTTAAGTTCTCACCGGATGGAGGAATCATTGACATCGATATCCACTGGATGGAAAATGCCGTGAGAGTGTCCGTTCGCGATCAGGGGCCCGGCATTCCTCCCGACGAGCTCGAAGCAGTCTTCGACAAGTTCGTCCAATCAAGCAAGACCAAAACCGGCGCCGGCGGCACCGGCCTGGGTCTTGCGCTCTGTCGCGAAATCATTATCGGGCACGACGGTCGCATTTGGGCGGAAAACAGGCCGGAAAGCGGTGCTGAGTTTATCATAGAGATTCCATGGTCGATGAATAAATGTAGAGAGGACAGCGATCACTCGCTGGTGCAGCCTGTGACTTTGTAATGAAGGAAAAAATGAAAATTTGTTTGTGGTCTCATGTCGTCACATGGGAGCCCGGGCGCCAAAAAGCAGGCGGGATAAAATAATGCAAGCACAAGGCAAGATTTTAGCGGTGGATGACGATCCCAATAATATCGCGATCCTGGAAGAGTTGCTGGAAAATCGTTTCGACCTTAGGGTAAGCTCGAACGGCGAGCAGGCGCTGGAGATCGCCCGGGAATTCCGGCCCGATATGATTCTGCTGGACATTATGATGCCCGGGATCGACGGCTACGAAGTGTGCCGGCGGTTGCGGGAACATGATGGACTCAAGGATACGAAAATCATCATGGTCTCGGCCAGAGCCATGAATTCCGAACAGCTTGAGGGGTATCACGCCGGAGCGGACGATTACATCACGAAACCCTTCGACGGAGATGAATTTCTGGAGAAGGTGCACGTAAATCTGAACCTGAAAAACGCCGAAGAAGTCCATCGGATAGAAAGAGTGAAATGCCCTGACGACATCAGACGGTTCATGTGAAATACGGAAAAGGACAATCTTATGCAAGAGAAGAAGAAAATGCTGGCCGTAGATGATAGTCCCGATAACAACGCTATTGTTGCAGAGTTATTTGGCGAACATTTTGATCTTCGGACGGCGACGACGGGTGAAGAAGCCCTGGAGATCGTGCAGACTTTTTTTCCTGATGTCGTTTTGCTGGATATTATGATGCCCGGCATGGACGGGTATGAAGTTTGCAAACGTCTGCGAGAGCAACCCGCGTTTGAGGACACCACAATTCTAATGGTAACGGCCAAAGGGGCCTTAGAGGATCGGATAAAAGGATACGAAGTCGGAGCGAATGATTTTATCACCAAACCGTTCGAAGAAGAAAACATCCTGGAAAGCGTGGAGTTCTTTGTCTAAGCGGGGCCGGCTCTTCTCGTTTGGAAACCAAGAACCAAGCACATTCTTGGGGCGTTGAGAGTTTTCGTGGCCTCTACTGAAGAGGGTTTGAAGTACCTGAGGACGGGAAATCCCAACGACCGGCTTACAGCTCAGGGGGAATCTCACTGAGAGTCCAATACGTGTGAACCGTACGGATCATATGGAGAAGTTGTTCATAATCCGTCGGTTTTGTAATATAGCCGGCGGCGCCGAGCCGGAAGCATTTATCGATATCCCTTTCTGCACTGGAACCGCTCAGGATGACAACGATCGTTCGCTTGAGCGTCTCATGGGCTTTGATTGCCTGGAGAAAATCTAAACCGTTCATCCTCGGTGTATTTAGATCCGAAAGAACAATCCACGGTCGCTTATTCGCCGGATTCATCAGGTAATCCAGAGCTTCCGCTCCATCCGACGAACGGACAATCGGACTGGTGATCTCCAGTCGCTTGAGCGCGCGCTCGAACAAGAGCACATCCGTACTATCATCATCCACAAGCAAGATGGGCCGTGAATTCTTCATCCTATCTATATCGTCATCATCCGGCCTTACATTAGCCATATAATTCCGCTTCATTCGGTCACTGGGCAGGCGCACCGAGCAGATCGGACCCTGGGATGGGATCGAGAGAAGAATCGTTTGGGCAGATGGCCCAATGAGGGCAACCACGGGGGGAATTGGAACA
>CAYZAT010000356.1:0-3086 GCA_964476475.1 uncultured Pirellulales bacterium
TGTTGGGGATTCCAGATATTCCCTAAGGAACGCTTTCGTTGGACGAGGCGTATGAAAATAATCAGGTTTTAAAGGAAAAGATATGCTGAGAAAAAGTATTATTCTTACGGTGTTCCTGATGATGGCATCGACTCATGCAGTGGCAAAAGAGATATCGGTAACGCAGTATGGAGCGTGGCCGAGTGACGGGAAAGATGACGCGGCGGCGCTTCGCCATGCAGTGGATGCCTGCGGTGAAGGGGATCGACTGGTTTTCGCGAAGGGGACGTATGATTTATTCGCTTCGTTTGAGATTAAGAACAAGACCGGTTTGGATATCAATGGGAATGGATCGACGTTGCTTCTCCGGGGATTTGACCGAACCAGGGGATGGCCGGTATTTAGCGCGATTCGGCTGCTGTCTTCGAGACAGGTTACGATACATGATTTTGTTATTGATATGGATGTGTCGCCCAATTCGGCGGGTGAGATTGTCAATGTGGGGGATCGGTATTTTGACGTTCGGGTATTTGATGAGTTCCCGGTAACGGGCGAAGAATATGTCGACCACGTCATGACGTTTTATCGTAACGGTTTGCCCAATGGGAAGAATATGGATTTGTATAAACTGGACGGCGGGCTTCCGGTTGAAAAGGTGTCAGGCCGGGTGTTGCGGATTGGAATGCATCGGCGGTTTGATTTGGACAAGGGAGAGTATGTTTGTTTGTATCATAAGGTGTATGGAGGGGTGTGTATTTATTTTGGAGACAGCGATCTTTGTACGTTGCGGGATGTGACGGTCCATTCGTTTCCGGGGATGGGATTTTATTCGACGGATCGTTCGACGAACATTACCGTTGAGCGGTATCGCGTGGAGCGACCCAGGGGGACGGCGCGGTTGACTTCGACGAATGCGGATGGATCGAAATATGTCCATACCGGCGGGAAGCTGACGATTAAAGATTGTTATTATGAAGGTATGGGGGATGACGCGATTAATATTCACAGTTCCTATGGGAAAGTGGTCAAGCGGGATGGTAAGACTCTTTCGATAGCGCGGATTCGGCGAGGGAAAGAAGTCGATGTTTCGGCTCGGTATGTATTGCAGGGTGATACGGTTGAGTTTTATGATGGGAAAACGATGGTTCCGAAAGGCACCGCAAAGGTCTTGGAGCGTGATGGTCAGCGCATGACACTCGACGTTGTGCCGGGCCGTGTCGCGGTTGGAGATTTATTTAATAATATCAGCATGACGCCTAAGGTGCGGATTTCGGGGGTGCAAGTGCATCGCAACCGGGCACGCGGTTTTTTATTGCAGTCGCAGGATGTAATTGTGGAACAATGCACGATTTTTAATCCGACGGGGATCGGTATTTTTGTGACGATGGATGTGAACTATTGGTTTGAATCGGGACAGGGGAAAGATGTGATTCTTCGAAACAATACTATTGTCGGTGCCAATAAGCATCTCCTTCGCGAAGGGGCGATTACGGTAAAATGCGGGCATGATTCCGGCGGGACCGATTACCCGGCGGGTGTGCATCGCAATATAAAGATACTTAATAACACCATTCGCGATACTATGAATTCGGGGATCTATGCTTGCTCAACCGATGGGATCGAAATTCGCGGGAATACGATTGAGCATGCCTCGCAGAAGCCTTCACTTGCGAATGGAAACTATGCGATATATTTAAAGAACTGCACGAACGGTATTGCGAAAGGCAATACTGTTTTATTCAGCGATCGGGTTTTCGGCAAAGAGAACTGTAAAAGAATGGAGGTGGATTAATCAACGAGAAATCCTTATGTCACGAGGCGGCTTAACGACGGCGCCGTTTCGTTCTGGATGAGGTGGCCTTTCGCTTGCCTCGTGCTGGGTGTCCGCCGCTATTGCGACGGGGTGTCTTGTTGGCTTCAATCTCCGTTTTCTGCATCCCTAAAGCCTGAGCCGGAACCAGATCGAGGTGGCCGGCGGCGGGATGGACCTCGGCGATGCGCACCTGGATGGGTTCGGCCAGGCGCAAGATGTTGCGCGTGTGGCGGCCGATGAGGCATTGGTGGCGTTCGTCGTAGTGCCAGGTATCGGCGCCGAGGTGTTCCGGCCGGAGCAGGCCCTCAACGCCAAAGTCCGGCAGGTGTACAGAGGCGCCGTAGGCATTGAGGTTGACGACCACACCGTGCATCGTCTCACCGATGTGTTGGCGCAAGAGGTGGAGGATGAAGATGGTCTTGACCTCGTGGGTGGCTTCTTCGGCGTCCTGCTCGGTGCCGGAGATGTGCAGGCCGATGTCGCTGAGGTCGGCGATGTTGTAACGACGACGCGCCTGCCCTACCCGTCCTTCGAGGTAATCCTGGAGCACGCGGTGAACCAGAAGGTCGGCATAACGACGGATCGGACTGGTGAAGTGGCAGTACTTGCCGGCCGCCAGGGCGTAGTGACCTACGTTGGCGGGGCTGTAGCCGGCCCTGGCGAGACTGCGAAGGATAAGCAGGTTGACGGGGAGCTCCAGGGGGGCGCCCTGAACCTGCTTGATGATCCGCTGCAGATCGCGTCGCTGGGCCCGACGGGGTAAGGTGACACCCAACGGACGCAGGGTCTGTGACAACTGTCTTAGGGTGGCGGCATTGGGCTCCGGGTGGATGCGCCGCATAAAGGGGATGCAGTAGCGGTCCAGGAGAGTCGCCACGGCGATATTGGCCTCGACCATGAACATCTCGATGATGGTATGAGGGTAGCTTGTATCGATGGGTTCGAGGTCCTGAACCCGGCCGGAATGATCGAGGCGGATGTCACGCTCGGGCATATCCAGTTGGAGTATGCCGGCACGGCGACGGCGTTCTTCGATCAAACGAGCGAGCTTCTCCATTTTGCGCAACAACGTGATTAGTTGCTGTGGCAGGTCTTGCTTTTTACCCTTGAGGACCTGGTCGACGTCTTGATAGGTCAGGCGGGCCTTGGATTGGATCAGGCTGTTCAGGAAGCGCGTTCTACGGAGGGTACCGTCCTTGCCGTAGGTGAGATAGACGGTTTTGGTATAGCGGGGCTGATTCGGCTGCAGGGAGCAGATGTCATTGCTGAGCATCTCCGGCAGCATGGGCAGGGT
>CAYZAT010000357.1:0-3086 GCA_964476475.1 uncultured Pirellulales bacterium
CATACGGTCCGAGGGCGCGGCTACAGACTGGGAGCGCCATCATGATGCGTTCGCTTCGGACTCGATTGTTGACCGGTACGATTGTCGGGATAATTCTACTCCTCACAGTTTTTAACCTGATCGTATACACCGTGATCCGCAACACGCTGGTCAAACAGTTCGACACGTCATTAGCGTCCATCGCCCAAATACTCGCCGCATCCGTCGAACGCGATGGTGACGAGGTCGAGTTGGAGTTCGAGGTACAGCAAATGCCGGAGTTTCATAATGCGGAGCATCCCACGTACTACCAACTCTGGATGGATGACGGCGAGGCCCTGGCAAGATCGCCTCTGCTTGGAATGGATGATCTCGTTCGCCCTGAAGGTCCTCTTAATAGACTTGTTTTTATGCCGCCGTTGGAAAAGAATCAAAAAGTCCTTCGCGCCGTCGGTTTAACCTTCATACCGAGAAACGCAGACAATGATGAAGAGGATGCCCCCCCAACGACAGGTGAGCGATTCCTAATTCTGATGGTTGCCCGTGACGCCGGCAGTTTGCTGGGGCAGTTAAAATCCCTGCGATGGCTTCTTTCGATCGCTTCGGCGGCGGTGATTATTCTTTCTCTCCTGATTGCCGCGATCATCGTGCGAAAGGGCCTCAATCCACTCAACGCTATCGCCGCCGAAATCGCGACGATCACCGAAGACAACCTAACAAAGCGCATTACCGCCGAAAATGTCCCCGAAGAAGTCATTCCGATCAAAAATCGCCTCAATGAACTGATGTCCCGGCTGGAAGCGTCGTTCAATCGAGAACGACAATTCAACGCGGACGTCGCCCACGAATTAAGGACCCCCCTGGCGGGGATACGCTCGACCATCGAGGTGACGCTCATTCGCAATCGCCAAGCCACTGAATACCAGCAGGCCTTGTCTGATTGTCTGGAAATCACCGAAACGATGCAATCCATGATCGGCAATTTGCTCACACTCGCCGGATCGGATACGCGGAAAAGTAATTTCCACTTCGAGAACGTCAAGATCGCCCAAGTCGTCGATTCCTGCTGGCATTCATTCTCAGACAAAGCCCTCCTGCGAACCATTGGCTTCGAGAATCGCATCACTCCTGAGACAACGTGCGAAACAGACCGTCAGAATTTTTCCATCATCATCTCGAACATCCTGGAAAACGCAGTTGTCTATACCGACAGGGGCGGGCAAATTCGGGTAGCCGAATCCCGGAAAAACGATCTTATCGAAATCTCCATATCGAACACAGGCTGCAAACTCACGACCGAGCAAATCTCACATGTGTTCGACAGCTTCTGGCGCGGCGACTCTTCACGCACGGATGCCGATGTCCACTCCGGTTTGGGCTTGGCCCTGGTCCGCAAGCTCGCCGAAGCCTTGGGCGGCTACGCCACCGCCGAACGACAACCCGAAGACATATTCACTCTACGCCTGAATATCCCCCTCAAACCCAAAAACCAAGCGCACTAACACCTCGTCGCCGCTGAAATCCGCTTACACTCTCGGATGCCCCCCCAGATACTCCGTCTTCGGCAGGTCGCCGACCAGGGGCATAGCGTATTCCACAAACGCGTCGGTAATACCATTGCCATCGGCGTTGATGAACGCCTCCGGCATGGATTTCGTCTTTTCCGCCACGTTGCTCAAGTCGGTGCGGAACAGTTCAACCGCATAGTCTTTTCCGTTGGCAATCCGTTTGATCGCCACCGAGCCGTTATCCTCGGTCATGGCCAATCGGACCGCTTCCCGCCCGCAGTCGCGCGCCTCACTCACATCGACAGGCGACTGCATGCCCGGATAGCTCCTCTGAAGATAGCCGAACGTATCGGCTCGCACGCGCTTGACTTTGAGGCTCCCTTTGACCTGACCGGCCAGAAAGTCCGCCAGGGCCCCCGTGCCGGACAGTTGGATATTGCCGTGGGCGTCGGTTTCCGCCTTCTCCGCCAACTTCTTGGCCCAGGTCACGCCGTCGGCGTCGCAGATCCCCTCACTAACCGCAACGACGCATCGCCCAAGCTTCTTGAGCACATTATCCACATCGCCGGTGAACTGATCCATCGAAACGGGCCTTTCGGGCACATAAACCAGGTGCGGCCCGTCGTCATCCCTCTGTTTGCCCAATACGGACGCGGCGGTCAGAAAACCGGCGTGCCGGCCCATGATGACGTCGATTTTGACGCCGGGCAGCGCCCGGTTGTCCAGATCGTCGCCCATCAGGGCGCAGGCCTCGAATTTAGCCGCTGTACCGAAGCCCGGACAGTGATCGGTCACCAGCAGGTCGTTATCCACCGTCTTGGGTATATGAAACGCCCGAATATCGAAATTGGCCTCATCCGCCATCGTATTGAGGATATAGGCCGTGTTGGCCGAATCGTTGCCGCCGATATAGAAGAAGTACCGAATGTTGCGTTTTTTGAAGATTTCGAGGATTTTCGCACAATATTCCTCGTCCGGCTTATCCCGGCTGGTGCCGATCGCCGAGGAGGGCGAGGCCGCCACGACTTCCAGCGTCTCGGCCGACAGCGTGCCCAGATCGATAAAATCGTCCTTGACCATCCCCGCCACGGCGTGAACCGACCCGTAGAGCGTCTGAATTTCCGGGTGTTTCCGCGCTTCTTCGATTACGCCGACCAGAGACGCATTAATCACGCCCGTCGGCCCGCCGGACTGACCCACAACTGCATTTGCTTTCGGTGCATCTGCCATTTTCCAATATCTCCATCAAATTTCCGTCATTCGACTCATAAACCCAGACAGGACAACGGATTACACTTGAACCCCTGATACGTGTTGTAACGTATCTATCCTGTAAATCCTGTCTTAATACAACTAACATCAGGAAATGGAGATTATACACACCCGGCCCGAACAGACAAGGATAATCGGAAATTGGCTTTGTTTTGCGCAAATCGCTATCCAGTCTCGAAGACGACCGGGACGATTGATATTATTATTGCTTATCCTGTTATTAGTTTCACAAATACTCCTCCTCGCTATCGGCGCTGAAATACTCTGAATTTTCGTAAAAATATGCGAATTTTCGATATGGTTTTTGAAGGTTTTTGTGAATTTTTG
>CAYZAT010000358.1:0-3083 GCA_964476475.1 uncultured Pirellulales bacterium
TTCAATAACGCCACGCTTGCCGGCGAACCGGAATTCGTTCGTCAGGACCCTGAGATTGATTTTAATTGGGGCGGCGGCGATGTCCCCGGCGAGAATTCTCCGGATGCGAGTATCAACGTGGATAATTTCTCCGCCCGCTGGAGCGGCGAGGTGGAGATCGATCTGACGGACGCCTACACGTTCGATATCACCGCGAATAACGGTTTCAGGTTGTGGCTGGACGGGCGGCTGATAATCGACTACTGGGATAACCCCACGACGAGCAGTCGGGCCAGCGAGCCGATCGAGCTCATCGGGGGTACTCGCCACTCGATTCGGATGGAATACTCTGAAGGCGCGGGAACGGCGATTGCCCAGTTGTTCTGGGAAAGCAGCGCCCGCGAGCGGCAGATCATTCCGCAGGCGGCCTTGTCGCTGCCCATGAAGGCCAATACGCCCAGTCCGGCCGGCGGGGCGACCGATGTCCCGATGGAGGTGATTTTGACCTGGGGGCCGGGAGATAGTGCGACAACGCACGATGTGTACTTCGGCACCGATCCGCAAGCCGTCAGAGATGCCACGAAAACTTCGCCCGAATATAAGGCGACGAAGGCGCTTGGCGATGAGAGCTACAATCCCGGTACGCTTGCCTGGGGCATGACATACTATTGGCGTGTCGATGAGATCAGTGATACCCACCCCGACAGTCCGTGGATCGGCAACGTCTGGAGCTTTACAACCGTTGATTATCTTCTCATAGACGATTTCGAGAGCTATACGGATGACGATGCGGCGGGCCGGGCGATTTGGCAAAGCTGGATCGATGGCTTTGGCGTCGCCAATAACGGCGCGCAGGTGGGCTATCTGTTGCCTCCGTATGCCGAGCAGACCATCATCCATAGCGGTTTTCAGTCTATGCCGCTGCTTTACGATAATATCACCGGTGTCACGAATTCGGAGGCGGCGCTGACGTTGACGAGTACGCGGGATTGGACCGAGGAAAATGTTGGGCAATTGTCGCTCTGGTTCCAGGGCGATCCGGCGAATGCAGCGGAGCCGATGTATGTCGCCGTTTCCAACAGCGGCGGCGCACCGGCGGTCGTTGCCCACGAGGACTCAACGGCGGCCACGATCAACGACTGGACCGAGTGGATCGTTCCGCTACAAGCCTTCACCGATCAAGGGATCAATTTAAGGAACGTGGAAAAGATCGCCCTCGGTCTCGGCGCCAAGGCCGATCCGGCGGCGCCGGGCGGGTCGGGGACGATGTACGTCGACGACCTCCGGTTGTATCGACCGTGAAAAGCAGACGACGTCTGAAAATCTGCACTTGAAGAAACTAAAGAGAACTATCGCCGTATTGCAAGGCGAAGCAATATCTTTATTGTCGAGCTCTTTATTTTGAAGGAGGACGATCATGTGTAGAAAATCGGTCTGTCTTATTTTTGTTGTGTGGATGCTGGGTGTAGCCGGAACAAACGCCTTCGGACAGGGTGATCCGACCCTGGTGGGATGGTGGAAGTTCGAGGAAGCGAGCGGGGTATTATTCGATCAGAGCGATAATCATAACGACGGTACGCCTTACAACGGCGTGATTTATCAGCAGGTCGGCCAGGAAGGCTATGCCCTGGGATTCGACGGCGTCGATGATTATGTGACCGTGGGAACCAACGCACGGCCGAGCGACACGTTCAGCTTCGGAGCGTGGCTCAAAACGACTGCGACACACGAAATAGAGAATGAGGCAATCTCGGGCACGGGGGGTGTTAATAATCAGAGGTATGCGTTTGACCCGCGACATGGAGGGGAACAGAACGGCGGAGCCGGATTATCCATCGGAACCAACGGTATTGCCGTTTATGAGCATGGAAGTAACTATATGCCGACCACCGCGTCGTATCCCACGGAATTGGGAGATGATTGGAATCACGTCATGATCGTTTATGATAACAAGCTTCCCACCATCTATCTGAACGGCCGCGCCGTTCATACGGGCTTAGAGTCACCGAGAGAGGTTGTGGATGCCCCGATTCAATTGGGTGGAATGGCCTATGGCTATTTTGAGGGCGTGATGGATGAGGTCCGCATTTATAGCAGGGCGCTGAGCGCCGACGAGATCAAGAAGATGGCGCCCCGCGCGACGGCCTGGCGTCCCACCCCCGCCGATGGGGCGCTGTACATGGATACGTGGGTCAGTCTATCCTGGGAGCCGGGGGATTTCGCCGTCTCGCATGATGTGTATTTTGGAGACCATTTCGACACAGTGAACGACGCCACCCCGGCATCGGAGGCGTTCTTTGGCAATCAGGCCGGAACGTTTTTTATGGCCGGTTTTCCCGGATATCCTTTTCCCGAGGGGCTTGTACCGGGGACGACGTACTACTGGCGCATCGATGAGGTGAACGAAGCCGACCCGGATAGTCCCTGGAAAGGACTTGTCTGGAGCTTCTCGATTCCGCCGAAGACGGCGTACGATCCCGACCCGGCCGACGCCGCCGAATCCGTAGGTCCGGACGACGTGACCCTCACATGGACACCCGGTCACGGTGCTAAGTTGCACACCATTTACTTCGGCGACGATTTTGAAACGGTCCGAGACGCCGGCGGCGGTTTGCCGAGTGGACTGACGACCTATAGCCCCGGCCCGCTCGAATTGGAGAAGGTGTACTACTGGCGCGTCGATGAGTTCGACGTCGTCACAACGCATCAAGGAGACGTCTGGTGCTTCACGACGCCGGGGGCCGTCGGAAATCCGTATCCGGCCAACGGCGCAACCAATGTGGGGATGGCAACCCTCTTAAGCTGGACACCGGCAGATAACGCCGCGTCACATGAGGTCTATCTCGGGTTGGACAAGGACACGGTGCGCAGCGCCGATACCGGCTCGCCCGAGTACAAAGGTTCCAGAACGCTGGGCGCTGAGACTTACGATCCCGGGTTGCTCGAACTGGGCACGACGTATTATTGGCGCGTGGACGAGGTTTATAATGGAAATCCGGTGAGAGGTCCCGTCTGGAGCTTCACGGTGGGCGACTATCTTCTGGTCGAGGATTTTGAGAGCTATACGGATGACGATGCGGCCGGGCTGGCGATCTGGCAAACCT
>CAYZAT010000359.1:0-3052 GCA_964476475.1 uncultured Pirellulales bacterium
CTTATCATAGAGACCGTGATCGCCGAGGAAAAAGCCCTGGTCGGACGTGTAGATAACCATCGTATTGTCCCGCAGGCCCGCTTCGTCCAGATAATCGAGCACGCGCCCGACGTTGTCGTCCACCGACGCAATGCAACGCAGATAATTCTTCATATAGACCTGGTACACCCATTCCTTTGTTTCCTGCCCGGTCATGCCTTCCGGAAGCGCGCCGAATCGTTTGAAATGGAGTTCCCACTGTTTCGGCCCCACGTGGAGGCGATGATTCTTAATCTGATCCGTTCGGCCCTCGTACCTATCATTAAACGTCGAAGGCTCCGGGATGTCGGCCTCGTTGTACATATCCGCATGTTTTTCATCAGGTTCCCAATTCGCATGCGGCGCCTTGTGATGGAGCATCATAAAAAAGGGCTTGTCGGCGGGACGCTCTTTGAGCCACTGGATGGCGATATCTGTAATCAGATCGGTCACATATCCGATATGCTCTTTCTGAGTTCCGTTCTCGATCATGACGGGATTGTGATAAGCCCCCTGGCCCGGCAGGACGTTCGAGTAATGAAAACCCGTCGGCGGCGTTTTGAGATGCCACTTACCCACAATGGCCGTTTGGTAACCCGCCTGACGGAGCAGCTTGGGCAAAGTCTGCTGGCCGCCATCGAAACGTTTGCCGTTATTGATCACTCCATTGAGGTGACTGTACTTGCCGGTAAGAATCACCGCCCGGCTCGGAGCGCAGATACTATTCGTGCAGAAACAGTTGTCGAATCGCATCCCTTTCTGGGCGATGCGGTCGATATTGGGCGTGCAGTTGATCTTGCTGCCGTAAGCACCGATCGCATGGGAGGCATGATCGTCGCTCATCATGAAGAGAATATTCGGGCGGGTTTTGTTCTGTTCGGCATTGCCCGGAAGCGTCTTTTGCCCCACCAATACACCCGCCGCCGCGACAGCACTTGTTTTTAGAAACTCACGTCTAAGCATATCCTGTATCCTTATCTTTTACCCGCGTCGAATATAAACGAAGTACGCGCCGCTGATTTCTTCGCCACGCTTATCCAAAAAAGTCGCGCGTATATCAGCGGGTCCCTGCTTCAATGTCAAATCGAACGAAACGACCGGAACCTTCTCCGCGACCTTTTTCTCACACGTTTGCCCGTTCACCTCCAGACGGACGGCGGCGACGGGCAACGCGCGGCACTCGGGGAAGCGCCAGCGCTTCTGCTCGACGATCGTCTCCTCGGTTCTCTGTTCGGCGGGAATGCCGGTTATGGGCGCATCGAGATAAGCCGGCCAGCGGCGAACATCAAGCCGGTAGCTTCCCGTCCGGGCGATCCTGACCGGCCAGAATCCGTTGAGTTTTTTTCCAAGCCGCACATCCCCCTGCCACCATATGTGTCGTCCGGGCGGATCGAGCATCCAGGCATCCGGACCCAGCTCGATCACTTCCTGCTGTGACGCACCCACAATCGGACGCTCGTTGGGCTGTTTTCGCCCCAGGCCGCAACGATCCCAATGCTCCTCGTATCGTCGTCGCAATCGCTCGACGACATCGGGATGCTCAGCGGCCACATCCATTCTTTGCGAGGGATCCGCCTGGATGTCGTAAAGCTCCCGGCCGTTAATCAACCGCCATCGACTGGTGAGCACAACACTCGACGTCCATTTCCGGGGCGTTTCATTCCCGTTCTGGCTGTGAAGCACCCAGGCGCGATCTTCCCATTTCGCCTCGGATTGCCGGAGCAAGGGCACAAGGCTCCGTCCGTCCAGATCCAGTCCGGCGGACAAGTCCAGCGAGCATAACTCGGCCAGTGTGGGCAGCAAATCGAAGTGGGCCGTCAAGGTGTCGATGTCCCGCGCCTTGCCGAGCGTCCCGGCGGGCCAATGAATAAAGCACGGGACGCGATGCCCCCCTTCGTAAACCGAGCCTTTGAATTGACGCATGGACGCGTTATAAATATTTTTGTGATTTCCCGTCCCATTATCGGTGAGAAAGACCAGGATCGTATTATCCGCCAGGCCTTCTTCTGCGAGGAATCGCCGCAATCGACCGACATTCTTATCGACCCGCTCAATGGAGGCATAGAAATTATCCAATTCCACCGGTAATTTCTGATCGCGATACGCCTGACGCCACTCGGGGCGAACATTCCACGGAAAATGCGGCACATTCGTCGGCAAATAAACAAAAAAGGGCCGATTGCGGCTGTTATGCATGAACTGCATCGCCCGATCAAAGAATACATCGGTATTGAAACCTTCCGCCCATTCCCATCGCCCGTTGTGCCTGTAGTGGTCGCCAAAGCGATCATTGCCCCAGTAGTCGCTCGTAGCGGCCAGGCCGCAATCGCCGATCCCGAACCACTCGTCGAAGCCCCGGTCAATCGGCCGATAAGGGTGGTTATGGCCCAGATGCCATTTGCCAAACAAGCCGGTCCGATAATGATTAGCCTTGAACACATCGGCCATCGTCGTTTCGTTCGTCGGAAGGTAATTCCGCATGTTCAGCGTCCGGCGAACGCCGATTCGGTCGGAAACCTTGCCGACCATCAGCGACGCGCGGGTCGGCGCACAAAAGGGATTCACGTGAAAATTAGTCAACCGCACGGATTCCGCGAAAAGATGGTCAAGATGGGGCGTCTTCAAGACAGGATTGCCGTGACAGCCCAAGTCGCCGTACCCTTGATCGTCGGTCATCAAGAGAATAACATTAGGCCTTTTTCCAACGGAAGAGTCGGCCCCTGAAGCCGTCCTCCACGAACCGGACCCCGCCAGGAAACCGATCCCCGCCATAGAGCTGATTCTTAAAAAATCCCGCCTCGACAGCATCACGTTGTTCTCCTTGAAAGATGATAATGGACTCACAGCAACAAAAACCATTGTGACACTTATTGTACACGATGAATGACATTATGACAACGTCGATGGCAGTCTATGGTGTCAGGAAGTCAGGCAGATGTAGAGTCCAGATGGCTTTTTGCCATCCCGATGGGTGAAAACTTTTTCGTTCATCCGGTTAATAGGTAGGTGGCCCGTACAGATCGGAACCCCAGGG
>CAYZAT010000360.1:0-2990 GCA_964476475.1 uncultured Pirellulales bacterium
AAAAGCGGGTACAAAGATAAAAAGATGAATAATTATGGCGGCAGCAAAAGCCTTTAACTCTATGAATTTGTAAAAATACCAAATGCGCATACCACCGAGAGATATGGCCATGAGTTCGAAGACTAAAAGAAATAAGTATTTCTCCCGAGGATTATTTTGAGACACCGAGGTGTTTCAGGACGATGTTTTTCTTTTGCTCAGGCCATTGCTGGGTGACCTCAGTGGTTATTTTCATGGCTTTGATCGCAGGGGCAAGCGGTCGCGCATCCTCACCCATCCAGTGAGCGACCGAAAGCACTTTTAACGGCGCGTAGGTTTCATTTTTCAGCATCCACTCGAGCGTGTCGAGACAACGTTGAGTCTCACCGATCCGATGGAAATGCCACGCCGCGACAGCGCGAACGCAATGCGACTCATCCTTTAAGCACGCCATCATTGCTTGTTTAGCCGGACCGGCTTTGCCCTGTAACATCAGACAACCGATCGCGCCCCAATAACGAACTGCTTCGTCCGAATCGTTCAACAAACCGATCAGGTCCGGCAGACGCTTCGGATTCTTCTCCAGAGCAATATCCGCCACGTCAAGATAGGCTTTCAGCGGATAGAGTTTCGGATCGTGCACCATTTCATAAATTGTCATATTGTGCTGAGCGGCACGCCGAGCGCGATCTTCTTCCGGCAAAAGGCCCGAATCGAAAACCTCTTGCTGCCACGCGCGAAGTGCCTTTCTCATGCGCCTGGCGACGTGAGCATACTTCGGATCGTTAATCAGATTACGAATATTATCAGGATCGTTCACGGTGTCGTAAAGTTCTTCGACACTCGGTTTGACTCGAAAGAAACGCCCAGTGATCTCATCGGTTCTTCCTGCTTTATGATGAGCTTCCCAGGCGCGTGTTGCTTCCATTTTCCAAAGGTAATCGGCATATTGTCCCCAGGGGACATACGGCATATAGTTTTTAATGAAGTAATACCGCTTATCTCTGACCGAGCGCACTTCATCCAGCCGCTCGCCCTGACGGCCGCTGTAGGCAAAATGGTATGCCGCTTCGGGTTCAGTCTTCGGGCCCAGAAAAACACGTCCCTGCATATAACCCGGCGGCTCGATCCCGACGAGGCTCATCCATGTTTTGGGCATATCAATAAAACTCACCAGACGATCCACGGTCATGCCGGGTTTTTCCGCCGGCCAGAGATGCTTGTACATATCGGGAATCCGAAGGATCAGGGGCGTATGAATCCCATTGTCGAAAAGATACCGCTTACTGCGCGGCATGACGCCGCCGTGATCGGAATTGTGAATCACGATAGTATTTTCATGCAGATCCATTTCTTTGAGTTTCGCCAAAGCCAGGCCGATTTGTTTATCCATATTTTCCACGGCGTCGTAGTACTTGGCGTAATTTTTTCGAATCCCGGGAATGTCCGGATGAAATCGACGCAACTGAACCTTCGCCGGATCAAAACGGGTGTTTTCGACATTGCCGTGCGCCCGGCTCTCATGAGATTGTGCATAATTAATCACCTGAAAAAAGGGCTGGTTCTTTTTCATCGCCTCCCAATTGACCTTGCCTTGATTATCCCAGCAATCCCCATCGGGCCGGCCTCCGATATTGTAATCTGTTTTTCGATCGTTACCGGTATAATAACCTTGAGCGCGCAGATAATCCGGATAATACTTGATGGTCTCGTGCGGAATTTCGTTCCGGCTGCGCATGGGCTGAATCCCGAGCGTCAAAGCATGGATTCCGGTAATCCATCCACCTCGTGTCGGCGAACAAACCGGTATGTTCGCAAAAGCATGAGTATAACGGAAACCTTGTAACGCGAGTTTATCGATATTGGGCGTTTTAGCTTGTGGATTACCGTAACATCCGACCCAATCCACGTTATTGTCTTCGCAAGTCAGCCAGAGAATGTTCGGACGATCGGGCGACGCACTGCCGTACGCGAAACATGTCGTCAATACAATGATCATCAAAAACAAATACCAATTTCGATACATCGACATTCTCATACTCCACGATTTTAATCTTTGTGCCGTTTTTTCTCTATCAGATCTAATCCGCATTCGGCCAGATATCCACACCGGCGATACTCTCGGCCGGACGACCCGCCAGGTACACATCGTTGTAATAGAATTGTGCCACCTGTGAGTACAGATCGATCTCGATACGCAGTTTCGCCCAGGCGTCGTACACCAGGTCCACCTGAACCGCTTTGTCTTCGTTGCAGTAGGCTTTACCGGTCTCGAAGTCGGTTATCAACGTACCGATCCAACCCGCGCTTTGGCCGGCGCTGTCATAAGCCGACAGAACACCGAAGAACATCTTACCGGTCGCCGGGGCACTTCACGGACAATACTGCATGACCGTCAGCGTCCACTGGCCCGACGTCTGTGCCGGTCAGTTGGGGACCAGATCATCGGGGCCGCCCACAATCTCCAGCGAGTGATTACCGCTGTAGGCCACCACGTCGGTGACCCGGGCGCCCCATTGGGCGTCGCCGTACCAACCGTCCCAGCCGTCAGCCGTATGCATGTTTGTACCCACGGGTAATGCGTCAAAGTTCTCGATCAGTGAGATCTCATCAATCTCCGGCGGCGCGCCGCGCAGCTCGATGTCGTCGATGAAGACGAAGCCCTTGCCGCCAAGTCCGTTCAACCGATCAAACCCGATGCTCAGCGTAGAGACGTTGCTCACATTGTAGGAGCTGAGATCGATCGGCCACGTCTGCCACAAGGCCCGCTTCAAGCTCTCGGGATCGTTGTGGAGAATCTTGGTATTGTTGATCTTGACGTACATCTGCTGGGCCGCGTTGTTCGGATCACCGTAGAACCACACATTCAGTGTTCCGATTCCGTGCTTTGTCCAATCCGGGCCGGCTTGCAGATTGGCAATATTTGCCGTGACTTCGGAGGAAGGCGCTGCGGTGTCGTCATAGAAAAGGGGCGCAGATAGCTGGCCTCCATGGACAACCGAGGATTCCAT
>CAYZAT010000361.1:0-2988 GCA_964476475.1 uncultured Pirellulales bacterium
ACGGCGATCCGGGCGGACGATCAAACCGGGCGGCGGCCCTTAACCGCAAGGGAGATATCATGAATGACGAAATGCGATTCAAAGAATTGGCAAATTCAGGGATTTATAGCGATGGCAAGGAAATTTGGATTCTCCCTGAAGGCATTCGCCCTAGTACTGCGGAATGGCGGCTACTCGGCCACTTTGGCGACTATCATGACGGCGAGATGCGGGATCGGGCTGAAGAGCGAGCAGACGCGCACGGGTACTCCCTTGCAGCCTTCGATTGGAATTATATTTTTCGCGCGATCGAAGAATCGGAAGATTATCAAGATTGGCGGGCGTTTCGCTTGAGTTGACCGTCCACCCGGCTCCCGTGTCACGGCGATCCGGGCGGACGATCAAACCGGGCGGCGGCCCTTAACCGCAAGGGAGAATCAATCATGAAGATCGAAAAATACTGGGCATACTACGACGGGGACCAATATGAGCGTGCGCCTGATGAGGTCGTCACTGAGGAACAGGCGATAGCGTGGGGGGAAGCGAATCTACGGGACGGTGAGTGGGGGCATAACGAGCGGACAATCACTGCCGACATGGTTCAATACTCGATAGAGATCGATGCAGACGGCGATGAGATACCCGACTCCGAAGAAGAGATAGACCGCGTAGAGATTGGCATCACCATTGAGACCAATCACGAGGCGCTAATCCTCGACGTAGTCGGTCATAATTCACCATGCCTCGACTGCGATCACGAATGGGTTTCCTGCCACGCCTCAGAGGGGGGACTAAGGGAGAATCCGGGCGTATTTGGCGGTCCTGGAGCGGCTGTTTCGTCCGAAACACATTGCCGAAAATGCGGCTTGATACGTTGCGAGACATCCGGTGATACCAACGAGGACGGTAATAGCAATGGCGTTGAGTATACCGCGCCCCCGGATGATCGATCTTGGCGTTTTTGCGGCGCGGCGGACGGGGAGGAATATTATGAATCGCTATTGGCGCACACGCTCGAAGAAGCAATCGAAGAGGCGGAGAAAATTCTCTCCTATTCCCCTGAGAGGTGTATGTCCGACGAGGACGGCGACTACGCACATGTGGAGTACGTACAAGAATACGAGTCACGCGATCCAGTTGTATTGCATTGGCAACGGATTGATTATGATCCGGAAGACGACTAACCGAGTTCTCCCCGCCTCGGTCCACACGACGGGGCGGGGGATAAAAAAACACACCCCAGGCCGGCAACCTTCGCGGGATCGATCGGCCTGGGGAATACCCAAGGAAAGGATAGGACCGATGATACCATTGAATGAGAGAGTTTCAAGATTGGAGCGGGAAATCGACCGGCTGGAGGCGGCGACCCACCGCCTGGCCGAACGCTTGGGCGTCAACGGAGACGAACCCGAACTACGGCAGATGATCGACCAGGCCGAAGCGGAGGAGAATTTCGCGTCAATCAACGAATGGACAAACGACATGGCGGAAGCCATCGAAGGAGAGTAACCCATGAAAAACAAAGATGGGGAAGATGATCGTAGTTTTTGGGGTGATGAATATTGGGTATTTTCATTCGGGATCCATAAGAATTCTTTAACAAGCCGTGATGTTGCACCGAATATGTTGTTTGAGTCCAGAGAAAAAGCGTTTGAGTTTTATCGCAAAAAGAAAAACAGCCTGGAATCCTTCGGGTATAAATTCTGGTTTGCGAAAGTTACATCGCCCGATGGCGTATGTGAAATACTCGAAGAAAACGATTATTAACATGCCCTTAAATCAATTTCCTTTTACTCCCCCTACCAAACCATTACTTTTAAAAATGGAATCGTCGAGTTGGCGATGAGTAAACCATTCACTTTTTTCTCGTGCTGAAGGATTCCTTCCGTGGCGGCGTGTGTACGGCGATATATTCTTTCCGGCATTCTAGGTTAGGACAAGTGAATAAATATTCAGGTCCGTCTTCCGCCCAAGAATAATTATCATAATAATAAATATCTTCTGTCCCGCAGTACGGACACCTCGGATACGCTGTGTTATCGGTTTTGATATTCATTTTATCACCTTTCGCCTAGAGTTATATAACTGTACAAAAATCAACAGAAATTTAATTTAAGCCTATCTTTTTTTCTCCCCCTACCCAAACCATTACTTTAGAATTAAAATCGCTTCCCAATGGGTAAACAGGGCTTCTACCCCTATCATCGACTGTAACTTGGAACTCAAAACGGCAGGTCATCGTCACTTGGAGATTTAGGGTCGGCAGAATTTGCCGGTTTAGGTTGTGGCGGTGGCGATGACCATTCCTGGGAGGATTCGTCTTTCTTCTTTCCGTTTCCGATAAATTGTAACTGGTCTATAACGACTTCGTGAGACGTCCGCTTTTCACCGCTTGATGTTTCGTATCGGCTGGACTGAAGCGATCCGTCAATCCCGAGCATACGCCCTTTCTTCATGTATTGCCCGATTAATTCCGCCTGTTTTCGCCAAGCGACACAACGGATGAAGTCCGTGTCGCGTTCCCCGCTTGCGTTCTTGTAGTTCCGATCGACCGCTACCGTGAATTTCGCAACCGGCAGACCGGTTTGCGTTGTGCGTAATTCTGGATCGGCGCACAGCCGACCGACCAAAACAATCCGATTAATCATGATTGATTCCTTTCCTTAGGCGACGATTTCTTTACAATTGTGTTCTTTAATGAGGTGTGATTTGTTGGCGAAGGGGATCAATAAATTCCGAAGTTCTAGCCATTCAGGATCATTACACACATCTCGCAGAAGGTGATAAACTTGTTGGCGCATAATATGCACATCAACAATTTTATCAAAGGAGTTGCATCGTAAAGAAAATCCTGAAGAGAAATCTATATTTGCCCCCTCCAAGTGGGCCTCCTCCCAGTATACATGTTCCAAGTTCGCCCGCTCCAAGTTCGCCCGCTCCAAGTTCGCCCCCTCCAAGTGGGCCCGCTCCAAGTTCGCCCCCTCCAAGTGGGCCCGCTCCAAGTTCGCC
>CAYZAT010000362.1:0-2942 GCA_964476475.1 uncultured Pirellulales bacterium
GACGGAGCTGGAAGCGTACCCGTTCCTTTGGGATCAAAACAATTTGGCATATATTATTAGACGGACGGTTGCATGTTCTACATCTTCATGGAAAAAAATTCAACTCGATGCAACAATTCCCTCTGGGTGTAGCCAAATGACAGTCGTGTTACAACAAAAAGCAAGTGCGGGCGAAGGGTATTACTTTTATTATGATAAATGCAGTTTAAACACTGTGTAGAGAATAAACTATGGCATTATCCGGTTCAACCGACTTTACGTTAAGCCGCGACGAAATTGCGGCGGCGATCCTCCGCAAGATGGGCGGTGCCAAACCGTTGAGCGCCCAAATTTCCACGAAGAACCAGGCGGCGCACGTCGCGCAATCCGTCAACCTGATGCTCAAAGCCTGGCAGACAGAGGGCATCGGCCTGTGGAAAGCGGCTGAAATTACGCTCGTTTGCGATACCACGTCCACATATTACGACATTGGACCCAGTTCAGCCGACCACATGAGTACGACGGTCGTAAAGACCGAGATTGCGACTGCGGCGGCGGCCGCTGCCACAACGATTGTCGTGGATTCTTATACGGGGATGACGGACGGGGATGTGTGCGGGGTAGAGCTTGACGACGGTACGGTGCAGTGGACGACTCTCGACACTCCGGCTTCGACCTCCTTGACCATAGATGATGCGCTGACCGATACCGTGGCGGTGGACAATCATGTTTACACCTATACGGCCCTTCCCGCAAGACCTTTGGCGATAACCGAGGCCCGGCTGATTCGGGCGGATGGGACGGAAACGCCGATGGACGTGGTAACATGGGACAAATACACGGAAATCGCGGACAAAAGCGCCGGCGGGAACCCGACGATGGCCTGCTATCGACCGGTTTTAACCAATGGAAAGCTGTATGTGTGGCCGATATCGGATTCCGTTCAAAAGCGGATTATCTTTACGGCGAGGATTCCGGTTGACGACCTGGACGCTGCGGCCAATAACGCGGATATCCCGGTGGAAGGTTTAAGGGCACTGATTTGGAACGGGGCGCTTGAAATCTTGCCCGAATATGACGTTCCGCCCGACCGTGCAAATCGTATTGAGCGAATGGCGATAAGTACCTTAATGTCGCTTCAGGCGTATGATTACGAAATGGGATCTGTGTATTTCGATGTGGACAATCGTTGAACGTATAAATAGGAGACGAAACCTAATGAAACGAACTCTTTTGACTGTGTTTTTTTGCATTGCCGTTGTGGGGCTGTGTGTGCAGACGGCGGCAATCGCCGGAACAACTAAAAGCTACACGCTTTGTGCGGAAATGAGCGCAACGCTTGAAGATGTCGGCCAGAACATGAAAAAGCTGATTATCGATGTGGACTCGACGGGCGCTGTAACCAACGGTGTGTTCCCCGACTCCCTTGTTTCCGAACTCATCCGGGGAGGCCCTTGGTATTTTTATGTCGGCTATGTGTTTCCCGAATCCGGGGGCACGGGACCGACGGACGGATCGAACCTTTTTATCTTAAATGAACACAACCAAGACCTTCTGGGGAGCGAGGATTGTGTGTATGCCACCGGTTGCACAACGGCGTATAACGGGTTGAACGCGCTTGACAACACGAGTGTGACGACCCTGATCCCCGATGTTTACATTACACGAGCCGGAGAGCATGTTACGCAGTACCCGCCGGTTACGGGTGCCTGGACCATAGATATTGACAACAATGTGGCAAATGCCGATGTCAATATCGTTCTTATTTTCATCAAATAACAACGGGTTTCCCATGGAAATTAAGAGATTTTTTACGACAGCGGTTCTTGCAACCGCTTTTTTTGTGCTTCCGTTTCAGGTTTTCGGGGGCTCTCAGGATGTAAGCTCGGCCACGGCTGCGACCATTATCACGAACGCCCGGTATTATCTTAACGAGTCAGCGGCTTCTTTCTGGTCCGCTGCGGAACTTTTGGTCTATGTCAACGACGGCACACGGGACATCGTTTCACGAACCCGATGTCTGGAAGCTACCGAAAGCATAGACCTTGCCAATGACACGCTCGAATACACGATCACGGAAAACTATATTGATGTGACCGCCGTTCATTATGTGGATGCTAACGGTGACATCAAGGCGTTAAAGCGGGGGCACCCGGACGATGTTGGAAACGTCAATATGTTCGGGGCGACCGAAGAGCCGGAATATTGGTACGAGTGGGGGAATAAGATCGGAGTGTATCCGGTTCTCGTCACCCGGACCTCGCAAACCATCACCGTGTACTACGTTTCCCTTCCCGCAGATGTCGCGTCGGATGCGGCAGTCAAAACACCCGCCTACCTTGACAGGGCGCTCACGCTGTATGTCGCCGCCCAAGCCTTTTTAAAAGACCGCCAGCTCGGTCGCCATGCCGCTTTAATGCAGGAGTACCATGCGGAACTCGACCGGTTCAGGCAGGATTTCAATGTAATGATGAAACCTCCCAACAGTGAAGAAGCGCAATGATGACAAAACACTACCGTCTGTATATTTGTGTTCTTTCCGCGTTATTTATCCTCGGGTTTTGGCATACCGTAGGGTCCCAGAATGCTCAGGGGCCGGTAGACCAACTGCCGAAAACCCTTCAATTCAACTTTGACGGCCAGTGGCTCCCGGCCGTTGATCCTATCTTGATCGGTGCCAAGAACTATAAAACCTTGAAAAACCTCCGGTATGGCGATGGGGGGCTTGAGGGTGTTCTCGGCTACTCCAAAATCAACACGTCTGTTATCAATGCCACCTACTTGAAAATTCGTAACGGCTACCATTTTAGGAAAGACGAGCCCGCCGAATCCCATGTTTTAGCTCAGGCGTACAATTCCGGGCTTACCGCGAGCCGGGTTTACAAAAATGATACGGCGATTCCCTCCGCAGGTAATTACACGGCGACGGCCGTTCATACGGACGCATCAGGCGCAGGCCCCGG
>CAYZAT010000363.1:0-2940 GCA_964476475.1 uncultured Pirellulales bacterium
AACAAGATTTTTTCTTTCCAAAAGTATGCCTAACTTCAATTTTGCAAAAGTTCAGATGGTAATTGAAAACTTCTTACGGGCAAGAGAAAACAGGGGATAAAAGTGGGGCGATTTTGAGTCGTTGGTTGCTGGTCGTCAAAGTGTTCCGTGAGGATTCTCCAGCGTTACGGAGACGTTCTCGGGCTCGGTGGGGCATTGTACGGTATAGGTCGTTGGGCCGGTGAGCTGCTTGTCGGTTTCCTGCAATTGACCGTCGAGCTGATAGGTGTGTGTGATGTTGATGTGATTGTCCGGCGTGCGCTCCGGCAATAGGTGCAGGCAGGCGCGGATGGTGTTGAGGCCGGTGTGCGCGGTGTATTTGACGAAGACTTCGTCGGTCGGCTCGGATAGAACAACATCGCCGTCCCAATTATATCGCCAGTGGTTGACCCATGTGGGCACATTGGATCGGTAGATTTCCTTAAAGTCTTTAGGATTACCGACGGCATAGGCGATACGGTTATCCGTGTTCTTTGCGTATTGACCTTGATGCGTACGGAAGGTCCCGCCGATGGTGAGCCATGCGATCTTCATGCCCGGCGGGGCGGCCAGCCGGACGATAAGCTCGCCGCGGATTCGGTAGGTGTGACGATTCGGATCGTAATCGTCGGGCATTTTTGAAGCGTACTTCTTCAGGTTTTCCGGATCGGCGGTGTTCGGTTTCACGAGCATGGGAATCGTTTGTCGGCCGTAGCGATCTCCTATATCGTAGTGAAACGTCGTCTCGCCTTTTTTGAGAGCCGCCAGACTCGTCGGCGCAACCTGGACCCAGGTTTTAATATTCAAGAAGTCAATAGCGGTCATACCCGCCGTGCCCGAGGTTTTGAGCTTCAAAAGATAGCCGTATGTCCCCTTGACGATGGGTGTCAGGTCGAGAGAGGATTGAGTCTTTCCGGCGGGCCGCCATGACAGACCGTGGTCCAGAGATATCCAAACCTCAACCGGCTTCGGACTGTTTACTTTCACGACGGAGGCCTCGCAATCATCGTTCGGATCGTCGAGGTCGTTGATCTTCGGGACGATGAGGTAAGGTGTGAAGACCTCGAAGGTGACTTCCGCCGGGCCGGACTGGATGATTTCGAGGCCGTTCTTACCCGGTCGGAGATTCTTAACGTCCTCGTAGCCGTCTGCAAAATCCGTCGAGCCCTTCGTCAACATAGGCTGGTAGTTGAAAAGTCCGTTGCCATGATTCCACGGAGTGAAGTCGCGATGGTTCGGCTTGGGGCCTCGGGGCTCTTGCTCGATGAGGTTCCTGATCCATTTCGTTTTGCCGTAGCGCGGCAGATGGTTCCAGCGCCCCTCCTGGGGTGTCCAGAAGCGAGTAAACGATTCGCCGCTTCGCAGGTAGAAATCCATCGTGTGGCCGGCCTCGAACCAGCGGTAATAGAAATAGACGTCGCTGTCTTTGTAGATATCGAAAATCTTCGCTTTGTCCGGATCTTTCGGGAAGAAGGGCGTGACGTTCGAGGGCGGATTCGTCCAAAGATCGCGATTGCTTTGCGCCTCGGCAAGACCGGCGACGACGCCATCCGGTCGAACGAGCACGCCTCGAACATCGACGTCGAAATAATGCCACGCATTATCGTACCAGACCTCGGTGGCGCAATGGTTCCAGGCCACGAGGCCGAAAGAGCGTCCCCGTCTGAAGCCGACGCCCTGGAAGATACCGTCCGTGACGGGGCCGAAGATTCCGCAATAGGCCATATTGTAGGTGTTGAGTATCTTCAGCGGATCGCGCACCGTCGCGTATTCGTCGAACGGGTCCGGCCCTTCGAGGATTTCATTGAAATGATACAGGCCCGTTTCGTAGTCGCTGAGATATTTCCAGATGGCCAGCGCTAATTCGTTTCCGTTCTTGTCTTTCCATGGGTGAAACTGCCGGAAGCGTTTCAGATCGGTCGTATCCGCGACGTGGTCGCAGGTTAGCCGGATGCACGTCACGCGGGCGGTCGATGCCGCCGGGACTAACAAGCAAAACATAAGGGCGGCGACCATAGACAAATGTGAACGACGGGTCTGCTTGATTTTCATTTGGCTACGATCCCGGCAGGTTCACCATCCAATCGGGCCATTGCGGCACGGGGTCCGCCATCGTATAGGTTCGGTGCCACTTCAAATCCCACAGGAGTTTGAGCTTCACCCTGTCCACGGAGCCGTCCATCATGCAGATGTGAATCGTATAAGCATGGCGGTTCATACAATAGCGTCCGAACCCCGTGTTATGCCGGACTTCTTCATCGGGCGGCGCGGGGTCGCTTCGCGTGGTCGGGCCGCCTCCCCATCGCCAGCATTCCAAAAACATCGGAATCCGGGCCGATTGTTTCTGGTCGATGCGTCGCCAGGCTCTGCGATCCGCATCGGCCAGTCCCCAGATCGTGGTCACGCCCGGCCGGAGGTCGTAGCACCAGTTGTTAATCCCGTAACTGTTCTTATGCACTTTCTCGCCGATTTCACAATCCCAGGCCATTCGGGCGGGAACCGTTTCGCCTTCCTCTTCCGTTTTCGTCGCCATCGGGCAGAGCCGGGCCTTTTCGCCGCCTGCTTCGTAATAGGGCATCAGCGGGATAACCCATGTGCCGCCGCCTGCAGTGCTGGATTCTTTCCACACCATGAATTTACTATTATTATCGTGGGCGTAGAGGTAGAATAATTTGCCCCATTGATTGAGATTCGATTTACAGATGACGCCCCTGGCCTGGTTTTTAACACTTCGGAGAGCCGGCAACAAGATCGCCAGCAACAGGGCGATTATCGCGATAACGACCAAGAGTTCGATGAGTGTGAATGCTTTTCGCTTGTTCATATCAATGCTCCTATACCCGGGCATAAAAGCCTGTTTGTAGATATAGGGTATCTTTTTCCGAACGTTAAATCAAGGCCAATCTATTTTCGCTCTATTTG
>CAYZAT010000364.1:0-2874 GCA_964476475.1 uncultured Pirellulales bacterium
GTGGCGTTCAGATTCAAAGAGATATGGTTCTGCTCAACAGTTTTTTCGGGATTGTCTGAAAAAATGTCGGGAAAATCATAGAACTGTAACAAATCGGTAACATGGGAATGGTAGGTTGTGTCCAATTGGAAATTCAATCATGTTGCGTTTTGGTTTTGAAAGGCGTACGTTGGGGACAACCTGTTTTTAAGGAGACTCTTATGGAAACGCGAAAGACGTTGGTTCCGATTTGTTTGGCTGTTGTGATGTTGTGTCTGCTGGAGGTGCCCGTTTGGGCGAAGGGGGGGAAATCGGAGATTGCGGCGCCGGAAGGCTGGCCGGGGCGGATGGGTAAGCGGGAATTGTACGTAGCAGATTTTGGTTATGCCTATGCCGGCAGCAAGTCGTCCGTGGCGAAGATGGAAAAAATTGTCCTTAAAGCGCTCGAAGAATTAGATAAAGAGGGCGTTAAGCCGGGCGCGAAGGGGCTTGTCTTCGTGATGGGTAAGAAGGAAAAGCCGCCTTTCGAAGCGGAGACGCTTCTCACTATGGTCGCACGAAGACAAAGCGAGCAGAAGGACGGCGAGGATTTAGAAAAGACTCTCGAAGCGCTCGAAGACGGTAAGAAGGAGATGGAAGAGCTGGGATTGGATATGAATTTCATCTTGTCCATCGCGCCCAAGCCGATTGAGCCGAATTTGCTGCCCGAGCTTATCCAGGGCTTTCCCAGGGACGCGGGCCGGCAGATCGATTGGTGCATGACGATCCCGACGGAGAGCAATATCAAGTACGGCCTCAAGAAAATGTTCGCCGCGGGCCTGAAAAAAGAGAAAGTCGGCATCGTCAAGCAGGTGGCGCTCTTTCCCTTTCTGGCGATAGCGGAGAACAAAGCGATCAGCGAGTTAAAGAAAGCTCGACAGTCTGTGATCTATCAATTTTTTATGGAAGATCAGGAGCATCTGACCAAAGAGCAGAAAGAAGAGAAAGTCAAAGCCTTCCAGGAGCGATTGTAATTCGCTATGGTGCGAAGTATCGCACCCTACATAAGCGTTGCATGAACACGTCCATCGGTTTGAGAAATACAGGGCCGGGGTGATCCACAAATGAGTCTATTATGACGCACTGAGTCTGCAGAACCCGTGAGATGTCCCATTGAATCGCGTCGGAAACCGTCAAAATCGCAGGCCAAACGAAGGAATTTGCGAAAATATGTTGCATTTTCCAATCCTGAAGGTTAATATCGCTCTAACGATCCCCGTCAGGAGCTTGCCGGCGGGGCCATGAGATGAGAAAACGATACCTGACGGGGCGGTGTTTGGCCGATGGACGAGCCGGGCGATAAGAGCAATAAGGGCCTCGAAACCAGCGTCGGTAAGGCGGTGGAGGATTATGTCGCCGGCCTGAGCAACGAGCATCGTATGCTGGTCATTTTAAAGGCCCAGTTGTACGACGGGTCTTGGGACCCGATGCTCGATGACCTGCAAAACCGCTTAGCCGGAAAGCCTTACATCTTCAAGTTGGCCAATCGGATAAAGGATGATATTGAACGTATCGAACACATGCAGACATTTGAAAAGGACCATAACGTCGATCTGGCTGATTATGTGGAGCTTCCTTGAAGTGGGTCCCGCGAAACCAATCCATACGCGCCGGGCTTTCGCAGAGGTGTTCATCGGAGTGAGGCGACAGAAAACGAATCTTTGTGAGGAGTCAATAGAATGTTGAATATTTTCAAACACAGAGTTTTCTTGTTAATGAGCTTGTCGGCTTTGTGCTTTTTGCAGAGCAGCATTGCCGCCGAGGCTGCTTCGAGCCCCTTGATTTCAGCGGAACTCCTTAGCCATGCCAATCTTAAGGTGTTGTGGGAGAATGAGTTGCCGATCAAGGACGCCGAAAGCGTGGAACAATTGCTCATTCTCGGCAATCGTGTTTATATCGTCTCCGATAAGGATTATATCATTTCCCTGAACCGGGACAACGGAAAGATCGTTTTTGCTGAAACATTTAAGCCCGCCGGTTTGTCGGCCGGGGGCTTCAAGCTTTATGGGGATGAGCTTTTATATGTCAGCGGCAGCCGGTTAATACAGATCGACGCCGCATTAGGTACGGCGCGCGCCACGCTGGACCTCGGATTTGGTGCAACGTGCCCGGCCGCGCGGAACGACACGTTTTTTTACATCGCCGGGGCCGACCATCGTTTGCATATTTTCCGCGTGGAAGATCGAATCCAGGTATTCGAGGTCTCGGCGGATAACGATTCGATGATTACCTCCGTCCTTGCGGATGAGGCGTTTGTGATCTTTTCGACGGCTGCGGGCAATATTATCTGCATGAATCCCGACAATTCGACCCGTCAGTGGCAGTTCGACGCTTTTGGCGCGATAGCGGGCCCCATTGTCAGAGACTGGGCGTCGTTGTTCTTCGCCAGCAAGGATACGAATGTGTATCGCGTGGATATGATCGGTCCGCCGGAAAACAAGCGTCTCGTCTGGAAGTATCAGACCCAGGCGGTGCTCGATCAGGCCCCTCGCGTCACAGCGGAAGTCGTTTATCAGCCCGTTCGCGGCAAGGGAGTCGTCGCGATAGATAAGGAAGCCGGCACGCGGCTATGGTCGCTGCCGGGCGGTCTCGATCTGTTAGCCGAGCACAGAAACCGGGCTTACGTCATGACAAAGGCCGGGACGCTCACGGTGATGGACAATGTCAATGCCAAGAAGCTCTATTCGGTAAATTTCGCCGACGCCTCGAAATACGCCACCAATGCCGCGGACGAAAAAATCTACGTTTCCGATGAACGCGGCCGGATGGTCTGTTTGCAGCCGATGGAATAAACGAGTTCTGAAAAATTGAAGGTTGGGCATATATTATTTTTAGAAAATCAGTTTTCACGATTTT
>CAYZAT010000365.1:0-2870 GCA_964476475.1 uncultured Pirellulales bacterium
AAGGATAAGTTGTCTATGGTGAGGTGGAGATATGGCGGGTACATCGAGACGACGAAAAAGCGGACGGGAAAAGTTGGAGAATCCTCCAGTGGAACTGCCCAAATTGGTCTCTGTTCCGGCGAAGTTTCAAAAACAGATGGGAGGCAAGCGGGTGCTGATCCCGGCGCCGTTGATGATCGATGAGCTGGTTCGGAAAGTCAGAAAGGGCAAGCTTGTGACTATGGGGCAGCTCAGGGAGCATTTAGCGGCGCAGTTCGATGCGGATTCGACGTGTCCCATGACGATGGGCATTTTCCTGGGGATAGTCGCACAGGCGGCGGAGGAAGATTTACAGGAAGGGAAAAAACGTATCGCGCCCTATTGGCGGGTGATTAAGGCCGACGGCAGTTTGAATCCGAAATTCCCGGAAGGTGTCAAAGCCCAGTCCTCGCATTTAGAGAATGAGGGACATAGCATTCTGGCCGGTAAAGGCAAAAAGCCGCCTAAAGTGCAGGATTTTGAAAAAGCCCTTATCGATTTATGATGACGTCAAGCGCGCGTTCCGCAGAGGACAAAATCATCAATTAATTGTTCTTGGCTTCCGGGTTCGCGTACGTGACCTTGCCCGTTTTCGGATCGATAATCCTGGGTCCGCAGACGGTACACGTCTCTGAAGTTTCTTTCGGTGTCTCGGTGGCCCCTGAGTAGAAAACGTAGCACGGGATGTTCAATTTGAGGCCGCTTGAGAGATCGAGAGATAGTTCTTCAGAGAAGGCTTTTCTTGTGTCTTCGGTTGCCGGCGGTGTAATCTGAAGATCCAACTCGTAGCCACGGTTGGGAATAACGGTGGTGTTTACAACCGTGATACTTCCTTGTCTTGCCGTGGGATTCTCAAGGGTAAAAGACTCCCCATAATTGTTGATGATCCGCAATTTCTTTGTAATGGCGGTATTGGGGGTGGCGTTGCGAATCGTGAGCGATCTTGGAATCATTGTGAATCTCGGCTTTGTTCTCATTGCGACCGAAATCTTCTTGCATTCCGGATGCGTCAAGCCAATCTCGACGACCCCGTTCAATATCGTTTCCAGTGTGGCCATATCCACTTTCGGTTGCAGTTCAAAGCGGGTCGATTCCACGGACGGATCGAAATCGGCCGTGATGCAATTTCCGGTTGATTGGATATACGAGATCGAAAAAGGCTGGTCGTCAATACTGGAAATAGTGAGTGGAGAGCATTCTGCGTTTTCCCCTTTCAGCACGAGGTTGAACATTTTCGGCTCGTAATCGATTTGCGATGCGATCGTCGCTTTGACGGCCAGGACGACCTCTGGATTTTCGATATCGTTTGAATGGATCGTCAACTCTTTCGTGGCCGGCCCAAGCTGGGTTTCTGTGACATAATTGACTTTCAGAATCCCGCTTTCACCCGGTGCGAACTCCGTTTTATCCAATTCGAAGGGCGTACAACCACAGTCTTTTGTGACTTCTTCGATCTTCAAGATGCCATCCCCGGCGTTCTTGAATTTGAATTCGCAAAGGTTTTGCGTTTCGGGACTAATGATGCCAAAGTCGTGAATGACCTTTTCAAACGCTATCCTTGCGACCTTCAGCGCGGGTTTGGGGGTGGCCGAGGCGGTGGTCCACTCCACGGGTTCGGGGAAGCGATTAAACCACTCGGGACTCAGCTGCCGAGGTTCGGCATACTCATCTTCACAACCCGTTTGTAAGAAAACAACGCACGTTAGAATAAGAAGAATCACACAGGTTATTCGATTCGGTTTCATCTCTCTACTTCCCCAAAAAAAACAACGAAACCCTCCGATCAAGCCGAAATGACGTCTGGCTTGTCGAAAAGCATCTATTGAAACTGCGATCCCTCGGATGACCTCCTCACGGTTAAACCTCCCCGTTTATCAATATTATTATACACGAATGGGGCCTCCAAGTCAATCTTTATTGTGTTTATTCGGGTACTTTTTTCCTCTGGGGATTTGTTCAGGATTATGGCTTCTGGAATCACCGGTTCGATGGCGGGGGTTAAGATGGGGCATTTCGGAGATGTTCTCGGAAGTCCGAAAAAAGAGGCTGTTTTCAATGCTGAAACGAGGGTAAAGAAGCTCTCGCGAAGAATTTTTTGTTGTTTGTTCTTGACGGCAGGATCGCAACGTGATAATTAAAAGTTCACAACTGATAATTAAGGATAGAATGTTGGTATTGGGATAGAAAGGAGGCCATCATGGCGAGAATTACATGTACCTGGGCACTTATTGGCTTATTAACCGTTTGTATGGGTTGTCAGAATTCGAATTCCGGCAGGAGTCAGATTATCCCCAGCGGCTCGCAACGAACGGTGACGACGGCCAGCGTCGTCGATTTTTCAGATACGAGTGAGGCCGATCTGGTCGAAAAGATGGCCGTGAGCCGGGAGGCGTATCGCCAGGGGCTCGAAGTCCTGGAAGCTTATTACGGTCGGGTCGGCAACTATGAGAAGCAACAGTGGTCCCGTCGGGAATTGAAATCGTTTGATACGATGACGAAATATGATTACATCCTGAGTCCGGAATTCACGATGCCGAACCGAAAGCCGATTGCTTCGATCCCCGAGGCGGACCGTCTGTACCTTGAGGCGGAAACGTTTGAGAAGCAAGCGGGACTCCTTCCCGTTTTGAACTTGCCGATTCTCAAAGACGAGAATTCCCTGCGTTTGGCCTTGTCGAAGTATAACCAGCTTGTCAAACTGTACCCTTCGAGCGATAAGATTGACGATGCGGCGTACAAAGCCGGCGTTATCTATGAGTATTTTAAGGATTATTCCATCGCTCTGTTGTATTACCAAAGCGCCTATGAGTGGGATCCTGACGGATTATATCCGGCGCGGTTCAGAGGGGCGC
>CAYZAT010000366.1:0-2868 GCA_964476475.1 uncultured Pirellulales bacterium
GGGATCGCTCCCGCGACCGGCACCCATGTCGCACCGTCCGCCGAGTGGGAAACGGAGAAGTTGCCGGCCATGTCGCGCTCCAGCTTGACCCAGTGCGGAGCGGTGATTCCACTCTCGGCCGTATTGAAACTGTCTCCGCCTGTCCCAATCCGGCCCTGAGACGCCACGCCGTTCTCGGGCGTGATACACGCAAAGGCATGTTTCGAGCCGCCATCGAGCGTCTCGCGAATCATCACACCGGCCTTCGCCCAGGCGTTCGTGTTCTCGACACTCACCACGCGGGCGGTTATCGAGCCGGGACCGGTGAGGGTCTTATAGGCGAAGTGAAACTCGTCGTGGCGGTTGCCGACCGGACCGTTGTTCCAGATGTCCGCGCCCGATCCGGTCATCGTGTAAGTGCCGACGGGATTCTCTACGAAACTGCCGACCGAGTCTGGAATGCCCCTGAACCATATGGATAAGCTCCCAATCCCCTCCACGGTCCAGTCACGCGGCCAGGTCAGTGTCAACACGACTTCCGAATTCGCAGCACCGGTCGAATTGTCGTAGAGCACCGGCATGGATTGCGAGCCGCCGTGAACAATGGTCTGCTCGGCGTACGGAGGGAACAAATAGCCGACCTGCGCACCATTGTCGGCAACACCATAGCCGTCGATCCAGCTTTGCCAGATCGTCTCTCCGGCCGCATCATCATCCGTATAGCGTTCCATATCATCCACGACGAGGAAATCGGCCGTGGTGAAACTCCAGACATTGCCGATCCACGGACTGTCCGGGTGCAAATCGTTAGACTCGTCGATCCGCCAGTAATAAGTCGTTTCCCAGGCAAGCTGACCCGGTTCAAACCGCTCGTCTCCGAGCGCGTTCGTTCCTTTGTACTCAGGGGAAGCCGGGGTGGCATTTCTCACCACCTCCGCATCCGTGCCGAAGTACACATCATGCGAAACGGCATATATTCCCGGCGTCCACTCCAATACCGGCATCTGCGTTACACCCGTGGCATTGTTCGCCGGACTCGCGCCATAGGCCTGGACCGGTTCATACGGCGACAAATAAGCGCCGTCGATAATGGTAATGATTGGAATATCGGGGCCTTTCCAGGCGACCATGCAATGATCGCCCCCGCTGCCCTCCCGCCAAAGGGCCATGATGTAATATCTGCTCCCGGCGACCAGGGAAATCGGCTCGGATTGCTCCTCGCCGGTTCCCCAAATATTTGCGTTCGAATAGGTACTCTCCTGGGCGATAAGATGCACGTTGCTTGGATCGTCATCCGTACTGAGCCACAGCTCGCCACTATCGTCCGAGCAAAGCCAGAAGGTGTAATCGCCGGTCGTCGGCACGTAGAGCCAGCCATGAATCCGGGCCCCGTAGTTTTCTAAGTCCTGGTCCCACGAAAATTCCGTCAATACCTCGGTCGCGTCGGGATGGTCCGGGTACCTCGGATCGGTTTTGAGGGCGGCTATGCTGGCGACGTCATCCCATCGCTCATGAATGATCGTGCCCAGGCCGGTCGGCGCGGTCGTGAAGCTCCAGACGTCGCCTTTATGCGTTGTTGTGATATCGAACTCATCAACGCGCCAGTAGTAGGTCTTTTCGTTTTCAAGCGGGCCGGGATCGTACGTTGTGGTTCCCTGAACAGCACCTCCGGTTGCGTTATTCACGGTGTCATAATCATCACCGAAATACACGTAATGCAGTTTTGCACCGAAACCACCTTCCCAGCTAAGTCTGACACTTGGGTTGATGAGTGCGGCTCCGTCGGCGGGATAAGGACTCAGCGCCTTCTTAGCGGGAACGGTAAAGCTCCAGACCTCTCCTTTATGCGTAGTGCCGGTGGAATCCTTCTCATCGATCCGCCAGTAATACGTCGTATCTAAGATTAGTCCGTCCGGATAGGGAAATCCCGGAAAACCCACAACAAAGAATCCCGACGTTTGATTGCCGCGAAACGCCTGGCCGGTACCAGCCTCCACATCGTCAAAATTCTCGCCGAAATAAACATCGTGTGAAACGGCGTCATAGCCCGCCGTCCACTGAAGGCTCGCCCACGTGTCCGGGACGATCGCGCCGTCGGCGGGATTGGGCTGACTGGATTTGTAATCGGAAAGTCTGATCACAGGTGAGAGATATTGGCCGTCAATAACAACCGGGCCGGCGCCGATCGTCGGACCTCCCCATCCGACGGCGACACCGTCGCCTCCGCCGCCTTCCTTATAAATCGCCTCGACGTAATATTTCTTACCCGCTTGAAGCGTGACGGGATCGGACTGCTGTTCGTCCGGGAACTTATCCCACTCGCGGGCGCCGGTCCACTGCGTCCCGGAGACCATGCAAATAATGCTCGAATTATCCGGATTCTCGTCGGTACTCAGCAGGAATTCACTCCCGTTATCGCTGGTAATCCAGAAAGTATAATCGCCATCGGCCGGGGGATAGAGATATCCGCGAACCGTTGCCCCATAGTTGTCCTCGAGAACCGTAAGGTCGCCTGTCTTTGTCCTCGGCACTTCGAAGGTGTTTAGCATGGCACTACCGTGCGGATTGTCCGGGAAGTCTGCATGGTTGCGAACATCGTCAACGGCATTACCGCCGAAATTCAACCACCACTCGACCAGAATTTGGCCCTTGCCAAACTGAGCCTCAACGGACCCGACCAGCCCAAATACAAGAATAAATAAACCCAAGCCAATCAGTCTTCTGCACATCATGATACTCCTTAAAGTCAGATAAAATATTTGATCGAGCTTTTCACTTCTACATTATTACTGAACTTTTGCAAAATTGAAGTTAGGCATACTTTTTGGAAAGAAAAAATCTTGTCTCTTGATTTTTTCTTTCTAAAAAATCGCTGTGTAATGTCGTACG
>CAYZAT010000367.1:0-2865 GCA_964476475.1 uncultured Pirellulales bacterium
CTGTAAAGCCGAACAAGTTCTTTTCGTTCGTGCGACGTTAGTTCGCGATGCTGTAATGCTGCATTGTGGATAATTTTTTCTCTCTCAATGCGCCATTGTTCGATTAATTCAGCGGGTAATGAGTCGGCAAGGTGGAACGTTATTGCGTACGTCGCTCCGGTCTTGGTCCAATGAGGCAGATATGCACCATATCGTTTATGCACATGGTTTTCATCCTTTTGGTTGTGGCACGGCCATCCTGGCCGTGTATTCACGGGCTGGAAGCCCGTGCCACAAGGACAGGCGACACTTTCGACAAGGGGGTATCTTAGATACCAGAAATGGCCCTGGACGGTTTCGTGTTCAACTTCGTCGTCGGCCAGGACCGTTTGCGTCGCCGGGTCCCAGTTGACCAGCCGTTTGCCGCGATAGATCAACCCATCCTTAAAGAGTTTGAAAAACGTGCTCCGGACGGCTTTGGCGCACACCTCGTCCATCGTGAACCGCGTTCGCGCCCAATCGCACGAGCAGCCCATCGCCTTCAATTGGCTAATGATACAGGCTTCATATTCGTCCTTCCACGCCTGGACGCGCGACACGAATTCTTCCCGCTCGAAGTCGGTCCGACGTTTTCCCTCTTCCGAGAGGATGCGCTTTTCAACGACCGTTTGAGTGGCGATGCCCGCGTGGTCGGTCCCCGGCATCCACAGGGTGTTATAGTTTTGCATCCGTCGGAAGCGAATCAGGACGTCCTGCAGGGTATTGTTCAGGGCATGGCCGAGGTGCAGCGGCGCCGTGACGTTGGGCGGCGGAATGACAATCGTGTAACTCTTTCTATCGTCGCCCGCTTGCGGTTCGGCGTGAAAATACGAATGCGAGGACCATATTTCGTCTGCCTGTTGCTCGATTGTTTTCGGCTCGTATGTTTTCGAGAGTTGTTCACTCATACCTTATCCGTTTGTGACAGTCACCATAAAAAATTCCGGCGCCTATACGGCCGCCGGAATCGTATCCTAATCTCAATGCCCAATTATGTAAAGCAAACAATTCAACACCGAATTACGTTTCATCGGCTGCTTAAATCGGCTGCAACTTTACGCCCGCGCCGGTTCTAATCGAGGTTCATCGTCATCAGAAATTCTGCGTTCGTTCGAGTTTTGGTCAATCGGCTCTTAAGCAATTCCACGGCCTCGACCGGGTTCAATTCGCTCAGAACCCTGCGGAGCCGATAGACAAGCTGAAGCTCTTTCGGATCGAGTAATAACTCTTCCCGGCGGGTTCCGCTCCGGCTGATGTCAATCGCGGGCCAGGTTCTTCTGTCCACAAGACGCCGGTCCAGGTGCAGTTCCATATTTCCCGTGGCCTTGAATTCCTCGAAAATGACCTCGTCCATCTTCGAGCCGGTATCAATCAGGGCCGTCGCGAAAATGGTCAACGAACCGCCTTCTTCGATGTTTCTTGCGGCGCCGAAGAATTTCTTCGGCATTTGCATCGCGCCGGCATCGACCCCGCCCGTCAGAATTCGACCCGAATGTGGCATCTCGGTGTTGTACGCACGGGCCAGTCGCGTGATGGAGTCCAGCAGGATGACGACGTCTTCGCCGTATTCGATCAGACGCTTTGCCTTTTCGATGACGACTTCCGCGACCTGGCAGTGACGTGCGGCCGGTTCATCGAACGTCGAGCTAATGACCTCAACGTCCTCTGCTGTTTTGCGTGCCATTTCCGTCACTTCTTCGGGCCGCTCGTCAATCAACAGCACGATCAATTTAACGTCGGGATGATTGGTGCTCAGGGCGTTTGCGATTTTCTGCAGGAGAATCGTTTTGCCGGTCCGCGGCGGAGCGACGATCAGGCCACGTTGCCCCTTGCCAACCGGTGTGACCAAATCAATAATGCGCATATTCAATTCTTCGCCCGACGTCTCGAGGATGAAACGATTTTCCGGGTGCAGCGGGGTCAGATCGCTAAAGACGATTTTTTCTGCCAGGTTATCCGGGTCTTCGTAATTAATGGCTTCGACGCGCAACAGGGCGAAGTATTTTTCGGAATCTTTCGGCGGTCGGATTTGCCCCGACACGATATTGCCGGTTCGCAATCCGAAACGGCGGATTTGTGAAGGCGAGACGTAGATATCATCGGACGAGGAGAGATAGTTGTAATCCGGATTTCGCAGAAAACCATACCCGTCCGGCAACACTTCCAGTACGCCTTCGCCGTACATGAGTCCGTTCTGCCGGATGCGCTCTTTGAGAATCCTGAAAATGAGATCCTGTTTTTTGAGCGCGCTGTACTCTGTGATACCTTCGTTTTTTGCGATATCGTGCAGTTCGGCAACGGTCAGTTTCTGCAAATCCGTCAAATACAGATTGCCTTTCTTGATCCGTTCGTATTTGGCATGGGTGGATTCTTCATCCTCTTGCTCGGTTTTGGAGACTTCTTCCTCGGCCTCAACGGGTGCGGTTTCTTCAGGGGGCGCTATAGCGGTCGCGGTCTCGCTCTCCGGTTGTGTTTGCTCTTCCTTCTCAACGACGGCTTTTTTTACTGCCGCGGCTTTCTTCTTTGTGCTCTTGCGCTTTTTGGTTGTGCCTTTTACCGCTTTAGCCATTATTACTCCTTTTCCATATTTGGAAATACATTTGTTACTCTTGTGAAACTTGTGTCTGCACGAGGCAAACAGAAGAGGCTTAATTTCACAGAATAACCTTCCCGTAGGAATTCAATAAGATTTGAATATTGAATAGTAGAAACAAAACCTATATTGTCAAAAACGGGCAATCACCAAAGCCATTTATCTTCAAAAGAACCGGTTTACCCATTATCCATCATATCAGAGAAAATATCAGCGACCTGTCTGACCAATGCCGAGAAGTCAGAATTGTTTTC
>CAYZAT010000368.1:0-2810 GCA_964476475.1 uncultured Pirellulales bacterium
CCAGAGGGGTGGTTTGCCAGTCGAACCTCAAGCAATGGGGCACGATCTTTGCGATGTACACGGATGACAACAACGGTTTCTTCCCGAAGCGCGCAAGCGGTTCGGGCCGTTGGATCAACGTGCTGTACGACTACTACTATCGCGATGCGAAGATACGCTGCTGCCCGACGGCAACAAAGATCAAGAATCCCGTCTACCCCCCCGGGGGGACGGGCACGCTGGGTGTCGGCGGTGACGCATTCACTTCCTGGGGCAAGATCGGCGTGACCGGATCACGACCGGACGGGACATACGAACCGGCCGGAACGTGGGGCAGCTATGGGATTAACCACTGGGTCTATGTCGCCATCGACGATCCGCTTTATGGCCAGGCGGCCAAGGACTACTGGGGCACGGTGAACGTCAAGAATAACGGGACTATTCCATTGTTCCTGGATTGCTGGTTCTGGTGCGGCGGGCCGGAACACGATGATCCCCCGCCCATGTATGATGGCGAGCGAATCGACCCTCATACCAGTTCCATGAACCGGTTCTGCATCAACCGGCACGAGCAGGCCATTAACGGCATCTTCCTGGATTATTCCGTCAAAAGAATAGGCCTCAAGCAATTGTGGACGCTCAGATGGGGCCGGAGTTTCAACACGGCAGGCGTCTGGACCCGGGCCGGCGGCGCGCTACCCCAAGACTGGCCCGAGTGGATGCGAAACTTCACGGATTATTAAACGCTCCTCAAGCCCTGTGGTGCTCATTCAATGTTATTGGCTCTCTCCCTCAGCAATACAGGGGGATTACTCTATCACACCCATAAACGAATGACCGAAATTCTCCAAACATGAAACCGCCTTTTCTATATCATTGGCATGAATAAGAATATAGTCGGTCTCAAAAGTAGAGATGACATAAAGGCTGATCTTACTCTGTGCCAAAGGCCCGGCGATGCCGGCGAGGACGCCCACTGCATCGAGATCAAAGCGGCCTTCGATTTTAATGCACTTCCAGTTATCGCTCTTTTTACATTCACCGGGAACCTGGTTTTCTTCGCATACAACCGTTATCTCTTTGGGCGTCTTCGTGGTCGACAAAAAAGAGGGACGATCCACCCAGTCAGGCAACGTCGCATCCGGCGGAAAAGAGCAGATCGCATAATGCCCAGGTAGAACACAAAGTTTTAGTTTCGGGTGAATCAACATAATGGTCTCATAAACATTCTTGCCAAACCTCACCCTTGTCACCCTGAGCGTAGCGAAGGGTCTCTATTCAGGCGCAAAGACTGAGATTCTTCGCTTCGCTCAGAATGACAAACCCAAAAACCTCAGCTTTATTAGAGTACCTCATTAGCTTCAATAAACTAAACGCATATTTCCAAACGGTTGCCTTCCGGGTCCAGAACAACCGATTCGTAGGAACCGTCCCCGGTTGTCCTCGGCCCGTCGAGAATTTCAAATTGGTCTTTTCTGAATTGATCGGTCATTTGATCGACGCGCTCTTTGGAGCCGACGGAAAAAGCCAGGTGAGTGATTCCGTAAACATTCGCACCTGCCGTTGCGCCTGATTCAGTCACCGAATCCATCTGCATGAGTTCCAGCCGGGCCCCTGTGTCAAAGCTGAGAAAGTAAGATGAGAATCCCTTCTGATCGTTGACATATTTGTCGCCGGATTGAGCGGCGAAGTAGCGCCCGTAAAATGCACGCAGCTTTTCAAGATCCCTGGCCCAAATCGCAATGTGTTCAATCTTCATGTTTTCTCCAAATACTCAGTTAGATATTCTAACAAAACCTACCCTTTATCACCCTGAGTGCAGCGAAGGGTCTCAATTAAAACGCAAAGACTGAGATTCTTCGGTGCGCTCAGAATGACAAAGTCGTAAAAGCGCGGTTCTTCAAAGTGCCTCAGACTTTTCCGAATGAGCTTCCAGCCACCGAAGAAAATCCTCCGCCTCAGTCCCTTTCAATTCGAGATAGGACGGTGGAATACCAATGCCTCCGGCCCTCACTTCATTTTGAAACTGAATGATAACCTTGTCCCGCTTTTTGGCTTCGATATAGGTGATACGTTCCGTGTTCACGTACTTTCCGCTTCCAACCTTTAGCAGCTTCATGCAAGCTCTCCTGTTCTCCGTTTCATCCTAACATTTAACGCGGGATTAACCATCGTTTTATTCCGCATCAAGAGGTTCGATGTCTTTCTGCATATAGATGTCATCAATGCTGTCTTTTCGTCCATATTCCTGCAATGCTTCTTTTTCGAAGAGCGCGGTTCGGCGGAATCCCGCTTTCTCATATGCCCGGATCGCCCTTGGATTCGAAGCTGAAGGCTTAATGTAGAATCCCTGAACACGAAGCCGGCTCTGCAGGTAATCACACAAAAGACGCAATGCCTCCGAACCGTAGCCGTGTCCGCAGTACTTTTCTTCAAACATCCAAATATCCAGTTCCGTTCGCGCGTTCTCTATTTCGTTATAGTTCACCTGACCGATGGCTTGACCTCCGAGCTCGATGACGAAACAGCGTCCGGATTCAGGTTTGGAATCATCGAAATAATGCCGTTTGTAGTCATCACAAAACTGCTCGAAGCTTAGCAGTGGCGTATGATCCTGGGAGGGATGCCCCAGTAGATTACCGGTAAGCTCCGAACGAGCGAGTACCTTATAGATTGGATCTCTATCCGTCAGGACCGCCGGACGAAGCCGGATATGTTCGCCATTGATATAATCCGGATGATTCATGATCCTATCGAAGAATATATCAGCTTCGCAGAATGAGCAGGTTTTTCAACTCATGCGTTTTCTGAATCAACCAGTGTCAAAGTAC
>CAYZAT010000369.1:0-2777 GCA_964476475.1 uncultured Pirellulales bacterium
AACGGATCGTTATATCAATCTAACCGGCGAGCATCTGAAGGGCGATCTGGACGGCTACGATATAGCCGGATATATCGAAACCGGTACGAGTTGGGAATATCCAAGTGGCTGGAAGATCAATCCGCTGATCGCCGCACAATGGTCGTCCCTCCGCCTGGACAGCTATTCCGAAACGGGCGGCCCCAGCGCCTTGACTTTCGGCAGCGAGCGGTTTAATTCTTTCAAGAGCGCGGTGGGCGCCAGGATATCCAAGGATCTATCAAGCGAATACGATAGCAGAAAGTTGCTCTGGGAAGTGCGGGGCCGATGGGTGCATGAGTTCGACGATATACAAGCCTCCGTGGATGCCGCGTTCGTCACGAATCCCGGCGTCCTGTTCAAAGTCAGCGATTCCGAATTGTCTCGCGACAGCGCGGTGCTCGGCACCGGAATTAAAACGGAGCTATTTGAAAACACGTCGCTTTCATTGGAATACGACGTTCGGCTAAACGCAGATGATGTTGCTCATCTGGTGAGTATCGTGTTCGATCATCGCTGGTAAAAAGGAATAGAACTCGAGGCCTAAACGACTGACTCGGCCTCATTAGGGCTGGAATATTAAATCTTTCAAGGCGATACCGTCGGGGTCTGAGATGCGCAGATACAGACCCCAGTTGAACTCGGTATTGCAGACTTTGATGAGAATTGTATTCTCGCCCTTTCGGAGCTGGATGGGCAGTATATCGCTATCCGGTGCGGCGGAACGTTCCACATTCTTGGAGAGAATTTTCTCACCATTAAACCAGAGCGCCGCCGTATCATTTGTGCCTAAGCGAATCTGTGCCGAACGGGCGTTTCGACTAAGAACCTTACAACAGGCATAGGCGCAGACCCAGTCCGTCGGCGATAGATAATCCAGGAAGTTCAGGTATCCCGTCGAATCGGCCGAAGCCGTTTTCCAATCCAACGCGTCGATCCGGCGTTCAGGGGGATAAACAGTATTGAAACAATCGGTCCCTTGACCACCGAACGGGCCGGCCACCTTAAACCGCGCCACAAAACCCAGCATTTGCACAAACTCATCCGATTCATGCCGCCTGACCTTCTCGCTCAGTCCCTGTATCCGCTCGGAAGACATCCATTTGGCCTGCAGGACGCTCTTGAAAGCATCCAACTGCTTGTCCACCGGTAACGTTGAGTTGCTCACCTTACCATATCGGGCGACGTCCGCTTCCGTGAAATGCCACCATGTAGCACCGTGACCGTAGATCCAGCAATACTTTTTGCCGCTCAATAGCATCCCTGCATATTGATTGCGAAAATCCTCGGGCGAATAATTGTGGCTCTTATCCGCATACGAGCCGACGATCTTGTTCCCGAATTTTTCGACCCGGCCGCTATAGCCTAAACGGTTTCCGTCCTCGTCTAAAATATCGCGATAATATCCCAGCGGCCAGCCCCCCAGAACGATGGAACACGTCTTTTTCCAGTACTGGGCCGACGACTTATCCAAATGGTTGAAGATCTCCGTCTCCAGAGCGTGAACGTAATGAATCAGGCCCAGCGTCGAGACCATTTTATAAGAATGTTCCGTCAGAAGATGAAGCCCGCCGGGCGCATCCGCCTCGGCCATGCCCCGGACCATACCCACAAAAAGATCGGTCGCCAGCGGCCCGTAGTAGCGAATCCCCTCGGGCAACGTGAGGTACACCATATCCGGATAGCCATCCAACATAGCCTTCACCAAATCCCGACCCCGCCTGACGGCAGCTTCGCGCAGCTCGGCCTGCGTATATCCTTCATAATCATAGCCCCCCCAATCCAAATCGTATTGTTCGCCTACATATTCAATATCGAGCGCGACACCCCGGCAGCCGGTCATCCGGGCAAATCGAGCAGCCTCGTAGAAATTTCGAGTGCACCTGGCCCATGCGGCATCATCGGTCCAGAGAGGAACGTGACTGTAAAAGGCGACTTTGACAAAATTCTCCGTGATTCCCCGCTTGCGACATTCATCATTGCAGGTTTTGATTCGCTTGAAGGTCTGATCGTCCTCGCCGCGAGTCGTTTCGTCGCCATCGGTTGCCCAAATATCATCGGACCAGTTACGCATGATGCCGTATAATAAGAATCCGTCAAAGCCCGTCGCCTTCCACTGCCCGGCCGTATCCTGCAAATATTCAGGCGTGATAGGACTAAAAAGCAACGTGTGAGGAGGCCTAATCTCCGCTCTCACTGCGCATGCACAAAACAGGACGATGCCGGGTAGCACAATACACAAGGTTTTCATGATCGCTCCTTAAGATTCCCAAAGATCATCCCCCAGAACGGATGATATATTACGCTTACGCAGCTCTGTCAACAACGAAGAAGTCTCTTACCTGAAGTCTGGGGGAGAATTCCAAATTGGAATTTAGTGGACAATCTCCCCAAAATTTAGAAGATAAAAACGTGTATATTAACAACAAGTTAACGAATAAGACATATTGGAGGTGAACAAGACCAATGACAACGAAAATGAACTCACTCGAAATAGATCGTCGCAATATGCTCCGCGCAACCGGCATTGCGCTGGCCGCTTCGACCTTCCCGCTCAACTGGGTCGCCGCCGCTCAAAAGAAGAAACAGAAGATCCTATACTTCACGCGTTCGGCCGGTTTCGAGCACGAGGCCGTCAAAATCAAGAACGGCAAGCCCAGCATCTCGGATCGGATCCTCACCGAGCTGGGCCAACGCTACGGCTTCGAGGTCGTCTGCACGAAGGACGGTAGGGTCTTCGACGGCGATCTCGACCAGTA
>CAYZAT010000370.1:0-2715 GCA_964476475.1 uncultured Pirellulales bacterium
CTGCCGAAAGATTTTGTAAAAAAGTCGTTTTTAACGCTCAACCGTGAAAGTTGGGTTAATCCGTCTTCGCCCTATCGGGCTACGCCGGGACAGGCCCGTGTCGAAATAAAATGTTCTCTGTGTGCTCGGTGGTCATAAAATATTGAATTCCCTTGACTTCGAGGTGATAATTTAGTATAATATATAACAATTAGAATACAGAATACAGAATACAGAATACAGGATACGGAGTACAGAATACAGGATTCTGACAACAGACAACAGACCGCAGAGCGCAGCCGTAAGAAATCATCCAGTTCATCCCGTTATCCTGTCGGGCTTATCTAAAAAACGAACCCAATGCCGGCCTATGGCCGGAGGCCTTCGCGCCCCATTCGGCTACGCTCAGGGCATGCTTCGTGGCAAAAAACGTTCAAAAAGTACTCAAAGATGCACAAGTTTTTACAAAAATTCACAAAAATTCACATAAACCATCAAAAACCATGTCAAAAATTCGCGTATCGGCGGTTCCGTTTGAAAGAAACGAACCCAATTCACTCCTCCTTAATGAGTTCGCGTTCATGAGCGGTTTCATCTGAAAAAACGAAGCCAATCTACGCCCAAAGGGGTAGGGCGGATGACGGGCGTCGGAACTCTCAGATCGGGGACCAGCTTGTGATTGACAATCGGGGGATTGTTGATTATTATTCGGTCCTTGATAGCCGATATGTCTATGGAGTCTATACGACAAAGGGCGGCGGATTGATGGCCGTCGCTATGTCCATTTTAACTTATTCGACGTGAGAGACAGATATGCAAGTTGAGCCATTCAAGGCATTTAGGTTCGATGCGAGCGTCGTGGGCGATGCCGGCGATTGTATCGCTCCGCCTTACGACGTCATCAGCGACGCCCAGCAGGAGCAACTCTATCAGAGGAATCCGTATAACCTCGTCCGTATTATCAAGGGCAAGCTGAGCTCACAGGATGACGGCGAGGATAACCAATACACGCGGGCCGCGACGCTTCTGAGCGACTGGATCGACGAGGGCGTGCTGAAACAGGATCCGGACGAGGCGATCTACGCTTATGAGCAGGATTTTAAATTGGCCGGCAAGCGATACCAGCGCTATAGCTTCATCGCACTGGGCAAACTCGAAGAATTCGGCGATGTGGTCAAACCTCACGAAGAAGTCTTCAAAAAGGCGATGATCGACCGGTTCAATTTGAAGCAGGCGACCTCGGCGGATTTCGGTTTGGTTTTCATGCTCTATGAAGACCCTCGGAAGGTCGCTGAGATGATCATGGAACAAGCGTCCTTCAGCAAGCCGCTGATTGATTTCGTCGATGAGCAGAATGTGCGGCATCGCCTGTTCGCGATTTCCGCAAAGGAGAAAATCCAGAAAATTGTGGATATGATGAGCAACCAAAGCTGCATCATCGCCGACGGGCACCATCGTTATACCACGGGTTTGCGCTATGCCGAAGAAAACAACACCCCGGCGGCCCGGTATCAAATGTTAGCTTTCGCCAACGTTCTCCAGAATGGCCTGATCGTCCTGGCCACCCACCGCATCGTCTATAATCTCGGCGGCTTCGATATGAAACAGCTTCTGTCCGATCTCGAAGAGCGATTCGACGTGGTCGAATTCGGATTCGATTCGGCCAGGGCCAAAACACAGGCCCGTCAGGACATGCTCGACCGAATGCGTGCCGAACATGAAAACGATAAGAATGCCTTCGGGATATACGCCTCGGATGATGCTTTTTATGTGGCCGTATTGAAAGATCCGCGGGCCATGGATACCGTCGTACCCGACAAGAGTCCGGGCTGGAGGACGCTGGACGTTTCCATCCTGCATACACTTATTCTGGAGGAGGTGCTGGGTCTCGACGAAGAAAAGCAGACACAAGGAAAGAACATTCAATACGTGAAAGACACGCCCACGGCGATTGACGACTCCATCGACCGAATCGACGCCGGGCGGGCGCAGGTGGCCTTTTTTATGAACCCGGTCAAGATACAACAACTCAAGATGGTGACCGACGCCGGGGAACGCATGCCTCAGAAATCCACGTATTTCTATCCGAAGGTGTACTCCGGCTTGACGATCAATAAATTGACGGATATGCAATGTACCGTTGCCGATTGTGGAACGGAATCGAAAATTGCAAATCGAGAATCATAAATTTTTAGGAAGATGATATGGTAGATTGGACGAACCCTCCAAGATTGTTCATTCCCGGACCGGTCAAAGTCAACGACGACGTCTCGCAACAATTGTCGCGCCCGACGTTGGGCCATCGCGGCAAGGAATACGCTCAACTCCACGGTGAAACGGTGGACATGCTCAAAAAGATTCTCTTCACCGAGCAAAACATCTTTCTCTCGACGTCCTCGGCCTCCGGCATATGGGAAGCGGCTATCCGTAACTGTGTCGATTTTGACGAAGTTGTCCTCTGTACCTGTTGCGGTGCTTTCAGCGATAAGTGGGCCAACGTCGCTCAAAGCTGCGGGAGGAATATCGAAGCGCTGAAGGTCGATTGGGGCCAGCCGACGACGGTCGAGATGATCGACGAGAAACTGGCGACCGGTCAATTTGCCGCCGTCACGCTCGTCTATAACGAAACGAGCACCGGCCTGACGAATCCGGTTTACGATATCAGCAAGATGATGAAAGATAAATATCCCGACGTGCTCGTCTTCGTCGATGCCGTCAGCGGGATGGTGGGCCTGC
>CAYZAT010000371.1:0-2706 GCA_964476475.1 uncultured Pirellulales bacterium
ATGAAATCGATTTTCTGAAATAATATATGCCTAACTTCAATTTTGCAAAAGTTCAGTTATGAACCTGTGAAAGGACAGATTATGAGAACGTGCTCTCTCAGCAAGGTCATTCTCCTTGGCCTGGCCATCGTCGTTATCGGCACCAACATGAATTGTCGAGAGAAAAGCCCCCGGGAAGAAGACGTTCGTCAGGCGGAACCGAATACCCCTTCTGAAACGGACGTGAACACCCCTTCCACAATCACGAGTAAAGATGTCGCCGTCATGGTGAACGGCGTCGAAATTAAAGAAAGCGCCGTTATGAATCTCATCGGGGCGCAACTTGCGAAGATCGACCAACAAAGCGCCAGTATTCCCTCCTCGGTCGCCGAACAATACAAGAAACAGCTCAGAGAACAGGCCCTGGAACAACTCATTCGCAGGCAACTGCTGGACGAGAAAATCAAAGAGTCCGACATCAAAATCACGGACGAAGACGTGACGAAAAAGATCGAAGAGATTGCATCCGATCAGAATATATCATTGGAAGAGTTCAAGAGAACGTTGGAACAAAACAACCAGGATTTTGACTCGGTGAAGGAGGACGTTCGAAAGCAATTGACGCGCAACAAGTTCATGGAAGCACAATGGGCCGGCAAGACGGATGCGACGGAAGAAGAGGCAAAAGAATATTACGAGGAGAACAAGAAACGCTTCGATGTTCCCGAACACATCCGGGTCAGTCATATTCTGATCCAATACGCACAGGACGATCCCAATGCCGATCCGAACGCGGCCCAGGCCAAGGCCAAAGCCAAAGCGCAGGATCTGCTTCAACAGGTCAAAGACGGGGCCGACTTTGCCGAATTAGCCAAAGCCCACTCGGATTGCCTGTCGGCGCCGAAAGGGGGCGACCTGGGGTTCTTCCCGCGCGGCTATTCAACGCCAAAATTCGAGAAGGTCGCCTTCGAGCTGGAAATCGGCGAGGTGAGCGACGTCGTGGAAACCGAATACGGATGCCACATCATCAAGGCGACGGGTCACGAAGACGCCTCCGTTGTTTCCTTTGAGCAGGCCAAAGACGATATTATCCAGGAATTGAAAGAGAAAAAGCGAACAGAATTTGCAGAGAAGTATATCAGCTCGCTCAAGGCGGAAGCCAAGATTGTCTTTCCGTTTAAGCTATGATCGTCTTTCCAAAACGCGCCGATAACGCTTCTAACCGGATCAGGATATACCCGTAAGAAGTGTTGCGGGATCGAGGTTCGCGGCTTCAATACCCTTGAAGTAATTCGCCGTGCCGACCTTGAGTTCGATCGTCGCCTCTTCATCGCAGACAATGATTCCTCTCGGGTGCATTTGCAGGGCGCTGATGGTCCACATATGATTGACGCTTCCCTCAACGGCGTGCTGTACGGCGCGCGCCTTGTTGTGGCCGTTGACGATAATCAAGACTTGCTCGGCATCCATCACCGTTCCCACGCCCACCGTCAGGGCGGTTTTGGGGACCTTGTTCACGTCGCCGCCGAAGAAACGGGAATTGGCCACGATGGTGTCATACGTGAGCGTCTTGACGCGCGTCCGCGACGTCAACGATGAGCCGGGCTCGTTGAACGCGATGTGCCCGTCCGGGCCGATTCCGCCGAGAAAGAGCTTAATGCCGCCTAAGTCCTTGATCTTTTTCTCATACCCTTCGCATTCGGCTCCGAGATCCGGGGCATTACCGTTGAGGATATTGACGTTCTCTTTTTTGACGTTCACGTGGCTGAACAAATTGTTCCACATGAATGAATAATAACTCTCCGGGTGATCCTCGGGAATGTTGACATATTCATCCATATTGAAGGTAACCACATGCTCGAAGGATATTTTTCCCTTCTTGTTGAGCTGCACCAACTCTTTGTACGCCCCCAGCGGCGATGAGCCTGTGGGAAGGCCCAGCACGAAAGGATTGGACTTGCTCGGCCCAAATTCATTGATGGTCCTGGTGATATAATTCGCAGTCCACTTGGCCGCCGTATCATAATCCGGTTCAATAATCACTCTCATAACTTCTCTGCTCCTGGATATATTCAAAATGTTAATCAGACCCTAAAACAGACGCCGCCGGATAATACATTAATTATCCAAGTTCTGCAAAACTAAATCTAAGAACATTCACGCTGACGCAATGTTTCCAGTCGACCGATAAGATCATCGCCCATGACGTTTTTTCGCACGATGTGCTCCTCGATTTCCTGAACAAAGCTGTTGCCTTCGAAGGTTCCTCTGACCTGCTGGAAATCGACTTCCTTCGATTGCCCGCCCCCATCGAGCCCGTATCCGGTTTGAGCCGTGGCGGTGAATTCCTTCCGAGCATCGGCCCGTAACATCCGGTCGAGCTCCACAACCGCCTTTTTCCACCTCGATGTCAGTTCAATGATATCCTCAGGTGTGATCTCATCTATCCTTTTGTTCAAGATGCCCTCAAGGACATTAACCTCCCAGGTCCACTCATATTCCGGGTAACTCTCATAGATGGAACGAAAACGGTCCTCCACCTGCTGCAAAGAACTCAACGTTCCGTTTTCGATATCCAAGAGCATTTGTTGTATGGCCTCTTCCGGCGCCAACAAGCCCGCCAGGTCCACCCAATGGCCCGGACCGACGGGAGTCTGCGGCTTTAAGGCGGCTCGAAGCTCATCGATATGTGTGAATTGCTTGTTTTCCAACCGTTTAATCAGGCAA
>CAYZAT010000372.1:0-2694 GCA_964476475.1 uncultured Pirellulales bacterium
GAAGCCGGGCTCGCCAACGCGATACGGATAGCTCGAAAAAATACTTCTGTGTAAGGGATAAAACCAGTTGGCGTACTCGGTCTCTCCGCTATCCCGGTATTTCTGTCGGCTATCGACAAATAATTGTCTATCGTCGTCGGTTCCTTCGATGCCGTCCCGATTACAGCCGATGATAAAGTGATCGAGCGGACACTCCGCTTGTACAACGGAGGATACCGCCAGGATCATTATCAGTACAATTCCCAAGTTGATTCTTGATATCATTCTCTGTTCTCTCTTTTCTTAGGGTATTTCGGGCCATTTTGGCGCTGCGTCGGGATACCAGTAGCACGTGCCCGGCCACTGATACGTCTGCTCGAAAGCGAATCCCTCAGCGTGGCCATCGACAAACAGATAATTGGAGGTTTTTTTATGCCGGTCCCACGCGACGAACTGCTTGGCATACTCGATCGATCCTTCCCAGGTCTCCGGGTGGATATGATCGGCTAAGTTAAAGCTTTCCGTATCCGGGGCTTCACTGATCCAAATGCAGGACATCGGGTGACGAATAGTGTTGACGTTGTTATATCGGTTGACGTGCGCCCCATAGCGATAATGAATCGGATCCAGCAGGGCATTCACGGCAAAGCTGGAATATCGCGCATCCTTCTGGTCTTTGATGGGCTTACTCCAATCGACGAAATCGTTTCCCTTGTCACTGGGGCATTGGAAGAGTAACTGCTCGCGCGTATATCTCGAAAGAATGAATAACCAGTGCTCGTTCGGATCTTCACAGTGACACGAACTCGGAGGAAGCCGATAGTCGGAGTCGAGCAGATATGCCGAGACGGCCACACCCATCTGGCGCATGTTGCTCAGGCACGCGATCTTCCGAGCCTGCTCGCGAACTCGCCCCAGGGAAGGCAGCAGAATCCCCAACAGCAGGGCGATGATCGCAATAACAACCAATAATTCAATGAGTGTAAAACCCGTTTTCTGCTTAAATAATCCAGTACGGTATTCGGGGTGTCTTGCGACACCCCGAATACGTTGTAACGTCGATCGTAACTCGAATAAATCCGTTTTCATGATCGATCCTCTTTCATCATTGTTTAACTTTCATGGTCGTGATCGTGATCGAGAGCCTCATGATCCTCGCCGCTGTAGAGTCCGGACTGTCCCCACTGCTCGATGACGATTTCGAGATCGAGGATATCCACAATACCATCCCCGTTGAGGTCGCCGGTTATCGGTTGACACACTGTTTTGGCGAAAGATATAACGTAATCCGCCGAGCGCTGATAGATACCGCCGGCATCGTGAGCTGAGAACACGACTGAGACCCCTTCGTCACTTTCGTCGAGCCAGAAATAGAATCCCATGTGCTCGTGCATACCCCAGGCGTTTTGGTCGGTCAGCCATTCCTTGCTCAAAAAGTAAACGTCGCCGTTGCTTTCGAGTGCGGGTGTATCGTCCGGCAATAAGGTGAAAAAATCATCCTCATCGAGGTTGTCACTGACACGCTCTCGCCGAACATAAATATCCCAGGCCGGCACGGTATTGGCATCAACACTTTCGAGATTCCACGCTCCCTGCGGTCCATGTGCCGAATGCCAGCCATCCAGGTGTTGATAACCGTTGGGATCGCCGTAACCATCGACTTGACTATACGTGAAATTGCATGTGTACAATTCCTTGGTCGGATCATCCGGCTTTGTGATGTGCTCGTCGCCTTCCTTCACCGGCGTCAATACAAGAAACGGCGTTCCGTTCGTCTGTTCCCAGTTGGGCCAGCCCGGCGTCGCACAGAAATGGACGGGCGGCAGCGAAAAGAACCAGAGTTTATTATCGTCCGTCGGATCGAGGTCCACGGCCCCATCGCCGGGAGTACTCCAGTCCGCCGGACGCCAGGTGGGATTTCTCCCAATATGAGTATGCGCAAAAGCATGATCCGCAACCGCATAATTCGAAAGACTAAATACCAATACAAGCATGATGATACTTGCTCGTTTTATAAGCATAGATCTAAAACCTCCTACCACTCTAAAAGGAGTCATTTGGACGCTGTTTTCAATCGCTAAAACAGCGTTATGATGTATTCACGACTTGACCGCGCGTATCGGTTCCGGAGAAAGAAATCCGTTAAGAACAAATGCACGGTTCGCGTTAGAAAAGCAGCGGAGGCGGACGGGGACGAAATGGATCGAAGCGAAAAGTTTTAGTATAGGATTGAGAATAAAACGTCAATTGGCCTTCGAGCCGATTGAAATCAGGGAGATGTGACTCAGGTTCCGTGATAAATTTGCCGGGCTTAATAAGTAATTGCTGACATATCGAGCAATGTTCGGAATCGTGCTCTTCGGGATGGTGATGGCTCAATAAGTGGAGGTGCAGCGATAATCCCGTAACCATCGCCACGAAGAAAATCGTCGTTAAAACCCAACCCACTTTTTGAGCCAAACGCGACAAGTGTTTAATCTCCAATCTTCATTTTGCTCTATTCAAGCGCACGTCGGACACAATCCTTCAAGCCGAACCTGTTGGCGATGAATAATAAAACCCCGATGCGGGCTCTTGGCCATCGGCAAAGCCATCCCCGTCAGGCAGTGCGTGTTACCACAGCGAATGCAGGTGAAATGGGGATGACACTGGCGTTTCGTGCAATGATGAGCCAATTCAAAATGCGCCGCCCGCTTTTCTACATACGCTTTATGG
>CAYZAT010000373.1:0-2686 GCA_964476475.1 uncultured Pirellulales bacterium
TCATTACTTTGCCGGAACAGCCGCAGAACGGAAAAGAAATCGACTTGGTGAATAAAATGTTTAGCGATGTCGTCGATCGTGACGTCGTGATGGACTTTGGGAATGTCGAAATGCTCACGTCCGCCTCCATTTGCAGCCTTATGATCCTGGACAGGTTGCTCAAGGGCAGCGGAAGGCAGTTCGTTTTGTGTAATGTTCCATCCGAGATCAAACAAGTGTTTGTCCGGACGGGTCTGATGTCCGTGTTCGAGTTCTCTGATGATCGCAAAGTGGCTTTGGAAGAAATTCGAACTCGTCGCCTGTCCTGGGCCGGAACGTAATCGCTTGTACGGGGTCTCAACATCTACTTTTGACAATTCTCAGCGCATTTTCGAACAGAGCATATTACTCTCAAGCACGTCCTATCTGCATCGCAGGCACATCTTTTCATTCATAAAGAACGAACGTGTCGTTTGTCTGCATAGTAAGAAGACCCCTGCCTTACGGAGGAGAGGGGGTGAATAAAGCAGGGGTCCGAGTAAAAGCGTACGTTCGACACGCTTTTACGACCTCCATCCTTGGAGTATCAATCGGTGAGAACTGTGAATAAGTGCCGTCGGATCGATCGAATGTGACACTTTTTTTTAAGTTGATCCTGTAAATTTTTACATGGATTCGATGAGAGGGTTCGGGGAATGAAAATAAGCCGGCTTTGAAACCGGCCTATTTCCTTTATTGTTCGAAATATTTAGAAACAAGAGTGGGGATTCAAGCATGCCGGCAGTTAGTAGCGGCTTCGACCCTGGCTGCGTCCCCCGCCCCCGAAGCCGCCGGGTTTGCGCCCGCCACCGCCACCGCCTCCGCCCCGGCGTCCATCGCGACCGCGTCCGCCGCCCCGTCCGCCGCCTCCGCCCCCTCGGGGGGCTCGGGGTTTGGCTTCGTTCACATTGAGGGCGCGGCCCTGTAAATCCTTCTCGTTCATTTCTTCGATGGCGGTTTGGGCTTCGTCTTTCGAGGGCATCTCTACGAATCCAAATCCTCGTGATTCGCCGCTGAATCGGTCCTTGATGATATTGACACTTTCCACTTGTCCGAATGCTTCGAACGCTTGGCGCAAATCATCTTCCGTTGTTTCATGCGACAAATTCCCAACATAGATGTTCATTGTGCTCTCCTTAGTTCTTGCCTGTTGGCAATGATTCAATCGTCACTCACCGAGACAAGGTCGCATCATGTGAACGGACGATACCTTTTTCGCGAAGGGCGACATTATTGATTGAAGTGATGGATAACGATATGCCTCGAGGATAATCCGCCAAAGTTCAATCGTGCCAGAAGCGTTTCATTAAACACTCATTTCAATCACACAGTTTCAGCATTAGTATATGGCTTTTCTGTGATAAAACAAGTATCTCGCAAAAATTTTTAAAAGGCTTTTTTACCAAGGGTATACGCATGGAAATGGGAAGAAATTTTGCGTGCCGACAGGGTTAGCGGAGAGGGAATCTCCTTCGGAATTGCCTGGCTCTTACTGACAGGTTCAATATCATCCAGAGGTACGGAGGATGCATCGCGTCCATTCAGGATGTTGCAATTCGTTCGGCTGTTCTTCGTTATCCCAAGAGTAGCGTCAACGCGATAAGGCATACTCCCACGAACAGAATGGCCAGCATGATGATAAGCTCCTGGCGACTCATACAGATTTTCCCTCCATTTAAATTATATGAAATGATTTCCACGATGCGAAAGACCCATTCGGCGATGGGTAAACGTTCCAATCCTCAAGGGTCTGACTCTGAGGAGTCTATTTTTGTCGATTTCGCAGAAAAAGGCCCTGGAGTAAACCAGGGCCGGAGGGAAGAAAAGGTGTCATCGCCTTTTCAAGATCAAATTCTATGGTATTTTTCGGCGTTCCTGGAGGTGAGATTGAAGAATTTTTCGTTATTTTCCCCGAGATAGGTCAGCGAATTACATAAAAACCCTAATCGGAACCGGGATATGGAGTTTAAGTGTGCATGGATCGGGCAAAATCGGCGGAGGTTGTTGAGAACGTGCTATTCGGGGCATTCCAAAACGATACGAAAACCCACGTCATCGTCCCGGGTCTCCGGTGTGTTCCAGCCCCTGTTGGCCGACCGGCAGGGGCCCGGCGTGCAGAACCAGGAGCCGCCGCGGAGGATACGAGAGGCCCCCTCCGATGGGCCTGTGGGATCCACGGTCGAATCGGCATAATACTCATCATACCAATCGCTACACCATTCCCACACATTGCCGTGCATATCGTAAAGACCGAACGCATTCGGTTTCTTCTGCCCGACCGGGTGCGTTGCATGATTGCTGTTACTGTTGAACCAGGCGTATTGCCCAAGAGAAGACGGAGCGTCGCCAAACGAATAGGCCGTCATATTTCCCGCTCTGCACGCGTATTCCCACTCGGCTTCTGTGGGGAGCCGAAATGTCTCTAATTCCCTTTCACTGAGCCTTCGGCAGAAATCCACTGTTTTTGACCAGGGTATCCCTTCGACGGGGAGATCGATCTCTTTAAGAGAATTCGAGACTTGTCCCATCATCGCTTTCCATTGGGCTTGGGTAACTTCGTATCGACCGATATAAAAGGGTTTGCTGATTCTGACCCGGCGGACGGGGCCTTCATCATTCGCTCTGGCTTCCTCCGAGGGCGCCGAGCCCATATCGAATTCACCCGCAG
>CAYZAT010000374.1:0-2680 GCA_964476475.1 uncultured Pirellulales bacterium
CATATAGGCCACGGCCCGCTGGAGGTAATTCTCTGGATAGAGCGGATCGGCTTCAATCGCCTGGGTACGCTCTTCAATGTGACGGCCGATCAGATCATTATCCGGTATGCGTTCACCAAGGAATTGACTTACGGTGTGATGAGGATCCAGCTCCATAATCCAGATTCTGTTTCTTGCGCCGATGGCCAGCCTGGAACCGTCCGGAGACCAAACGAATCTATCGGCGGGTACATCAAGAACGCGATACAATTTCTTTTGGTACATATCTATGATGTGAGATTCGTTATGGAGATAACGGTACCAGGGTGTAAAACACAATTCTCTGTGATCGGGGGACAAGCGAAAGCGCCATCCAGTCTGAGGCCAGGGGTATGGATACTGATCGATTATATCTCCGGACGAGAAGTCCACGATGTTGATTGAAGTGGCATTTCCTAAAGCGATCCAGTTTTCCTTTTTGCAAATGATAAAATTGCCCATACATCTCATCAATTTTTCCGGGATTGGATCGGGATCATGTACGTTAATGGAACACAATTCTCCCCAATTCCATTTCGTGTTATAGTACAGACGTTGCGAGTCCTCCGACCAATGAGGCCAATAACCGGATGCGACTTTTTGGGCCTGGCCGCCCTCAACCGGGACGATCGTGAGATTGTCGTCGCGATCCGGATAGGCGATGAACTTGCCGTCCGGGGACCAGGCGGGTTTGCCGACAAGAAATGTCTCTATATGATGTTCTTCGCCTGATTCGATGTCAATGATTTTGAGACCTTGAGTTCGAGTCATGATTGGAACAGTTTCCCTGACCAAACGTGCCGTAGCTCCGTAGAGACTCATCCATCCGCATAGGAGTTTTTTACTATCCGGCGACCAGCCACAAGGGACCAAGCCTTGTCTTTGAGTTGGAAGAAGCGTTGCTTTGCTCGTAAGGGCATGATAACAATCGGCCGCTCTTAGCATTTGAGCAAACGGAGCCTTGTACATGATCGTGGGCGGAAGACTAAGCGTTCCGCCATCAGCCAAAATGTCAAACACGTGATTCGAAAGTTCTCTATTGAACCGTCTATGCCACTGGTGACTTGTTTTCACGATTGAACGGTATTGTTGTTGTGCTGTTGTAAAATCCCCTAAAGCGAATAGCATCTTAAAGAGATTGAGTTGATGCCCGAACTCGTTGGGTTCCAATTCGGCCGATCTCCGCGCATCTTGTAGAGCAGATGTATAATCTCCCGTGCGAACATACGTCTCGTACCTCTGATGATTGAGGATAGACCGTTCTGTTTGACTCTCACATAGTTTAATTGCACGCATGTGGTCCGCGAGGGCTTGCTCGAATTGGCCGGATTCCCGATGCAAGACGGCCCGAAGGGCGTAGCCCAGAGAGTCGGCAGGGCGCAAAGCGATGAGGGCTTCCACGTCTTTGGCCATCTTGACGTCTTCGCACCGACTGTAATAAATCAACACGCGCGCTTTGCGGGACGGGTAATGGGACGGATCGAATGCAATGGCCTGGTCCAGCCATTGGAGAGCTTTTGAGGGACTCATTGCAGTCCGGGCGCGTAAGTAACGCGCCTCCGCGGTTTCCGGCAACATCGACGCGGCAAGGGCTTCGTATTCATGTGCTTTTGTATCATTAATGCCCATATTGATTTGAGCCATGAGGTAATAAGCAGCTCCCGCGATTTCCGGTTCCGCATTTGTCAGATTGAGGAGTTGAGTTTCGGCTTCTTCTTGCCGTCCCATCTCAACGAGCAATTGAGCCTTCAACAGTTGCGTCTCTGGGTGTGGATTTTGTGCGTCAAGTGTTGCTTCGATTTCGTTCAAAGCCGGTTGGTATCGGCCTTCGGCGTATAATCTTTGGGCGGTGGAAAGCTTGCTATCGATTTCGACTTTGGTTTCCAGTTGCACTACGGTATTCAGCGCTCGGCGCATTTTGAGATAGAGCGACGTGCTGACTACCATACCTATTATGATTGATATCGCGATGGCGGTACTGGCTGTGACCAAGACTCGGTGTCGTTTGATGAATTTTCTGATGCGGTACATCGTACTGGGCGGCCCGGCTAAGACCGGCTCGTTATTCAGATAACGAGCAATATCCACCGTGAACTCGCCGACGGAATCGTACCGTCTGTCCCGATTCTTTTCTAACGTCTTCATCACGATCCAGTCCAGATCGTCGCGAATGAGTTTGTGCAATATTTGCGGGCTGGTATTGCGATACTTAGCTATATCGATCCGGGCTTGTCCCAGGGTGTTGATCTTCGTGGATGGCCGGGTTGGTTCTTCCTCGCGGATAATCCGTTGCATCTCTTCGTAACTCTTGCTCAGAAGGTATTCCGATTCAAACGGGGGCGAGCCGGTCAGCAATTCATATAGCAGCGTGCCTAATGAATAGACATCTGTGCGAATGTCGATATCCAGGCCGCTCATTTCGGCCTGTTCGGGGCTCATGTAGGCGGGCGTGCCGATGATCTGGGCGTAGCGCGTGAAGAGTGTCTTTTCCGTGAGCTGGCGATTGACGGCCTTGGCTATACCGAAGTCGATCACCTTCGGAACCGGTACGCCATCATGCAGCGTGACCATGACGTTCGAGGGTTTAATATGACGGTGAATAATGCCTTTCTGATGGGCGTGCTGGACGGCCTGACAGACCAGAACGAACAATTTGAGACGC
>CAYZAT010000375.1:0-2668 GCA_964476475.1 uncultured Pirellulales bacterium
TCAAAGATCTCAACGTCGAACTGGACATAACGATGCCCGGCGGCAGTAACGGCGACCTGAACGTTTACCTCAAATCGCCGGACGGCAAAAAGGTCAAGCTCTTCGACGACATCGGCGTATTCACTTCTCATTTTACGAATACGATTCTGGACGACGAAGCGGCTTCGTCCATCACCAGTGCGAAGGGGCCGTACCGGGGCATCTATAAGCCCGAAGGCAAGTTGTCTGGTTTTGACAATCGCGATTCCCAGGGGACCTGGGAGCTTGAGATCATCGATGACTGGCCGGGCGGGCCGGGGACGTTAAATTCCTGGCGAATTGTCGTTGAAAATCCAATCACCGTGAGCTGGACGCCCGGTGAGGGGCTTTCGCAGGATGTCTATTTCAGCGAGAATTACGACGATGTCAACGGTGTGGGCGACGCCGGGCTGCTGGCCAATCTGCCGGTGGACGTTGCCGGCGTGGAAGTCGGCGATCTTGCTACGGGCACGACCTATTATTGGCGCGTCGATGAGATCGGCGCCGACGGGTTAGTCTTGAATATGGGCGCGGTCTGGAGCTTCAGTACGCCGCTGGGCAACGTCTCGATCGACAAGAGGATTGCGTCGGGAGCGGATGATGCCGAGGAGGATCTCAATCCGGATAAACTCGGCGAAGTGGACCAGACCAGCAGCGATCTCGAGATGCCCTATGAAGATACCGACATGGGCGATCCGCAGATCGTGGGTTTACGCTTCGTAGATATCGATCTTGATCCGGATATGTCAATTCTCGAATCCTCAGTGCAGTTCGAAGTCGATCAGATTAAAGACGGCGCCTTGCCCGTCAATCTTATCATTGAAGGTGAATTGAATCCCGATCCGAGTGAATTTGTCGGGGGGGATCCGGGAACGTTCGATATCTCCAGCCGACCCAGAACGGAAACGATGGTGCCGTGGAGTGTGCCGGTTTGGGAAACCGTGGATGACCAGGGCCCCGATCAGATGACCTCGGACCTCACACCTATCATCGAGGAGCTCGTTGCCCAGCCCGATTGGGCCGCGGGCAATGCCCTGGCGCTGATCTTCAGCGATGATCCGTGTAATCCTTCCGAGGGGAATCGCTGCGCCGAGTCGTATGATGGCGAAGAGTCCGCGGCGCCGATGTTGCATATATCGGCTATCACGGAAGCGGCGGGTCATCCCAGTCCGGCCGATGGCGCCGTCAATGTCGGCACGGATGTGATTCTCAGTTGGTCGCCGGGTTTCACGGGCGTTTCACGCGAGGTGTACTTTGGGACCGAGAATCCGCCGAAGAAACTGGAGGAAACAACGGGGACCACGTATGACGTCGGAACGCTTGAAAAGAGCATGACGTACTACTGGAAAATCGACGAGATCGATGCCGACGGCGCGAAGCATCCCGGTCCGGTCTGGAGTTTCACGATAGAATCCCCGAACCTGCTGGATCTGGCGGTGAAACTGAATAGCGAAGGGGATTTCGCGGGCACGTTCGACACGCTTATCGCGGCCGTGCTGGCGGCTGATCCCTCTATTGCTGAGGCGCTGTCCGGCGAAGATCCGCTTACGGTTTTTGCTCCGACAGACGACGCCTTTGCGGCGCTGGAGCTGACGCCCGATAATATCGATGTCTTCGGGCAGGCGTTCCTAACCGATGTGCTTCTGTACCATGCGACGGCAGGCCGACTGCTCGCGGCGGATGTACTGGCTCTCGAAAAGATCGAGATGCTCAACGGCGATGTGCTTTTGCAGGACGGTGGTGTCCTCACGGACAATCTCGACCGGAAGGCAAACATCATCGTTACCGATGTAGAAGCCTTGAATGGTGTCATACACGTCATTGATGCCGTCGTGCTAATGCAGTCGCCGCCCGACCGTTAAAGGCATGTTTAGGGTTAAGATGTCGATCTACGTGCGTGTGATTGACACAGTCGTTTAGTCTGACTTTGGGGCCCATATTGATTGTTTCGATATGGGTCCCATTTTGCTCCATTTTCCCGCTCTCATCTCTTTCGCGAGGGATCTTGGATTGACACCAAATCGGAGATCCGGCGCCTCGGGGAAATAGATACGGTTTTTCCCATTGCGCAGCCGATGGAAAAATCGCCAATTTCTGGGGGTTTTTCAGTCGGTTTTGGGCATAAATCCGCTCTGAAGGGCTAAAACTACGCAAATTTTGGGTAAAAGCGGGGCAACACTATTCCGTCGAGATCAGAGATGTTTGCCGGACCGAAAGAATTTTACACAGCTTTTACTTGACGTGAATATGGGGATTCTGGTATAAATACATAAGATTGGCGATTATGGCTATGCGTAGGAGAACGTCTGAGCCTATTCGCTTTCCTGAAGGGTAAACACCAGGACCTCTTACCGACGGAGCGCCGGACTGGAGTGGAAATGAGTACAGTGACCGGATGGCTTACGTCCGGAGATAACTTCTTTGCCTTTAAAGAAAATCGTTGGCTGTTGACTCTTGCAGAAAGGAGGTGATAACTGACCAAGGCGTACGTTTTCTGTCCATAAAAAAGGGTATGGGTAGAACTTTGCAAGGGGCAAAGATCATTATCGATCGATTTTACTTAAACTTATTTAAGGGAGGACTATTATGATGAGGAAACTCATTAATTTGATTCTTGTCTTTGGGGTCGTGGCTTTAATCAGCCCGCTGG
>CAYZAT010000376.1:0-2648 GCA_964476475.1 uncultured Pirellulales bacterium
TGACTTGAAACGTATCATTCGGTTGCAATTGTTTGAGAGCGCGGGTAATCGCCTGCTTGGCCCTGGCGATGGGTTTGCCGTTCATGCTGCCGGAGCAGTCGAGAACGAAGATCATCTCCATCGGCGCGCGTTTGAGTTGCGAAAGATTGTCCGGCGGATACAGCATCAGCGTGAAGAATCCACCTCGCTTATCGCGGTGGGTAACCAACGCAGACTTAACGGTTTTGCCCGCGACCTTGTAACGGAGGACGAAGTCTTTATTGGGAATGCTATCGAGCCGGCTAAGCTTGACGGTTCGTTTTTCGGGCGTTGCTGTGCTATTCGTAATGACATGGCTGGAACAAAGCACCTTCTCGATGGCCACCCCGGCGTCGATATCCACGGCCAGCGAGATATCATGTCCGCTTCGTTCGCCCGGCTTGAGATACTGGACCTCGGTCTTCTGGCCGGAGATACCGGCTTTGCCGCGTGCGACGGCGCCGACGCCATCTGTGGTGCCGGGAGGGTTGAATCGAGGCCCGACGACCATCGGGAACACGAACTCATACCAGCCATCCACATAAGCCAGGGTATTGAAATATTTGATATCGACGTCGATGGCCTTGCCCGGCTCGATGTTCGCGACCTTTTGGGTGAAAATATTCGGTCTCTCCTGGGTTAGAAGCGATGCGACGTGACCTTGTCTTCGGGCCTGCTGATAAATCTCCTCGGCCTCTTTTCGCTCGCGGATGATACCCCGGATGCGGCGCTCGCCGATCGTCATGATAAACTCATTGATCGCTGCGTTTTGCGGTAGCGGAAAGACATACACCGCTTCGATCTTTTCGTCATAAGGATTATGAAATTTCTGCGTAACATTCACGGTGGCGATATAACCGCTGATCTGTCCTTTAACATCCGTATGTTTGAGAGGCAGTGGTATCTCTTTTTCTTCCTGGGGCAGCTTGGCCAGCATGGCGCCACTGCCGGGTGTATCCTCATCAGTCGGGACGGCCTGCGTTTCAGCCTTGGCGATCACCCAAATCTCATCCGCCGAGACATGAACCAATTCCACGGGTACGGGTCCACCAACGGAAGATAATCCCGGTAAACTGCGAGTGACAGAGGGCAAAGGGATGCCTCTACCCATAGTTATCGTAGACAGTTCCGTTCGTTTTCCCGGTTGGACTTGTCCCTCCCGGTCATACGGGGCAATGTAATCGTATCTTGTGTCTTTTTCAACCAAGCCGCCCACGATGGGCATATCTCCCAACATCGGTGCTCTGCCTGTCTCGATTTGGAACTCTTCCTGTTTACCTTCTGATTCGGATTTGTCATCAACTTGCGCCCATACTGCTGCAGAATCAGGCTTTCCAGCGATGATTGGAGATTGATGGCTTTCTTTGCTGGAAGAAGTTGCATCTATAGTTGATGGTTCTTTTGATTGGCGGGTGGTGTGGTTGTCTATCGATGAGCAACCTACAAGCACATAGCCAATCAATACGACGAGCGTGAGACTAAGAAGAATTGAGGTGATGAGTGCTTTCTTTTTCACTTTTGATCTCCTTTTTCGCATGAGATTTCGGCGGGTATTTCTTTTCCATTTTCATCGGCGGCGACAACGAGCTTCAGTTCATATTCCGGCTCGACGTCTCCGGTGATTTGCAGATGGATCGTTGCGATGCGAGTTTTTGCTTTGGGCAGTTCTCGTCCGGTGTTGAAAGCGGCGATGATAATCCGGTCGTTCGCCAGAGCGGCAGGATCGTAGTACGGCGCCTCTTTGAATGCTTGGTGCTCACCGCCTTCAACGCCGACGACTTTGATCTGCCCGGCGGTCGCCTTTAGTTCGAACTGGTAGGCCGCCAGAGACTGATTGCCGGAATCGATGTAGATGTGCAATGGTGAAAAACGCACGGCGGACTCGTCGGACGGTTCGCCTGGAGCCGATTGACGGGCCAGAACGGGAACCATTACAGACACGCTGGTTAGAATGATAGTCATTATTTTTTTCATTATAAGACCCCTTTATCCAAACGGACCGCGGCCAAAGCAACCGTATCGACATCGCTTTGATCCACTTGGCCGTCGCCGTTCATGTCCCATTCGGATTTAATAGGATTGGCTCGCTCGATTTGCCGGGCTAATGTGAAGGCGTCGAGAATATCCACTCGACCATTGTGGTCGATATCGGTCGCTTGAACCACGGCTTGATAAGCTTGTTCCGGTGCCGGCCCAGACAATTTGTTGAGGGACAGACTAAACGCAAAGATAATAACCGCGGCGGCCGCGGCGATTTTCCACGGAGCTATCCACCGGATTCGTCGCTGTTTTGTCCGGGAGAAATGCTGGTGTGCCCGGTCCAATATGGCCCGATCGATTTCCGGCGGTATGGTCGATGATGATTGATAGAGGCCCTTGATATCTTCCCTCAGCTTTTCGGGAAGGTTCAGCCTGGATTCGTCATCATGATTTTCTATCGTTTTCTTCACGAGAATACGCCTTTTCAATATCCCTATTTCAACTGCATTGATTTCGCGGCTGTTTCGAGCTTGCCGACATCTTTATCGAATTCCTGCTTCGGTCCCCACGCCTCGAAGACATAGACGTTTCGTTTTGTCGCGGCGATGACCGCGAGGTACCCGAATTGTCTTGTGCCGATTTGTTTGCTG
>CAYZAT010000377.1:0-2628 GCA_964476475.1 uncultured Pirellulales bacterium
AACTCATCCACACGCCAGTAGTATGTCGTCCAGGGTTCAAGAAGACCCGGATCGTAGGTAGCATTAATTCCCTGGGGTATCCCTCCCACGGCGTTATTGATGGTGTCAAAATCGTCGCCAAAATAAACGGTATGGAGTACGGCATCGAAACCACCCGTCCAGTTAAGAATTGCATCCGCAGCGATAAATTTACTACCGTCGGCAGGTGTGGGATTATAGGCGGCCTTCGGAGGAACTAAAAAGCTCCAAACTGCGCCTTTGTGCTTGGTCACACCGTCCGCTTCGACGTCATCGATTCGCCAGTAATAAGTGGTTCCGGGAACGAGGCCATCCGGAAAGGGAAGTCCCGGAAATCCGACAACAAAATACGTCAAGGTCTGGTTTCCCTGAAACGTGCCACCCGCCCCATCATTGACTTCGTCAAAATCATCCCCGAAGTACACATCGTGCGAGGCCGCTTGTCCTCCCGGCGACCAGCCCAGGCCCACCCAGGCATCGGGATGGATTGAACCGTCGGCCGGTACGGGATCGGAAGAAACCCTACTCATGCCTAACAGCTCCACTTCGGCGATCTGCACACTATTGACGCTTCCCCCGACGGGCCCGCGAATAGCTGTGAATATAAGCTGGTAATGGTCGTATGACTTGTTGTTATCAAAGATAATCGGCGTCTCGTTCATTGTAAAACGCGGCCAATCGGCCGCCTGCTGGAAATCGACGATCTCGCCGGCGGCAATCAGCTCGTAAGGTCCATTGATGCTCACATTGGCGCCTGAAAGCTCATAGGCAACCGGATCGCGGCCCGGAACATCATTGGCGGTAGTGAACGATAATCCTACGACAACCGTTTGACGAGTTGATGGCGTGACCTGGAAACCTGCCCCGCCGGTCTGCGGATCGGGATCGAAATCCCCTTTGAAGTGCAAATACTTCGTCGCCGTATTGTCGTCGATGGCCAGGGGAGGGGCTTCGTTTCCCGGCCAGTCACCGTCATTCGGAACACCCTGGATGGCATCCCCCGGCAGGGTAACATCAAGCCGGATCCCCTTTGTGATTCCTACTGATAACAGAACGAACACAGTCACAAATACAATAAATGATTTCCACATAATACTCCTTGTCCAAACCAAAGAAAATCAGGACGAAACGTCTTGAAGAAACCAAAAGGAAAACGAACTCCTCTTGCCGGCAAACCCGAATTCTCCGGGGATTCACCCTTCATACCCCATTCATCGCGGATTATAGTCCTAAGCACCTTATATTCAAACATTTATACCATATTCATCATCCCATTGTCAATCTTGGCATATCTGCTTCCAAAGAAAATTTCAAGCTATCCATTTGAATACTTACAGGAAGCAACATTCACCGGTGCGTCCTGGCATCGAATATTTGGCTCCAGACGGATCTTTGGTGAAGAAAATCCATACTCGGAACTGAGGCACAATTAGGCAATACTATTGACTATCTGTCGAGGATTCGAATATTTTTACGGTGTTCTTACCGGCTTGCTTAGCGGCGTAGAGGGCCTGATCCGACCGGCTTGTCACGTCTTCGGGGGTGCTCTCGGCATCATACTGCCCCAGGCCAACACTGACCGACAAGGGAATCTCTTCCTTGTTCCAGGACGTGGGAGAACTGGCGACGGCATTCACCATACGTTGAGCGACCACGGTGGCCTCGCGGAGTGACGTGTTGAGCAGGATAACCGCAAATTCATCCCCTCCGTATCGTGCCGCGGTGTCGATCTGGCGGATGCACCCTTTGATTTTCTTACTTACTTCCCGAATGGCCTTGTCGCCGGCTCGATGGCCGTAAACGTCGTTAATTTTCTTGAGATTATCCATATCGACCATGATGAGGGAGATTTGCCCGCCAAATCGTCTCAAACGCCACAATTCCTTTTCCAGAATCTCGTAAAACGTTTTGTGATTTACCAGTCCCGTCAGACCGTCCGTCGTGGCTTGACGCTGTATCTTTTCGAACAACTTGACATTACCGATCGAGGCGCCGATTAACTGGCTAAAAAGCTCGATCAGAGCAATATCCCCGGAATCGAATCGATCGCCATGGATTTTATCAGCCAGATTGAGCACGCCGACCACCCGGTCCTGGCAAACAAGAGGCACGATGGCACAGTTTTTTGTTCGATAGTTTTCGGCAAAAGCCCTTTGCGATTTTCGAATCACGGGTTTGCGATGCGTGTCGATATCCCCGACGAGAATCAGTTCCTTGCTTCTTGCCGCGACAACCATAAGGGGCGTCGGTGTTTGGTTGAGCGAGACGATTTTATTAATAAGGAAAGGATGGTTGTGTCTGTACAGGTGGAGCATGTTGTTCGTTTCATCGAGGATATAGAGCGAAGCAAATTGCACATGCACCATTTGAGGTATGCTCTTTATACAAATATCCGCGATGCGGTCGATATCCAGACAGTTGATCTGGCGAGCCAGAGGTGTAATCTGCTCGAGCAAGGTGATGCTCGTATCAGTTTTAGACTGGTCCTCTGCTGGACTTGTTTGGGTACTATCCATCTTGGAGCGCATTACCGTATTGTCTCATTCACGTTCCGTGCCATAACTCAACACACGTTTACTCATGCTTATATCGGATATTTCCGCGGGAGGA
>CAYZAT010000378.1:0-2584 GCA_964476475.1 uncultured Pirellulales bacterium
AATCGGGGTGCTCCGAGAGCACCATGCGCACAAAATTGCTGCCGATAAATCCGGCCCCACCTGTGACTAAGATTCTTTTCATAATTGCCCTAAAAAACGTTCCAACGGCTTCTGCCAGTGCTCGATCGGCTCAGAAAGCAGCCGCGAAATCTTACTACAATCGAACCGACTGTTCAAGGGCCTTATCGCAGGGCTCGGAAAATCGCTCGTTTTGCAGGGTGCGACATCGATATCCATTGAAAGCTTGTCCACGATGAATCTCGCCATGTCGTATCGGCTGACATACCCGGCCGCCGCGAAATGAAACAACCCCTCCGGCTTGCTTTTCAACAACTCACAAACCGCGTTTGAGACTTCGAGGGTCGCCGTAGGGGAACCCACTTGGTCATCGACCACCTTCAATGCGTTGCCGGCCCTGGCGCGCTGCATGAGTTTTGTGACGAAATTAGTGCCGGCCAGACCGTACGTCCACTCCACGCGCACGATGCAATACCGGCAGCCACTCTCGGCCAAAAGTTGCTCGCCGGCTAACTTGCTCTGGCCGTATATGTTAATCGGATGCGCAGGATCGGTCTCGACATAGGGCTGATCCGACCTTCCGTCGAAGACAAAATCCGTGCTGATATGCAATAGCCATTTACCGGCCTCCCGCACAATCGTTCCGAGCCGCCCCACGGCTTCGGCATTGACCTGATACGCTAATTCGGCTTCGCTTTCGGCGCCATCGACGTTGGTGTAAGCGGCGCAATTGACGATCACGTCGGCGCGTGAGACGGCGTGCTGGACGTGGTCGGCGTTCGTAATATCACACTCCGGCAAATCGAGAACGACAGGATCGAATCCCCGCTCCCGGCAAGCCAAAGCCAAATCGGAACCCAGCATGCCTCGACCGCCCAAAATGGAAATTCGCAGATCACCCATCGACACTTCCCCGCTTGAAATGCAGCAACGAACCAGTTGGAAGGTCTTTTAACTTCGGAAAATTCGCATCTTTGGACGATAGGAGCGGCGTCTTCACGGGCCAATCGATGCCCAGATCCGGATCATCCCAAATGATGCCGTGTTCCGTTGACGGATTGTAAAAATCCGTGCATTTGTACGAAAAGAGCGCCGTCTCACTCGTGACGCAATAGCCGTGCGCGAAACCGGGCGGAACGTACATCTGCACGTGGTTCTCTCCTGAAAGGACTTCGCCGATCCACTGCCCGAACGTCGGAGAGTCTTTACGGATATCAGCGGCGACATCCCAAACCTCGCCGGCCAGGACCTGGACGAGCTTACCCTGTGACTGAGGATTTTGAAAATGCAGGCCGCGCAAAATCCCTTTTTGTGAGAACGAAACGTTGTCCTGTACGAACGTTTCCCGAATACCAACGTCCTCGTACCTCTTCCGATTCCATGTCTCCAGGAAAAATCCCCTGTGATCTTCGTACACGTCCGGCTCGAGGAGGATAACACCGGGCAGTTTCGTTTCTATCGCGTTCATAGGTCGTACCTGGATGGTTTAGAAAGCTCGATTCGCATTATAAGGGCGGTTCTTCTTTAACGAATTCACCGGCCCGTGCGAGCGATTCGAACGTCCCGGCGTCCGTCCACCACCCCTCAAGGATATCGAATGCCATTTGGCCTTTTGAAATATAGGCATCGTTGACGTGAGTGATTTCAAGCTCGCCCCGCGCCGACGGCTTGAGCGTGCGGATAATATCGTAAACGGCCGCGTCATAGAAGTAGATACCAATAACCGCGTAATTCGATTTGGGCTTCCGAGGTTTCTCTTCAATGCTGATAATCTTGCCGTCGGCCAGTTCCGCCACACCGAAGCGGTGAGGATCCGAGACTTCTCTAAGAAGGATGCGTGCTCCTGTGCCTTGGGCGAGGAACTTATCGACATAGCTTTTAAGATCGGCGTGGAAGATGTTATCGCCAAGAATGACAGCCACAGGCTGGCCCTGGGCGAAATTTTCCGCCAACGCCAGGGCCTGGGCGATTCCCCCCGCTTCATCCTGGACTTTGTAGGTGAATCGACAATTGAAAGCTTTCCCCGAGCCCAACAGACTCACGACGTCTCCCATATGCTCGACGCCGGTGACAATCAAAATCTCGTCGATCCCGGCGGATGTCAGTTTCTCGATGGGATAGTAGATCATGGGCTTTTGCCCGACGGGAAGCAAATGCTTGTTGGTTACCTTCGTTAACGGCTTCAGCCGCGATCCGGTCCCCCCGGCAAGAACGATCCCTCTTAAGCTCATGGTTGCCTCCCTGCGAATGCCTCACACTATCAAGTCTCTGGATATATTCACGGAATAGCCTTCGTCGCGCCCGTCGTAAAACCGCCATCGACCAGGAGGATCTGGCCCGTGATGTATTCGGAGGCATCCGAAGCCAGAAAGATCACCGTCCCGTCAAGATCGTGCGGCTGACCGACGCGATTCAAGGGAATACGATCCGTGATATAATCACACCATTCCTTTTTCTCATATAAGGCTGCGTTTTGGGCCGTTTTGAACCAACCGGGGGCCAGCACGTTGACCGTAATCCCATATTGACCCCACTCGACGGCCAGGCTTCGGGTCATCAATAGAAC
>CAYZAT010000379.1:0-2581 GCA_964476475.1 uncultured Pirellulales bacterium
AACAAAGAATTGGGTGCGATGCATCGCACCCGACCGAGTTTTTCAGCATCCGAAAGCAATGGCCTTTCGATCGAGGGTTGGTCAACGGTTCGGCAAGTGCTTCGTTTACTGTTGCTTATCGCGCCGATCCGTGATAAGATGCCTCGCGTTGTTGAGATGTGGATCAAATAAACGGCGGGTCATAGGATATCTGAGGTGTAGAGATGAAGATCAAGACAATTAGAGCACACGAGTTGCTGGATTCGCGGGGCAATCCAACGCTGGAAGCCGTCGCGATTCTCGAAAACGGCATTTCGGCCGCTGCGATGGTCCCTTCGGGGGCTTCGACCGGTCAGCACGAGGCTCTGGAACTGCGGGACGGCGATCCCCACCGCTATTTGGGCCGCGGCGTCTTGCGGGCCGTCGAGCACGTCAACACCGAGATCGCCCCGGTCCTGGCCGGGACGGACGTTACCGACCAACGGAGGATCGACCAGACGATGCTGGACCTCGACGGGACGCCCAATAAGTCCAAACTCGGCGCCAACGCGATTCTGGCGGTCTCGATTGCGTGCCTGAAGGCCGGGGCGGCGGCGAAGCATTTGCCCTTCTACGCCTATGTCTCGACGCTGTGCGATCCGGAGCCGACGGACAAGTTCACCATGCCCATCCCGATGATGAACGTTCTTAACGGCGGCAAGCATGCCCAAGGCTCGGCCGATTTTCAGGAATACATGATTATGCCCACCGGCGCCCCGTCGATTGTCGAGGCGGTCCGCTGGGGCGCCGAGATCTTCCACAACCTCGGCAAGATCATCCAGGACAAGGGCTGGCCGACCACCGTGGGCGATGAGGGCGGATATGCGCCGCCGGTCCGTTCCAACGAGGAACCCCTGGAACTGATCATGGCCGCGTTGGAGAAGGCCGGCTACGAACCCGGCGAGCAAGTGGGCATCGCCCTCGACCCGGCGGCGACGGAGCTGCACGTGGACGACAAATACCACCTGGAGAAAGACGGTCGCAAGGACCTGACCTACGAAGAGATGGTGGATCTTTATGAGGAGTGGATCGGCAAGTATCCGATCGTTTCGATCGAGGACGGCCTGGCCGAAGAAGACTGGTCCGGCTTCAATCATCTGATGGAGGAGACCGAGGGCAATGTCCAGATCGTCGGCGACGACCTGTTCGTCACGAATGCCCAGCGGGTGCAAATCGGCATCTGGGAGAATGCCGCCAACAGCGTGCTGATCAAAGTCAACCAGATCGGCACGATCACCGAAGCCCTGGAGACGATCAAACTCGCCCGCGAACATGAGATGACCTGCATCATCTCGCATCGCTCGGGCGAGACGGAACTGCCTTTCGAGGCGGATTTTGCCGTCGGGACGCACGTCGGGCAGATCAAGATCGGCTCGCTCTCCCGGTCGGAACGCGTGGCCGAGTATAACCAGCTCATGCGGATCGAACGCGAACTGGGCGACCGCGCTCAAATGGCCACGTTCCGCTTCAGGCGCTAATGCCGCTCCCAGGGTGACCTCAGACGGCGAAGAGATGTGATTGGGACTCTGACGAGACGGAACCTATTCTTTCGCGGCCTGGCGTGTGACGATGGGGACGTAGCCTGCCTCCAGGCCCGGCGGCGGAGCGACGATCAGGGCCGGGTCGATGTCAGCCAGTTTTCCGAATTTGGGCGGCGGCAGGTAGTTTTGGTCTTTTTTCCAGTGTCGGTGGAGCTTTTCCACTCGCGTTTGCAGGCTCTCCCGCTCTTCGGGCGTTAAGTCGGCGTTGAGCAAGGCCGGCTGGTCGGCGAATCGATACCAGTAGTAGGTTACCACGCTTCCGTCCCCCGGATACGCCTTAAACGGGCCCGCGACGGGGCCGGGCTTCTTCCAGCAACCGGCCGGATCGTCGGGCGTGACGTAAGGTTCGGAAGTTTCTTCGTCCGGCCGCTTAAAGCTGACCTCGGCCAGCCCGGTTTCCGCCGGGACGTCTTTGGGGTTTACCGGAACCCACCTGGACTTCTTACGATTATCTTGATCTATCTCCAAACGGTAGTATTCGGGAAGCGTCACGAGCGGGCCGTCTGTCGTGTCTTTTTTTGTGACCCGTTCTTCATTCCACCGAAACCCGAAGGTCGTCGGATCGAGCGCCGCGGGGTATGCGAACGAATCCCAGTCAATGCGCACCCGTTGATCTTTGGGCGTTTTGTAGTCGTAGATTTGCCAGCTCGACCACCCTTGTCCGGTAAACTTATGCACGGTGGACTCTTTGGGATCGATGACGCCGCCGGCCGGGGGGCCGCCTTTGAACCATGTCTCGACGGCATCCCAGAGCGCCTTTTTGGTATAAGCCGTCACAAGGTGAACGACCGGCGATTCACCTTTCGGCCCTCGCGGAAACGACGTCGGAGCGATGCGGGCATAGGTATCGCCTTTGCCGTCGGCGGCCTGTGCCCTGGGGATATACTGGGTTTCCATTTGCAGCCCCCTATTGGGATTGGCCGGACGGCTGTCCAGAAACATACCCGCCGTGCGAGGCTCGTCCACCGTCACCTGGGAAAAGAAATAGGGCGTGAAGAACGTGACCGGGCCTTTGAAGTTTC
>CAYZAT010000380.1:0-2560 GCA_964476475.1 uncultured Pirellulales bacterium
ATTCCGATGCCGGCCAGAATCAATAAATAGATGAAGATAGCCGTTAGATACTTCATCTATTTATTGATTCTGGCCGGCATCGGAATCTACAAGTCCCGCCAGGTCAAAACACAGGAGGATTTTACCGTCGCCGGGCGGACGCTCTCTCCCTGGGTTATGGTCTGCACAATGCTGGCCGTCTGGATTGGAACCGGGTCTATCGTGGGCAACGCCGGCAAGACCTACGAAGTCGGCATGTCGGCGCTATGGCTGCCGTGCGGGACTTTCGTCGGAATGATTCTTCTGTCCTTTATCGCCACCCGCGCTCGCAACATCGAGGCGCTTACGGTGCCGGAAATCATCGGCAAACGCTTCGGCGGCACCGCGCGGATATTGGCCGTTGTCGCTCTGATCCTCGCCTATATGGTGATCGTGGGTTATCAGTTCAACGCCGGCGGCATGGTGCTGGAAGTCATTGCCGGCAAGAAAGATCCTGCCCCACTCGAATCCGGAAGCCTGCTTACAAAAAGGCAAGTTCATAAGGGTTATTTCAGATACGAACCGCCAACGGACTGGACCGGTGTGTCGCATTTCGCTTTTGCAACAAAAGAAAAAAGGACCGGCCGGTGGCCCGACACGTCCACACTTTTTACCGTGCTCGTGGTACCTTCAACAAAGATCATTGAAGTCAACAAAGCTCTGAAGATAGCACAAAACCAGAGATCCATATCACCTCTTACTGAGGCGGCCGATATGCTTGACGGTCTGTCCGCCTCTGAGATCGGAGGATTTGATAATCTCGATAATATTGTCGCCATCAAGCAGAATACAATCACCCGAATCACAATCGCCGGAGAGGGCGAAGGTTTTGCAAAAAATGAAGAGATATTTCGCTTGGCCCGCTTGCCTGCAACGGGCAAGGTGTATCTGCACGAGCCGAAACTCAGCTCGGAGAAAGCGACGATCATCGCCGCGGTCTTCATCGTCGCCTTTACGATGTTAGCGGGTCTGATGAGTCTGGCCTTTGCGGATATTGTTACCGGCACCGTGATTATGGGAACGCTGCTGATCGCATTCCCCATTGTACTCATCAAGGCGGGCGGGCTTGACGGCATGACCGCCGCCTTCGCGGAAATGGCCGATCGGCCCGACCACATGCGAATGGTCGGTGTGTGGAGGCTGGTGGATTACATCAACTTTTGCCTGCCCGTGTTCCTGCTGGTCCTGGGTGATGCCAATCAATATCAGCGCATCTTTGCCAGTCGCAATGCCAAGGGCGCCAGGACGGCGGTGATTACGATGATCTTTGTCGCCCTCATCATTGAGGAATTGATTATCGCCGAGGCGTGGTTCGCCAGCAGCCTGATACCTGATCCGGAGAACGGACGCTACGTCCTGATCTACGCCGCCCGGCATTTCATGCCTCTGGCGCTGGGACTCCTGTTTATGATCACCGTTGTCGGGATCATCATTTCCACCGCCGATTCTTTTCTCCTCGTACCGGCCACAACCTTCATTAAAGACATTTACCAGGCCCACATCAACCCAAAGGCTCCCGAAAAACGAATCGTCTTTATGAGTCGCTTGATGGTCTTGACCTTTGGTGTCGTCGCATGGCTTATCTCTCTGGTATTCGCCGAAAGTACGACCGTTTTTGAAAAATCACTCTATGCCTTTACAGTGTACGGCTCCGCGATTACGCCTTGTCTCGTGGCGGCGTTGTTTTGGAAGGGCGCCACGAAAGCCGGCGCTATTAGCTCGATCCTCGCCGGGACGATCACGACCCTTTTATGGGGGGAAGTCATCAAAGACCGCATGCCCGCCCAGGTAGCCGATCTCGATGCGGTCCTTCCCGCGATATTGCTTTCCGTTGTCTGCTTAGTCGTCGTTAGCCTCGCAACCTCAAAACAACAACCTTCAGAAGGGGATTGATCCATGTTCGACGCCGACACCTATATCACCAGAAGAAAACGCCTTCAGGCCGATGTCAATACAGGTTTGATTCTTCTTCCGGGCAACGATCTGAGTCCAATGAATTATACCGACAATCAATACCCGTTCCGGCAGGATAGTTCCTTTCTCTATTTTTTCGGACTCGACGATCCCGGCTTGACGGCTTTGATCGACGTCGATCAAAACGATGAGTATGTATTCGGCGATGATCTCACGGTGGACGACATCATCTGGACCGGTCCGCAACCGTCGCTTAAAGAAAAATGCCAGAAGGTCGGCATCTCTAAGGCAGCCCCGCTCGATCAACTGCCTGCGATCCTGACAAAAGCCGTCCAGCAGAGCAGAGAAATCCACTTCCTTCCCCAATACCGCCCTGAAAATGTTCTAACGATTCAGAAATGGTTGGGATTCCCTCCATCGACCCTCCCGGATCATGTTTCAGAAAAGCTGATCAGAGCCACCGTTGCCCAGAGATCGATCAAGACACAAGATGAAATCGCCCAAATTGAGGCGGCTTTGGATGTCGCCTTCGAAATGCAGACTCTGGCGATGAAGATGTCAAAGCCCGGCCTCTATGAACGCCAGGTCGCCGGGGCAATGGAGGCCATAGACTTGTCTGCCGGCTGTC
>CAYZAT010000381.1:0-2551 GCA_964476475.1 uncultured Pirellulales bacterium
GAGCTTTACGCTCCCTCGCCTATGAAGAGCGAAAAGCCAAAACCCAAATTCCTTGCTGCCCCATCAATTTTGTTTACCGTTCCCCAAAAGCGAAAAGGCCATAGGTGGGTAGCCAACTCTGACAAGTATCAATGTCTATCCATCTGTTGATAGACCATTAGCATCTTGGAGTAGTTCCATTTCATTGTATTATTGGATTTGGATGAAGCCTACCAAGAGCGATTCTACTTGACAAGAAGGCAACCCATATGGTATAAATACTTTCGATGGAGTTTATCGATTCGCAGCCTCGCTGAGGGTGCATCTATGATTTGCTTCAATCGTTTGGAACGCTGTTTCTACATTATCAAAGAAGGTGGAGTCACTGTTATAAATAAATATCTTCTTCAGTTACGAAAAAAAACGTGATGAAGATGAAATAATCATTCAATTTCTTATTTGAAGGAGGTATAACATGCGTCAACAATTAATGTACCTTTTAGCTCTTGCAGTTTTGCTTGTAGTGATGGCCGGCGCTTCAGCGGACTTGATGGGGCATTGGCCTCTGGACGGCGACGGCGTGGACATCAGCGGCAATGGGCTGGATGGAACCATCAACGGTACCGTCGTGTCCACAGCCGACCGATCCGGCAAGCCGGATTCTGCCATGCTGTTCGGAGGCGCCTCCGGTGATAACATAGATATCGGCGATCCGCCGGAACTGCAACTAACTGGCGCGATGACTTTGGCCGCCTGGGTGATGCTGGACAGCACCAATACGAATAATAGCCGTATCTTTGCAAAAGCGGGTGGCGGCGGCGCCCGATCATGGTCCTTGAACATCGAGGCCAGTTCGGGCGGCGTTTCAAACCCGGCCACGTTTCAGGTTAGCGCCGACGGAGGCTCCAACATTAGTGTCATCTCTCCCGAGCCGCTGCCCACCGATGAATGGGTTCACATGGCGGGAGTCTATCGGCCGAGCGAGGCAACCGAAGTCTACGTCAATGGCGAGCTGATGAACCGTAATACCACGAATATCCCGGCCAGCCAGTTTAGCGATAACGGCAGGACGGTGCTTATCGGCAGCCGAAATAACTGTAGCAACTGTGGGTGGGTTGGCGCCATCGACGATGTGAGAATCTATGACCACGCGATGACGGAAAGCGAGATCATAGGCATTATGACAGGCGAGCCGCAACCTCTTGCGTATCGGCCGGACCCGTCCGATGGTGCGATCCATGAAGATACCTGGGTGACCCTCTCGTGGAAGCCGGGCGACTTTTCGGTGTCTCACGACGTATACTTGGGTGACAATCTCAGCGAGGTAGAAGAAGCTAAACAAGATTCGGCCGTGTTCCGCGGCAACCAGACCACGGAGTTCTACGTCGCCGGTTTTCCGGGATACGCCTATCCGGAGGGTCTGATCGGAGGAACAACGTACTACTGGCGAATCGACGAGGTTAATGACGCACATCCGGAGAGCCCGTGGAAAGGCGTCGTCTGGAGCTTCTCGATCCCGCCAAAGACCGCCTACAATCCGGACCCGGCCGACGGCGCTGAATTCGTCGGGCCGGATAACGTAACGCTTCGCTGGACGGCGGGCTTCGGCGCCAAGCTGCACACCGTGCATCTTGGTGATGACTTCGACGACGTAAACGAGGCTGCCGTGGGTCTCCCCGTAGGCGCCACGAGTTATGATACCGGTCCACTCGAAAGAGAGAAAGTCTATTACTGGCGCGTCGATGAGTCCGATGGCTTGGCCACGTACAAAGGCGATATCTGGGGCTTCACGACGCCGGGCGCGGCGGGCGCTCCTCAGCCAACCAACGGGGCCGTGGACGTTCCGCACGTACATGTTCTCACCTGGACGCCCGGGGAGAACGCGACCTCGCATCAGGTATACTTCGGCACGGATAAAGACGCCGTCATGAATGCAACGACCGCTTCACCAGAGTACAAGGGCAACAGAAATCCCGGTGCGGAGACTTACGATCCCGGCCAGTTCGATTGGAATGCGAGCTATTACTGGCGCGTGGATGCAGTCTACAATGCAAATACGGTAAAGGGGCTTGTCTGGTGCTTCACGACCGCCGATTTCCTTGTCGTGGACGACTTCGAGAGCTACACCGACGATGACACCACCGGCCAGGCTATTTGGCAGAGCTGGATTGATGGCTTTGGCGTTTCTGACAACGGCGCACAGGTCGGTTATTTGGTTCCCCCCTATTGTGAGCAGACGATTGTTCATGGCGGCTTGCAGTCCATGCCGCTATTGTATGTCAACGAAGCCGGTGTTTTGAACTCAGAGGCATCGCTGATCTTAAAAGCATCGCGCGACTGGACCATCGCGGGTGTCGGCGAATTGTCGCTGTGGTTCCGAGGAGAGTTGGCCAACGCAGTCGATCCTTTATACGTGGCGATTTCCAACTCCGCCGGAGCGCCGGCCATCGTGGCCTACGATGATGCAAGTGTGGCAGCAAGCACAGTCTGGAAACAATGGTGTATTTCGTTGCAGGCATTTGCCGATCAGGGTATCAACCTGACCAACGTGGATAAGCTCGCCATTGGTCTG
>CAYZAT010000382.1:0-2540 GCA_964476475.1 uncultured Pirellulales bacterium
GAGCGGTGAAAATATTCCGAAAAATATTCAGACGGAAACCGTCAATTCCGGGGGGTGTAGAACACCTCCGGCGGACAGATCGGGCCGTAGAGGCGATCCTCGTAAGCCGGATTCCGGCGACGCGGCCGCGTACGGGCGATTTTGCGATTAAACGGCCTCACAGCGTCTCTATGGCCCGATCTGCTCGGGGCGTCTTATGCCCAGGGGGGCTTGAAATCACATAGCCACGGTGCTTGCCCGCCTCCCTACAAGGCTGTCAAGGGGCAATCCGGCCAAAACCAGGGCACGGAAATTTTTTCAGAATTTTCTTTGACGATCTGGTCTGGGTGGATATTCTGTACGTATGAAATCTGTACAATCAATTCCATTGAACAATCGGAAAATCACGGCCGGGGTGAGTCTATCCGCGAGGACGGCTGCGCACTGTACAGAGCGTCATAAGCCCCGGCCACTATTTTCTCGAAAGGAGAAAAACTATGGAATCTGTCAAAAACAGCCAAGTGAGTGAGGAACTGCAGGGCATGGAGGCGGGTCAACCACAGATCGAGAATCGCGAAATCTCTGCGGCAACGGCGCGACGCCTGGCCGAGCTGTGCGTAGAGATGAACGAAATCTGTGTGGGATTGCTAAGGCCGGAAAAAGCCCAAGACATCGAGGATCCAGGCGGAGCGGATGAGAAGAGTCCGGGGGCGGAGATTGCGAGATACCTGGACGGTTATTTGAGCCGAGAGCCGGTCTGTGAAAAGGTCGCGATTTACGTCTTGACGGACCTGGCCTCGAAAAATCCTGCATTGGCAAAAATGATAAGGGAATCGCTGTGGGATGATGTTCAGCCCTTCATCGAGGAGATCGGCTGGGAGAAAGAACTTAAGGAGGATATCGAGATCATTCAGGATATCCATTCCGTGATTCACTTCTGGCGGCTGTACAAGGACCACCTGGACGCAGATGGAGCCGAATTAGCGGCTGTCCCTGTTGGGGCCGAGTAAGTGTAAAGTTGATCGTGACAGGCCGGGCTTGAGGATTTGTCGGCCCGGCCTTTGACAAAGTGATGGAAGCGTATGATCTGGCCGAGCAGTATATCTCATCGAAAGGAGGTGACGTATATGGCGGGCGAAATCTTAGGACTCACACCCAAGCTACGTGGCGTCCTTCGCGCGATCGACAGCCGAACGCAAGGGCCAGAGGGCTGCGTTGCCGCGGCGGACGGATCATCGAAACCGGGAGCATGTACGACTGGCTATCCGCCCGGCGAAAGCGCAGGCACTTGACCTTTTTGAAATGGAGATTTAAACTCTGTTTGCCGGGTCGCTCCCGGCGAACAAAACACCGCCTGGCCGGACCGCCGGATCCACCTACGCCGGCGGCTCAGGCCGGGCCCGAAATGTAGGTGACATCATGGCAAAGAAACGCAAACCAGCAAGCGCACCGAAGCGGAAGAAAAAGCCCGATGAGAAAGCGGCCAACAGGCCATTTACGATTTATGTCCTTTGGCAGGTGAATGTCATAACCAAAGCGTCTTTGGAACTGGCCGATCATATTGATGTTGTGGGCGATAAGAAATCCACTCTGGATAAGATCGATGTGCTGAGGGAGGCTATCGTCTATATGACAAACCAGATCAGGGACCTACCGGAAAGCGCGAAGAAAACCGAATTGCACGATCTTCTTAAAACAGTCCTTGAGCAGATTCTACCCTATTATCAATGCACAAAAAGCAAGCCCGATCTCCCCAAGAACGCATTGAAACTCCGGCAACTTGCCGAAAAAATGAAAGCGTTCATCGAACTCAACGGAGGCTGTGCCGGCGACTGGCCCATCGAACGCTTGACCGATGAGATAAGAACGTTAGCCGGTGACTTGAAACACTACAACAGCATAAGTACTGAAGCCGGAGGGAGGGCGTCGTCTTTGTCCTGGCTTGTCTGCGAACTTTGGGGTGAACTCTATGACAAGCGAAACGAATTGACAGATGACGAATTAAAAGCAAAGGAATATCTTTTTGCGATACGCGCTGCTCTCCTTATGGTGAGCGATATCGGATACAAGAGACGCGATCAACAACCCACTGAAAAGCTGAGAAAAATAGCAGACTCACTTGAACACTTCGCAAACCGACTCGATGAAAATCCCATTGTCGCGAAGTACCGGCAATTCTGGCAGCGGTTCAAACAAGAAGACTGGACAAAAACTGAGGGCAGTGATAAGAACGAACAGAATGATCGTGAGCCTTCAAACGCGGCCGAGTTCAAAGATAGGTTGGGTGCAAAGACGCCAGAAGTAGAACACAATGAAAAAATGTCACGGCCCCTTTTCCCGAAAAAATGGGCTTCTATTTTTAATGTGAGTACTTCCACGATCCGAAGGTGGAAAAAGGATGGGACCTATCCTTTCCAAAAAATTAGCGAACGAAAATGGGCTTTGCCCATCAATAAGTTACCCGCTGAATACCTACAGAAATATGAAGCCGTAGCCAAGTCTTAACGCCTTATAGCAAGCCAAGTATCGCGTTTTACCGCGTTTTAGAGAATCATATCCTA
>CAYZAT010000383.1:0-2538 GCA_964476475.1 uncultured Pirellulales bacterium
GGGTGCGATGCATCGCACCCAATTCTTTGTTGTTCCCGCAAAGCTCATAGTCTTTTAGATTAGTCGAAAAGACTATGTACCTGATACGATGGAGGATGTTCGCCTATCAGGTTGCGATTCGTCCGGATTCGGAATGACGGCGTCAATACGTTGTCAGAAAAGATGTGATCCTATCCCTATCCGAAGGGGGACTCAGAGCCATTATCAATAGGCTATGGTCAAGGTCTATAGTACCCTATTCATTACCCTATTGAGGGAGTTGTTACCCTATTCGTTTCCATCGGGCGGACTGACCTTTACCAAGACAGATAATGATCTTTTGCTTTTGCAATTGCCGGGATACTCTGCCGTTTCCATCCCTGAACGGATGAATGCAAAGAAAATCCAGAATCAGGCAGGCGACGGCATAAAGCCCTGGGTACCTCAACTGTTCGATACTGTGTCGATAGGCCAAAGACAATTGCTTGATCGCTTCGGGCGTCGAGGAGGCGCTAACGGGTTTGAAGATGATTTCTATCGAGCCGTTCCGGCCTTTTCGGATAATCTCATTGTCTTTTGTTTTCCATTGGCCGGCGTCGCCTGCGCCCGCATGGCTCAAGCGGTGTAATTGACGAATCGTGTGCGGAGAAATCTCGAGACTTTTGTGTTTTTGGTGGATCAAATCGAGCGCATTGCGATAGCCGGCGATTTCATCTTCGGACCGGTCCTTCGGTTTGCTCCGGCCGAGGACAAGGGGCTTGAGTCGGCTTTTCTCAACGGTCACGCCTTCGATCCGGTTGGAAGATTCGGCGCTTTCGATCAGGGCCATTTCCACGAGCGATTGTAAAACCTGAGGCGACTGTCGGGCGTACATGTCCTGTTTGCCTTTATATTCGGAGATGGAATTCATCAGCCAGACCGCGCTCAACGGCAGTTTAAGATCTTTTTCGGTTTTTTTGAAGGAATTCATTGGTTTTCTTAAACGATCTGTTATCAGCATTCTCGACAAACAGTCAATCCAAGGTAACACGTGTTGCGACTTTCCACAATAGCAATGTTGTTCTTTTCGAGTAGGCGAAGAACGAATAGGAGAACGCACGAGTTCCGATACGGGTTTCACGCTTTGATCTCTCACAACGAAGACATGCTCTAAGCGAAGTCGAATGGGACACAGTTTGTAGGGTGCGAGGCATCGCACCGAAGTCTTTCTTGTCCCTGCAAAGCCCATAGTGCTTTCGATTAGTCGAAAAGACTATGAGCCGGATACGATAGTAAAACGTAGAGTGCGAATTCTCGCACCCATTCCATTCAACATCAGTGAGTCATCGCGATCAGCCCAAAAATGGTGAGACATAAGTAACGCGTCTCCAAAGCGTATAATAACCGCAAAAGGAAAAACCCGATCCCTTTATCCCTTTAGGATTCAGCGCTTCATTAAACCAATTAAGCCACTTGTTAAAATCGAACCTACAAACTGCCCGTAAGCAGTGTCGTCCATTAATGCTTTCAGATCTTCCCAACCTTTGTTGTTAGGTTGTATCCGGAATAACCAAGAGTACTTTCCATAGGGAAAATTCAAATTCAATTCTTCTCGTGATCGAATAATACGGAATTCCCTTCCCTTTCTAATGAGGGGCTTGTTTATCTTCACAACTTGCCCACTCACAGGCGATGGCACCGATATCCAAATGCGTTTTCGAGGATCCCGGAAGTATCCACGAGCATCTTTGAAGGTTTTCCTTTCTTCAACGAAATTTTTCAAATCCTCACCTTTTGGAAATGTACGTTTTCGAAATTCAGGGTTAACCAATCCGGTAATCTTACATATTATCTGACCAAATTCGACCATAGCGCCCACTTTGGGAAGTTCATCCACCCATACATATGTAGGATTCTGAGTAAACCGGAAGAAGTCTGAAATTCCTACAGTGCCTACTCCATTATCGATCCTGATCCACACGTGCTGATCCGTATACTTCAAGCCCTTCGAAATCTCGATCCCCTGGAGTGTCTTCATCCGCGGTAGCTTTTTTGTCAAGCCAGGAACAATGTGCTTAGATGCTGGAGTCCTTCCTCTGGATTGATCGGTGCTGACTCTATCTCTATACAAAGCTAACTTGCGAGCGGCGTAGTCGAATTTAGGCTTCACCTGTACAGCCTTTTTCCAAAGGTCGATCGCATCGGGAATTCTCCCCCTGGCTTCGAGAACCAGACCAAGTCCGTGTAGCGCTTGATGATGCTGTGGCTTGCGCCTGATTACATCCCGAAAGTTAGCCTCTGCCAAGTCAAGGTCACCTGTTAATTGTCCACACACAGCCAGAAGATATCGGGCCTCAACGTTGTCGGGGTTTGCCTCGAGTAACTTGTTAAGCAGAGGTCTTGCCGTATCGAAGCGCTTGTCCTCGACGAGCTGTTCGGCTCGCCGCAGTTTTTCGGCAGTGCTCTTATCGCCTGTTTTTCTTTTGGATTTGCTCATATCTCACCTCAGGAAAAACCTGGAAAGTTTGGTCCTGTTGGCGGCGGCGGCATCGGTGGGGGTTCTGGCATCGGCGGAGGTTC
>CAYZAT010000384.1:0-2528 GCA_964476475.1 uncultured Pirellulales bacterium
ATTCAGGATGATCGGAGAGGAACGACAAGAACATTTCCTTCTTTCAGGTTCCCGGAGATCGGGGCCGGCAGCGTCGTGGAACGAATTGTGCCATTATACATAGGGTATTGGGACAAATAAGTTTCAGTAAAATATTTTTCCCTGAATATTGCTCTCGTTCACTTAACTCTATATTATTGTGTTTATCAAGCAGTTCATGTGTGCTGTAGGAAGCAGAAAACACATTTGCTATTAGGAGAATCATGTTATGAAACGATCAGCAATGTCCCAATCCGTATTTCTTTTTACGCTTATTCTGCTATTGTCTTCTCATGGGCAGGTATGGGCCGGACCGGCAAGGAGGGGGATCGTCGGAGACTGGCAGCTTCAGATCGACGTCGATGGCCAACAATTGCCGGCCGTCCTGGCGCTTTCGAGGAACACCGACGGGACGCTCAAGGGCGAGTGGCTCAGTTTCTGGGGTATCACTCCACTAAGGGAAATCGAATATGATGCCGGAAAACTGGGCTTTGCGATGACCATTCGGCTCGATGAAGGGGATACGGATACCACATTTTCCGGTTCCGTCCAGCAGGGCGAACTCTCCGGAGTGTTCTCAAATAATCTGGGTGAATACCCGGCGCGGGGCAAGCGTATCAGGAGGATACCCATGGCGGCGGGAACCTGGAAAACAACGCTCAAAATGGGCGACCGGGAATTCACCGCCGATCTGATTATCAAGATGGAGGATCAAGGCGAACTCAGCGCCGATTGGAAAAGCCAATATGGCGAGCATGAGATCGCCAATGTACAATTCCAACAGGGCAAGCTCACGTTCGACCGCAAGAGCAAATTCGGTGATCGGCAGTGGGAATCGAGCTTTGAAGGAACGCTCAAAGGCCAAGCGCTTTCCGGCACGATCAAGTCCGATCGCGGCGACATCGCGTTGGAAGGCAAGCGTGAGGGCGCCGCGGCCATCGGTCAGTGGGAGCTTGATGTTCAGTCGGATAGCTGGACCCGGAAAGAATTGCTGAGGGTGTTCCCCGACCTCAGCGCCAGATACGGCGCCATCCCAATCGAAAAGGTCCATCTCGACGGCAAAGGCCTGACGTTCAAGACGAGTCTTGCGGTTGGCTACGAAACATTAGACATCAGTTTCACGGGTCAAATCACGGGCCGGAAACTCACCGGCGAGATCGCCAGTTCTGTGGGTACGGCCAAAGTGACGGGGGAGAAAAGGCGTCTCACTCGTGCCGGCAGGAAAAAACCGCGCGTAATGAAAACACCGCGGGACCCGGACGTCATTTACGTTCCGACGCCTCAACCGGTGGTCGATAAGATGCTCGAATTGGCGAAAGTCACCAAGGATGACCTGGTTTATGATCTCGGCTGCGGCGACGGCCGAATCGTTGTGACGGCCGCCAAGAAATACGGATGTAAGGCTGTAGGCTACGACATCGCTCGCAGACGAATTATAGAATCGCTGGGGAACGTGGAAAAGAACAACGTTGGACATCTGGTACAAATCGAACAGAAGGACATCTTTACGTTGGACCTCAGTAAGGCAAATGTTGTCACACTCTATTTGCTGCCTGAACTGAACGTTAAACTGATACCGCAACTGGATAAACTCAAGCCCGGCTCACGCATCGTCTCTCACGACTTCGATATGAGAGGAGTCAAGCCGGATAAAGTCGTCGAGGTCCCCGTCGATGATGAATATCACGAGTCGCACACGGTTTATCTCTGGACCACTCCACTGACGAAGGTTGATGTCAGCGACGACGATAACGCATATGACCCATAAGGGAAACACTTAGATCATGGTGTAGTCGTAAGGTTTTCGCATCGGGCGGGCGAGCCATTTGTTCGCTTCAGTATCGCCGACGAACTGTTCCTTAACGGGATCCCAGTTGAGTTTCCGGCCTAAGCGGATGGCGATCGTTCCCAGGTGGCACAGGCTCGCGGAGCGATGGCCGGTCTCGGCGGGGCAGATGGGATTCTCTCGCGACTTGACGCAATCAATGAAGTTGCCCATGTGATTCGTGCTGAGGTAAACGCGCTTGGCATTCTCAGGTAGCTTGTCCTTGAGAATCTGCCGGTCGTGGGCGTTGATCGTGCCTCGCGTGACCCAAATCCAGCCGTCTGTGCCGTAGAATTTAATGCCGTGCTGCTGGCCGTTCGGGTCCTTGACGCCTCCGTGCCATTCGCTGGCCGTGGTGCTTTTACAGGTGTGAACGACGCCGTTCGCATAGGTGTAGGTCACTTCGTATTCACTGGCCGCCGTAAAACCGCCGGGGATCATGTCAACCAGTTGCTTGCCTTCCACGCTGACGGGGCCGGAACCGTCCTGGTCCAGGGCCCAAAGGACGATGTCGTTATGGTGGGCGCCCCAGTCGGTCATCGTACCGCCGGAATAGGCCCACCAGTAACGGAAGCTAAAATGCGTGCGCTCTTTGACGTATTCGACCTTCGGCGTCTGGCCTAGCCAGAAATCATAGTCGAAACCTTCCGGTACCGGTGCGGTCTTGAACGGCCCCTGTCACAGG
>CAYZAT010000385.1:0-2518 GCA_964476475.1 uncultured Pirellulales bacterium
TTGCGATTCGGGCTTGTATTCGTCGCATTTACATCGAATGTGGCGCTGTCCAACTAGGCTTTGTCTCAAAACTGGTCTTTCGTGGTTTTTGGGAAAACGCGAGAATTCGCGAAATCCCACAACGCCACGGAGGACAAAATGATGGCTCGTTTATTGTTGAACGATGACGAATGGAACCTGATTGCGGATGTTTTTCCTGAACCGGCGGCGACTGGCCGGCCACCTTCCGATCGACGGATGATCGTCAACGGCATACTCTGGATTCTGAGGACCGGTTCGCCTTGGCGTGATCTACCGGAGGAGTTCGGTCCATGCAAAACCGTTTGGAGATTGTTCGACCAATGGAATTCAGACGGCACGTTAGACCAAATCCTTCAACGCCTTCAGGCGGCATTTATTGACATTGGCGAGATCGACAACGATTTATGGTGTATCGACGGAACCATTGTCCGAGCTGCGCGATGTGCCGGAGGCGGCGGTAAAAAAGGGATCCCAAGGAACCGGCTGATCATGCATTAGGTCGTTCTCGCGGGGGTTTTTCGACAAAGATCCATATCTTGTGCGACAGCAAGGGCTATCCGCTTCACTTCCATTTGACGCCTGGCCAAGCGCACGATTCAACGGTGCTGGACACAGTGCTGATTGGTGCTGATGCCGATTTGTGCGATGGCAACGGACAACCAATCGCCTGGCCGGTCGCGTTGGCCGGCGACAAGGGATATCGAGCCGAATGGATCGACGCCTGTCTGCTGGACCTCGACATCACGCCCGTTATCCCGTCGAAGGCCAATGAAGATCCCAACGCCCGCCAAGTCGATTTCGACAAGGAAGCATATCGGCGCCGCAACATCGTCGAACGATTGATTGGCTGGCTGAAAGAATCCCGGCGAATCTTCTCGCGATTCGAGAAGACGGCGAAAAACTTCGGCGGATTCATCAAAATGGCATTCATCCAACAGTACCTACGGTATGACGTCCAATACGCCTTTTGAGACAAAGCCTAGTATGACAGCGCTAGGTATTTCCGACAAGTTCTGAGTGGAGTTTTGCCCGGCGGCGTCGGCTTTCGTAGGATATCCGATTTCGATGTTGGTGGTATTGATTGATGGTTGCCAGTAGTTGCACAAAAACGGGATCGCTTTCAAGCGACCGCTGCAAGACGTGGCCGAGCGCTCGGGCAACTTGCTCGAAGGTAATCTCCGGATTTTTTTTCCCGAAGCTGTGTGGTTTCGGCGGCCAGAATGTACATGCCGATCCGCGAACAAAGCCAATGACGTATGAGGCTCTGATAAGTCCGCACTTCGAACGCCCCGAAGCCGCATTGTTGCTTGGCTCGCTCGAACCATTTTTCCACATGCCATCGCCCGAAGGCAATTCGCAGCATTTCCTCAATGGGCGTGTTTTCCGATGCGTTGCAGATGAAGTATTTGATCTCACCTGTTTCGGGATTCTTTGCCACGATCAGCCAATACTGCCGATCGGTCGGACACGATCGGCCTTGGTCGTCCTTGGCGACCAAATGGACCCGTGCCGTCTTGACTTTCCACACGCAGCCGCCACGCGTGGTGTCCTTGATATGGACTCGCTGCCACGATTGCTGCCGAAACACCGGACTGAAGCGGCAGATATTGTCTACCTGTTTCGAGGCATGCGGCCCTTGCAAAGATCGACAGGCGGGGCGTTTCGTCCAGCAACGGAAATTCGAGCGAACCTCGCCGATCACTCTTTGCCCAGCGCGATCCATGCGGTAGATGAACTCGGGGACCGAGGTGTATTCTTCATCGCAGGTAATCCAGGCAAAACGCACGCCGTCGGCCGCACACGCTTCGACCTGATCCGCGGCAATTTCCCATTTTTTGCGAAACAGGGCGTCCTCGGGAATATGGGCTTCGTCTCGCCGGTCCGGGTCGTCGATCCAGCTTTCCGGCAGATAGAGGTCCGAAGCGACGCACGCGCTGAACGGGTTTTTCGGATCGTTGTTCGTGTAGATCAAGTGTTGGCCCACCACGCAATTGTCGATCTTACCCGACTCCCCGCACCATTGTCGTTGGACGCCCGGCGTTTTCTTGCCCTGCTTGGCATGAGCCGAAGCGTCGATCACGCCGATCGCATTGTCGCTGCCGTATTCGTCCACGATCGCTCGCCGCAGCCGCGATTCGATCCGCTCGTGGTCCCATGCGAACTGCGACAGAAACAACTGAAGCGTTCGCACGGCCGAACCGATCCACAAGGCGATCGGCTCGATGCTTTTCCGCTCCAGTGCCGCCATCAGTCCCAACGAATAAGACACCAAATAGTCAAACACCGGCGTCTTCTTGAAGCAATCACGAAATTGCTCCAGCCGACGCCGCGCACGGGGCTCCAACGCCCTGATTTCATCAGTCGTCATCGTAGACCTCCATGTCTTGTATGCCGTTATCGACGATCGGACATGCAGGTCTTGAGCTAATGTAGCGCTGTCATATTAATGTGACCCAAACGCGGGGACCGTCACGCGTGGGTAAGCGGTTCAGCAGCC
>CAYZAT010000386.1:0-2504 GCA_964476475.1 uncultured Pirellulales bacterium
AAAATTGAAGTTTATATTGAACTCATCATCACACCCATACGTTATCGTAATATCTTCCTTAAAAACTGCAATCTTTTTTTCGAAGGAGGTCCGGCGTGAATGATCGCATCCACCTTTTGGGGAGGAGTACCTGGACGATCTATGAATAACCCATTGGGCATAAGGTGTATCGAATTAGCCGGATTCTGAGGAAGCTTCTTTTTTGCTTGCGGCGGGATTGTTCATGGCTTACGATCATTGTCCGCGTGGGTAAAAACGGCATGGACCCACCCTTCGGGTGCCGGCAATATCTATTTTCTTGGGAGCGTAAAACGATGAGGCGGATTCTTTGGTGTTTACTGATTATCGTTGGTTTCACGGCGGCGTACGCCGATGAAGGATTGAAAAAACAGGTAGATCGTTCGGCGGGCCGGATTGAGCCGAAGGTTATCCAGTGGCGGCGGCATTTTCATCAGTACCCGGAACTGTCGAACAGGGAATTCAAGACGGCGGAGAAAATTGCATCGCACCTCCGGCAGTTGGGTTTGGATGTCCAGACGGAGGTGGCGCATACCGGCGTGGTGGGCCTGTTGAAGGGCGACAAGCCGGGGCCGGTCGTGGGACTTCGTGCGGATATGGACGCCTTGCCCGTCACCGAGCGCGTCGATGTCCCCTTTGCCTCCAAAGTACGGACCACCTATAACGGACATGACGTGGGCGTGATGCACGCCTGCGGGCACGATACGCATATGGCCATTCTCATGGGCGCGGCCGAGGTGCTGACTTCGATGAAAAAGGATCTCAAGGGCAGTGTCAAGTTCATTTTTCAGCCGGCCGAAGAGGGCGCCCCGAGCGGCGAGCAGGGCGGCGCCCGGCTCATGGTCAAAGAAGGCGTCCTAAAGGATCCGAAAGTCGATGCGATTTTTGGCCTTCATGTTTGGGCGACAAAGGAAGTCGGCACGATCGGCTACCGGCCCGGCGGCGCGATGGCCGCCTCCGACGGCTTGCGAATCACCGTCAAGGGCAAGCAGACGCACGGCTCCACGCCCTGGACGGGCGTCGATCCGATTACGGTTTCGGCGCAGATTATTATGGGTCTGCAAACGATTATCAGCCGGCAGACGGAATTGACGGAAAACGCGGCGGTCATCACGATTGGGAGCATTCACGGCGGGGTTCGAAGCAATATTATCCCCGACCAGGTCGAAATGATCGGGACCATACGTACGCTCAATACCGACATGCAGGAAAAGATTCACGAGAAGATTCGATTGACCGTCACGAAAATCGCCGAAAGCGCCGGTGCGGTTGCGGAGGTTCGGATCGGCACGGGCTATCCGGTGACCTACAACGATCCCAAGCTAACGGCGATGATGCTGCCGACGTTGAAGGCGGCCGCGGGCGCCGAGAACGTGACGTTGATAGATGCGATCACCGGCGCGGAGGATTTTTCGTTTTACGGGAAGCAGATTCCCGGCATGTTTTTCTTCCTGGGCGGCATGCCCAAAGGCACGAGGCCGGAAGAGGCGGCGCCGCACCATTCTCCGGATTTCTATATCGACGAAAGCTGCCTGAAACTCGGTCTCAGATCGCTGTCGTACCTGGTCCTGGATTATATGGACCAGCACCAAAGATAAGTTAACACTTGAGAAGGTGAGAGTGGATGAAGGATCCTCTACCAAAGTGGAAGCTTGCTGTGATCTATCTGGTTCTCTGGTTGGGGATCGGTTCGCTGGCGGCGATGGCCCATCTGGTCTGGCGGCCTCACTATATTAACGTACCGACGTGCCTTAACGGCGGCCTGGCTAACCTCTTCGGGCCGTGGGCCAGACCTCTGGCGGAAGGGTGGCCGAACGCCGGCAAGCCGCCGCACTTTCCCCTGGTGATCCTCGGGAGTTTTCTTCTCGGCTTCTTTGCGATCCTGATCGGCGCGTCCATGATGGGCCGGGAGAGGCGATTTCAGATGGTGTGCATCGGCCTGTTCGTCCCGGCCATGCTTTTTTGGATATTGCTGGGTTTCATGGAATTAGTTTATTGTGCATCGTAAAGTAGGGCTCCCCAAGCGGTACCTTACGGTAGCACCCCACAGATTGTGAGGACAAACAACTAATGATGGTAATTCCCTTCGCTACATTTTGGGTGTTGATCTTCATTGGAAAAAGTGAAATTCTATCGTTTCTTTTGGTTCGAGAATTCCGGCAATTTCTCTCAGGCCAACTGCAATTTTGTAGATGATAAAACGCTGCGTATGAATTGGCACGACAGCCTGTTCGTGCAAAGCTTTCGGGCCGTCGATCCGGATAAAGTCATCCTGAGAATGGAACACCCGACGCCCGAAGGAGAGTACGAATTAGTTATGGAAGTCGTCTTCACGAGAAAATGAACCTGAGTGCACGGTTAAAGCTTCGAGTTTTATCTTGATCGGACGACTCGATTTTAATAAACTGTGATATGTGATGGTATTTGCTTTTTTAAAGTGGATATAAAAATGGGATTAACGAAAGTTACAACGAAAATTTCGGCCT
>CAYZAT010000387.1:0-2454 GCA_964476475.1 uncultured Pirellulales bacterium
CTCTTTCAGCCGGGTGTTTCAAAGTGGAAAGATCGGCTTTTTTGGTTTTATGCCGCCCCACCTTTTGCGCCTGAATAATCAATTTGTCGTCTAACGCCAGGTTCGTTGCCATTTTACACCTCTTTCTACACATAATATAACACATCTATTTGTGTAAATCAAGGTTCAAACAAGCGTTTTGTGCAAAAAGGGGACGAACAGTGAAAAAACAAACAGCGAACTGATCTTGATAGAGAGGTTCAAAAGGCTATACTGACCGAACATGACGAGTAGTACGAAAATAAATGAGTTTGACTGTATTGTTGTCGGTGGAGGCCATGCTGGCGTTGAAGCGGCTCATGCAGCCGCGCGAATCGGCGCCAAAACCTGCCTGGTCACGATTAGCAAAGATACGATTGCTAAGATGAGCTGCAATCCAGCTATCGGCGGGCTGGCCAAGGGGCAGATCGCGCGCGAAGTCGATGCGCTCGGCGGCCTGATGGGATTGGCGACCGATGCGACGGGGATCCAGTTTCGCCTTCTGAATCGCTCGAAAGGCCCCGCCGTCCAGGCGCCGAGAGCACAGGCCGACAAATACAAATATAAAGATCACGTCCGCGAGCTGCTCGAACAAACACCGAATCTCACGATCATTGAAGGGATTGCTTCCCAAATCGTCACCGAAAAAGACCGCGCGCGGGGTGTACAATGTAATGATGGGAATAGGGTCTATGCACCGACGGTGATCCTTACGGCGGGGACCTTTCTTCGCGGCCTGATGCACATCGGAACCCAACAGTTCGAGGGCGGGCGGATCGGTGAGCCGGCGGCCAATGAGCTTTCCGAGAATCTTCAGCAGATCGGATTGGAGTTGCAAAGGCTGAAAACCGGCACGCCGCCGAGACTGGATGCGGCGACGGTAGCGCTGGGCGAGCTTGAGATTCAGCACGGCGACGAAGAGCCGGTCCCTTTCTCCTTCCTGACCGAACGAATAGACAGGCCACAAATCCCCTGTTGGATCACTTATACGAATGAACGAATCCACAAGCTGATCCGAGAGAATTTCTCACGCGCGCCGCTCTATTCGGGTCAGATCACATCCACGGGTCCCCGGTACTGCCCGAGCATCGAGACGAAGATTGTACGTTTCGCGGACAAGGACCGCCATCAGGTCTTTCTGGAACCGGAAGATGAAGCCCAAACGACCATTTACTGTAACGGCATCAGCACGTCCCTTCCGAAGGATATTCAGGAGCAAATGCTCAGATTGCTGCCCGGGACGGAAAACGCCCGTATCGTTCATTACGCCTACGCGATTGAATATGATTATTGCCCGCCCGTTCAACTCAAGCCGAGCCTGGAGACGCGAAAGATATCGGGTTTGTTTCTGGCCGGGCAGGTCAATGGGACCAGCGGGTATGAAGAAGCCGCAGGGCAGGGGATCATCGCGGGTATCAACGCAACCAGAAAATTGCAGGGCGCCGAGCCGATCATTCTCGGAAGGGACCAGGCGTATATCGGTGTGATGATCGATGATTTGCTCACGAAGGGCATTGACGAGCCGTATCGAATGTTCACGTCGCGAGCGGAGTATCGGCTCGCGCTGAGGACCGACAATGCGGACCGTCGGTTAACGCAAATCGGCAGGTCGGTCGGGCTTGTCGATGAACGACGATGGGAGATGTTTCAAAAGAAAATCGATCAAATGAATAATCTCAGGAATTGGCTGAAATCTTCCACGACACCAGACATGAACCGGATCAGCCTGTGGAACCAGCTTCGCCGGCCGGACAATCCGCTTGCAAGGACCTTAGCCGAGAATCCGGACGTTAAGCGCATGAATCTCACCAACGACGTTTTGCAGGCGGTTATGATCGATGCTAAGTACGAAGGCTATGTGGCCAAACAGGAACGGCTCGTGGCTAATTTCAAAAGTTTGGAGAACAAGAAAATTCCACCGGATTTGGACTACGCTAATATCGAACATCTGCGTTCAGAGGCGAAAGAGAAATTATTGGCCTTCAAACCGAGCACGCTCGCCCAGGCGTCCCGAATCAGCGGCATCACGCCCGCGGATATTACCGTGATTCAAATCCACCTAAAAAAGGAAGAATCAAATATCAAAGATCAAAAATAAAAAACGCGGAATCCCGGCAAGCCGGGATGGCTTCCTTAATTTTGCTTTTTACACTTTGCTTTTTGAATTGTGTTTGCAATGATCGATTTATCTGAGAATAGCTATAATAGCCAAATGGCACGGAATGAGCCGAAGTTCAAGCTTTGGCGCTCGGCGGGTTTGTTGCTCACGTACAAATGCAATGGTGCTTGTGAGTTCTGTTATTACAACTGCGATCCCGACAAGGGCGGCCTGATGCCCGTCGAGACCGTTATCAATGCATGGCAATCGCTCAAAGTTCTCGCCGGCGACGCGGCCAAAATTCACATCACCGGCGGCGAGGCGTTTCTCTATTGGGA
>CAYZAT010000388.1:0-2446 GCA_964476475.1 uncultured Pirellulales bacterium
CGTGTATTTGCGGTTGGACAGGTCGAGCGTTTTAAACTCGATATGGTAAAGAACCGCTCCTTTTTCCTTGCTTGAATGTTCTGTGATACATAAGGGAACAAGAATAACGTCGGGCACCATAACCGGCGGCATGCCCGTACCGATTTCGTTCGCCAGGAGCCAGTACTCTTTGCGTCCCGGGCCTTGGCCCGCCATGAGACGGTCGAAGCGCATCTCATCGATGAGCCTGACATCCATCCGGGTAGTGAGGAGCTCCTCTAAAGTCGAGTGGATGGACGTGCTCTTTTCACCCAGGCCGGCTAACGTCTGATCCTCTACAGGCATCATTACAACCTTCGAGCCATTGGGAATGTCCACCGAGTCGTCAAGCTGACGGATTAACTGTGATGCGAGGTCCGCCCATATCTCTGAGGGTGGATTTGTGGTGAACGGCACTTTTCTTTTTCCGACTTTTCGGGCCAGTTTGAACCGGGCGTTCGGGATAGGAATCAAGAAGGATTCATTGTTTCTAAACCACGAACGGAACTGATAAAGATCGCGACTCTTTTCACGAACGGTTTCGGCCAATTCCAGACAATCACAAAGCTCTCGCACACAGATTTCTCGAAGTTGGCCGGATTCAGGTAATCCTGAGGCTCGTCGCAGACATTCGTTACGGCCTGCTGAAGCGAGTGCGCGGATCATCTTCAGTCGATTTTCGAGAGTGGCTTTGTCCCAGTGAAGCAGGGCGCACTCCTGAAGGTCTGCTTCCGGTAGGTCTCCCACGTCGTCCAGGAACCAGGCATAGGCCGCTTCGACCTGCTCTTCCGGATGATACTCGAACCATCGCGTGCGGTGATTCGTCCGGATTCCCGGATCGTCCCCATCGACGCGGACGTGGGCCCGGTAATCCCAGCCGAGAGAATCCTCCTCGCCTCCCGCCTGGCGGCACCAGACCAGGGCATCGACGTACACGCGCCCGAAGTGGCTTCTCTTTCCCCGGATCGGATTGGCGTCCCGCGAGCAGTCTGCGGGAAACCAGCCGTAGCCGGTTAGAAAGACCTCGGTCCATCGATGATAGACCGTATCCGTGGTGGGCAAAGGGCGGAATCCGTTGCTTGAACCGCCCACGCACCGCGTCGGCAATCCCGCGAGGCGGCATAATCCGGACAATACGTAGTTATACTCGCTGCATGAGCCGGTTCCCCGGGCAAGAACCACGGCGGCCGGGTCCCATTTGTTGTCCCGAACATAACGGATTTTGCTGATGATATGATCGTGTATCTTTACCAGCTTGTCGAAATCACTACTTGCATCCCGTGTTAAGTCCGCGGCTGTTCGGCGCATCAAATCGGTTTCCATCGAGTAATTGGTTTCGGATGTTAAGTATCGCTCTTTCTGCCCGGCGGCAAGAACGGGCGCATCCGGATTTGTCAATTGTCCCGGATCCTTCCAGCGCATGTTTCTTAACGTCAGGCCGACAACAAGACCGAGATCAATCCACTGACCCGCCTCGAGACGGTCGAAGGCATAGTGGACCAGCTTCTGGCCGTGCACGTCGGTAAAGATGCGTTTTTTGCCGTTCTCCGACGGCTGCAGGTAATGAATGTCCTGGCGGGGGGTTTCAAAAGGAAGAGGCAAATAAACGTCGATTTTACCGGCGGATTTCGTGGTTGGATTCATGACACGGTAGTCATACTTGATGGTCCGTTGAACCGAATTCCAGGTAGTGTACGGTTTCGTTTCCGGAGCGCCGATTGCACCCGTGGCGATCCGGAGGACTAACACAATAATCACACTGTGAATTGATTTTGGCATACGAACATCTCCTAATGACCGGTTATACGAGAACGCGGATCGCATCGACGAAAGGATCGATCGGCTTTCTGCGTTACCGTCCCACTCGCACCAGTTCTTTCCAAAAAAATTGTCTGTGTTAAGATCGTATCCTGCAACGATCACGCTTCATTCATGGCGCAGTGCTTCTATCGGGTCCATGTATGCGGCTTGCCGGGCCGGGTACACACCGAACACAATCCCCACGCCGAGGGATATGATGAGTGACAAAATAACCGACCAGGGGGCGATGCGCGGTTCGAGCGTGTGAACGATCGGGGGCAACAGGTCCGGCGACAGCATGGATACTCCGGATCGCAAGCCTCGAAACATCGGACCGCACAGAAGGCCGAACAGGACTCCCAGCAAACCGCCGCTGGCCGTCAGGACCACCGTCTCGGTCAGAAACTGCTGGATAATGTGTCGGCGTCTTGCGCCGAGGGCCCGGCGAATGCCGATCTCGCGCGTCCGCTCGGTCACCGTGGCGAGCATGATATTCATGATGCCGATCCCGCCGACCAGCAGTGAGATCCCCGCGATGACGACCAGCAAGACATTGAACATGGCCCGGGTCCTTTCCGCCTGGCGCAGCAATTCCTTGGGGACGACGACGGCGTAGTCTTCCTTTTCG
>CAYZAT010000389.1:0-2441 GCA_964476475.1 uncultured Pirellulales bacterium
CCCTATTTCGGCATAAATCTCAAAAAGATTCCCGAAGAACCGTTTAACAAACCGTGGTGGTATCGAACCGAATTTGAGTTGTCGCAGATAGACGTCGAAAAAAAAGTATTATTGGAATTCGACGGTATCAGCTACAGCGCGAACATATGGTTGAACGGCAATCGGATTGCAGCTTCAAGTCAGGTGAAAGGCGCCTTTCGCCGGTTTCAATTTAATATATCAAGATTCATTTGCAAAGGTAGAAACGTGCTCGCCCTGGAGGTATTCCCTCCAAAGCCGGGCGATTTTTCGACCGGCTTCGTCGATTGGAATCCCCCGTCGCCGGATCGCAATATGGGCCTGTTTCGTAACGTAAGGTTACGCTTCTGCAAGAATGTCTCCATAGAAGATCCCTTCGTGCAAACAAAATTGGATTTAGAAACACTCCAGGAAGCGACATTGACCATCAGTGCGGAACTTGCCAATCATACAGGCCGCGCTATATCCGGCGTCCTCGAAGGAAAGATCGAATCGATACAATTCGACAGAAGCATCCAGATCGAACCACAGAGCCGGGAAACCGTCGAATTCACGGATTTGATTCTTAAAAATCCGAAGCTCTGGTGGCCGCACCATTTGGGCGATCCGAATTTATACGACCTGCATTTGAAATTTACGACAGACGGAGAGGTCTGTGATGTCGCTCGTGTCAGATTCGGGATTCGCGAAGTAGAAGCTTATACGAATGAGGCCGGGCACAAAGGATTCAAAGTCAACGGCAAGGAGGTGCTCATCAAGGCCGGCGGGTGGACCGACGATTTGCTGCTCGCCGACACACCCGAAACCATTGACGCCCAGTTGCAATATGTACGTCATATGAATCTGAATAGTATTCGCCTGGAGGGCATCTGGGGAAAGGACCACACCTTATATGATTTGTGTGACCGGTATGGTATTCTGATGATGGTCGGCTGGAGCTGTCATTGGGAACACGAACAATACCTCGGAAAACCGGTTGACAGCCGGTATGGCGGCATATTCACAGAGGAAGATATTGAGCTCATCAGCCGATCCTGGCAAGACCAGGTTCTTTGGCTGAGAAACCACCCCAGTATCTATGTCTGGACCGTCGCCAGCGATAAGGTACCGAAGCCGAAGCTGGAACGAAAATATATCGACATCTTTCAAAAGTATGATCCGACCCGGCCCTACCTGAACTCGACCGGCGGCGTCGGAAGCGAACAGCAAATCATCGGAGAGGACACGGTTGTCAGTGGGATCAGCGGCAGCTCCGGCGTCAAGATGCTCGGACCCTATGCCTACACGCCGCCGACTTACTGGTACACCGACACACATCGCGGCGGCGCCTACGGCTTCAATACGGAAACATCGCCCGGGGCCGCGGTGCCGGTCCTGCAGAGCATCAGGAAAATGATTCCGGCAGAGCATCTCTGGCCCATCGATGAATTCTGGGACTTTCATTGCGGACTCAACGAGTTCAACAATCTGGACCGCTATCAGGAAGCCATCCATCGACGTTATGGCGAAGCGCGCAGCGTCGAGGCATTCGCCATGAAAGCCCAGGTCCTGAATTATGAACTCATCCGCCCGATGTTCGAGGCGTTCCGGGCGAACCGGGGCATCGCGACGGGAATCGTGCAATGGATGCTCAACGCCGCCTGGCCCAAAATGTACTGGCAACTCTACGATAAGTACCTCCATCCGACCGGCGGCTTCTACGCCGCACGAAAAGCCTGTGAGCCGCTACACTTACTCTATCACTACGGTAACCACAACATCTATATCGTCAACGACCTACTAACGCCCGTGACCAATCTCAAAGCAACCATCCGGATTCTGGATGTCCATTCAAAGGAAATCCTCAACAAGACATTGACTCTCCATGCCAAATCTGAATCCTCCAAGAAAATCTTTGATATCCCCAAACTCGACGGTTTAACGACGACGTACCTTCTCGATCTACGATTGCACGATGAGAGCGATGTCGAAATCGACGCCCTTGCGGAGCTTCCAGTTCGCCAGATTGACCGCCGACGAACCACGGTTGTAGATCTCGACGAACTCCAATTCGTCGGCATTGGCGACCGGCCCCGGATTGTAATGCACTTCACTGACGATCACCGTGCCGAGCCGCGGGCCGCTGTTGGCCGTGCCGAGCGTATTTCGCGTCATCGGATAGAGCCGGCCGGCCGGGTCGGGCCAGCGTCCCCACGACTGGCCGTTGGCCTGGGCACCGAACTCGGCGTGACCGACGAAGTGCGTAAGGCTCCCGTCACCGTCGGCCTTCATAAGCCAAACGTCGTCACCATGGGCACCGTCCAGCGAAAAGTGCCGCGGCAGTGGGTTGCCCGGCGTCGGGTTGAAGTCACTCTCGTTGAAGACGACATACTCACCCGGGGCCAATTCGTTGTCTGGGTGATCCGGGATGCGAACCTCTTGTA
>CAYZAT010000390.1:0-2359 GCA_964476475.1 uncultured Pirellulales bacterium
CACTACAAATCCCGCACCGGCGGCATGATTCCACTCCGCTTCGGCCGAAATGACACGTGACGCGTTTGTCATGTCGAGTCCGCCTCTGGCGGATCGAGACATCTGGTTTTTGCGCGGGAATTGTATCTGTTCGGAACCGGATTTCTCATAGCTTATGCTGTAGCAAATAAGCATAAAAATAGTAGTAGTAATGCTCTTTCTTTTTGATACTTTTTCTTTCTGTTAAATCGTGTGAAATTGTTAAATATTGATCTCGCCGGATGCGGGGTCAGGTCCACAGATTTCAGCCTTTCGAAGGCTTAGCGGAGACCGACCACCCCGTACCCCTTCCGACGGCTGATAGGGACAATAGACCGACGCTCTTCGAGAGCTTCTATGAGGCTGCCATGGCCGTCCGGCCCGGCGAGACCAACGGGTTAGGAGAAAGGAGGTATGACGATGTTATTCGCAGGGATTGATTGGAGTGAAAAGTTTTTGGATTTCCATCTGCGTACCGCTGAGGGCAAGGTCCTGGCGGAAGGCAAGGTCAAGCCCAATGTGAAAGGCATGGCCGACTTGTTCGCCCAGTTGGAAACGCATGCCCCGACCTCGGAGATCGGTGTAGCCCTTGAGACCGCCCACGGGGCCTGGGTCCAAGCGTTGCTGGATCGCGGCTACCTCGTGTATCCGCTGAACCCCAAAACCGTGGAACGCTTTCGAGAGGCCTTGTCCGCCAACGGGGTCAAAACCGACACGATAGATCGCAAAGTCCTGGCGATGTTTTTGGTGACCTTTCATCAGGACAACAAACCGTTGCGGCCGGACGCTCCGGAAATTATTCACTTGCGTCTTCTTTGCCAGGACCGATTGCGTCTGGTCGAAGAACGCACGGCCAAAGTCAATGAGCTCGGGGCGATCTTGAAATGTTATTATCCGGCGTTCCTGGGGCTTTTCGGCCATCTGGACAGTGACATTGCATTGGACTTTCTCCGGCAGTATCCGAGCCAAAAGCAGATGCAGACGCTGAGTGAGCGTCGTTTGCGCACCTGGCTGAGCCGCCATCATTACTCCTTCCCCCGCCGGGTCGACGGGATGGTGGGCCTGTTGAAGCAACCGGTCTTACCGGTGGCCGAGCACTTGCAGGACGCGAAGAAAACCTTAATTGACTACCTGGCGCGTAGCCTCAAGATGCTGAATGCCGAAATTGCCGAACGGGACAAGCAGATTAACGATCATCTGGATCGCCTTCCGGAATCGAACTGGGTTCGTTCCCTACCGGGTGCGGGTAACGTCTTGGCCCCGGCGCTTTTGGCTTGTTTGGGTCGTGATCCGAAACGCTTCTGTTCGGTGGGCGAAGCGCGGGCCCTGATGGGGACCGCCCCGGTGACGAAAGCCAGCGGCCAATTTCGGATGGTCCATTTTCGTTGGGGCTGTTGGAAATTCGCCCGCCGAACGCTTCAGTTGTTTGCCGATCAATCGCGTCACCAATGCGATTGGGCTCAGGGCTTCTATGAGAAACAACGTCATTCCGGCCATAAGCATCATGCGGCGTTGCGCGCGTTGGCTCATCGTTGGCTTAAAATTCTTTTAGCGATGAAGCAATCGGGAGATATGTATGACGAGGCTATTTTTATGAACAGCCAACGGAGATACCTGTTGAAGAGTCCCATGTTAAAAACGTCGACGTAAATTTTTTATTTAGGTCTTGACATAGACTGTCTCCGCTACGTGATGCTGCGCATCACTTCGGTCGGAATGGCGAAATGTGGACTCAATAAATAACGAAAGGAAGACTTCATGAATGACAGGCGCATCAGCAACGTGAGAACCATCAGCCGGAGAGAATTTTTAACGCGCTCGGCGACAGTGGCCGGGGCAGCACGGGCGTGGCCGTTGATTGTCCCTTCATCCGTCTTCGGCGCCGATGCGCCGAGCAATCGCATCACCGTCGGCTGTATCGGCGTCGGAGGCCAGGGTTCGAGCAATATGAGGGGATTCAATGCGCAGCCAAGCTGCGAGGTGGTCGCCGTATGCGACGTCGATGCCGCCCATCGGGAGAAAGCACGGGCGTCGGTTGGCCTCGGCAAGGGATCGAGCTACAACGACTTTCGCGACCTGATCGCGCGGGATGATATCGACGCGGTTTCCATCGCGACGCCCGACCATTGGCATGTCCCGACCTCGATTGCCGCGGTTCGCTCGGGTAAGGACGTGTATTGCGAGAAGCCGCTGACATTGACGATCGCCGAAGGCCGCCGGCTTGCCGACGAGGTCAAACGTTATGGCCGTATTTTGCAAACAGGCTCGCAACAACGCTCAGGAAGCGGCTTTCATCGGGCCTGCGAGCTGGTCGTCAACGGACGGATCGGCAAGCTGCATA
>CAYZAT010000391.1:0-2334 GCA_964476475.1 uncultured Pirellulales bacterium
GTTAGCTGCGACATACGATATACAACGTACGACATACGAAACAATGACGTATAAAAATATACTTATCACCAAACCCAGCTCGCTCGGCGATATCGCTCTGGCTCTCCCGGCCTTAACGGCCTTGCACAAAAGCTTCCCCGAGGCGAAGATTAGCTGGCTCGTGCGTCCGGAATTCGCGCCGCTGCTTGAGAATCATCCGCATCTGACCGAGATCATTCCCTTCGATCGCAAATTCCTCGGCAAGGCCTGGTATCATCCCGCTGCCTTCGGCGCCCTTGTCTCGCTCATCCGGCAACTGCGTGGCAAGCCGTTTGACGCGGTATTCGATTTCCAGGGCCTTTTCAGAACGGCTTCGTTGGGGTGGCTATCCGGCGGCAGGAAACGCTTTGGGCCGGCCAATGCCCGTGAGTTAGCCTCTATTTTCTATACCGACAAAGTCCTCCAGGACGCCGAGTCCATTCACATGGTCGATTTCTATCTGAAGATGATCCAAACCGCCGGGGCCGCCGACGTTAGCGTAGAATTTATTATTCCGGAAGATACCAATGCCGCCGATTCGATCTCGAAGCTATTAGCGGGTCAAGGAATCGACGGGAATGATTATGTCGTTTTCATTCCCGGCTCGGCGCAGAGGGACAAATGCTGGCCCACCGAGCGGTTTGCGATTTTGGCCGAAAAAATTGCCGCCGAATACGGTTTACCAATCATCGCCTCCGGCACGGCTGCCGAATCGGATATCGTCGAGAGCTTGAGAGAGAAGGCCAAGGTCCCAATCACAAGTCTGGCCGGACAGACGTCGCTCAAAGAACTGATTGCTTTGCTGCGAACGGCCCGGTTAGTGGTCAGCAACGATACCGGCCCGGGCCATATCGCTTCGGCCTTAGGCACGCCGCTTGTCATGATGTACAGTTGGTCCAACCCGGCCAGAATCGCCCCGTACGGCCGGACCGAATGCATGGTCGCCAACGATCCCTACAGCCGGGGCACTCAAATCAAAAGCACCGATCCCCACCACAGCATCGAAGCTATCACCTTCGAGCAAGTCTGGCAAAAAACTTGCGAACAACTCGACAATTCAAATCCGAAATCCTAAGCATGACAACTCCGGTGTCTTTTCCGGATGACTGTTGCCCGGTGTTGTCCCGGAAATCCGAAACATTACTGCGTAGGGTGGGCAAATTTTGCCCATGCGGTTGTTTTGATCATATGGTTATTTGGTTTTTGATATTGTTTAGGATTTCGAGATTCGTGCTTGGGATTTGCCTATTGACTCATAAACTTCCAGGCTATTTTTCCATATCGGGACGGCCATTTGTTCCCCGAAATCGATGAGCTGCCGGTTAGCTTTCCGTTTTTTCTTTGGACGCGAAGTTCAGTGATTGAGAAAACGCCTTTTTCATAATCGAATGTCTGGCCGTCGTCGTCATACAGCCAATAGGTATTCTCCTTTTGGCCGTAATGACGGACCTCCAGGTCGATCGTTCCTTTGGCGTTGGCGATATTACTCACCGGGGGCATCATGGGGATAATACCGCCGTCTTTGACGAACAGGGGGATTTGTTCGAGTTTTGTTGGGATCGTAATCGTCTTGCCGTTGCCAACGAATTTGCCGGTATAAAAGTCGTACCACTTTCCTTTCGGAAGGACGACTTTGCGATTTCTTTGCCCAGTAAAGACTGGCGCGACCAGTATCGACGGTCCCATCATGTACTGATCGGTCGTTTCCAGGCGCGTGGTCTCGGCGTAGGGATTTGTCTCCCCGTCCAGCTTGCCCGCGACGATTTTTTCCGCCGAATCGAATCCCGCCTCCAGCACCATCGCCCGAAACGGTGGGATGCCTTTTTGATTGTAGTCGTAAAAGGCCGTGTAGATGTAGGGGAGGAGACGCATCCGCAGTTTGATTGCATCGCGGACAAGGTTCGTCACTTTCGGGAAACTCCACGGTTTTGTTCCTGAGGACCAGGCGTTGAGCTGAACCATCGGCGAAAAGCAAACCGATTGAAATCGCCGGACCCATTCCTCGTCCGACCGCGCGCTGCGAATCTCCGGCGTCCAGAGCACGCCGGCCAGCGAACAATTCACTAAGGCGGTGACATAACCTTCGTGGCCGTAATAATCGCTGTAGATGACAAAGCCGAGGGAACTGGCGGCACCGTTGGAGCTTCTCACCAGTCCGTACGTTCGCTTGTTCATTTCGCGAAAGCGCTGCATGAACATGCTCTGGATCATTAAGCCGTACAGTTGACGAATCTGCACGGCGCTATGGCCCGAAGGAAAGGACGCATGGTCCGGCCAGAGCCAGACGTCATAGCCGTCCGCCTCGTCGAACTTGTA
>CAYZAT010000392.1:0-2323 GCA_964476475.1 uncultured Pirellulales bacterium
TCCAATTCAATTCCGAAACCTTTATAGAGCTTGTTAAAGACGCCCTCTTCCATCATTTTCAGAGATTTGTCAACCGCTTGTTCGAACGCTTCTTTATCCTTAACCTCAATGATATACTTTGCACGGAAAGGTCCTTTGCTATCGACTTTGGCCGTTATGGCCAGTGAATCGCCTATCGCATTGATGGTTTCCGTCGTCAGCTCTTTCAATGCTTGTAGATCGTTCTCGGGTATGCCGTCGGGTATCATTTTTCCGAACAGGTCCAGAAAATTCATATAAACGGTGATTAAACTCTTGCGATCGACCTTACCGGCGACATTCATCATCGCACCGTCGTCGAGATAGCCCAGCATAGGATCGAAGTTCCCACCTAATTCCTGGCCGACGATGTCCGCCATCTCCGTTCCGGGCAGGGGTTTCAGAGAAAAGGCAAGGTTGCACGATTCGGAACTGGGTGACAGTGCGATAGCAATACGGTCCGTTCCCTCCAGGAGCATCTTGAACATTCCACTGTAGAAACTAATAACGCCGGAAGGATCGATCATCATCGGGGCTTCGCCGCTTGCCTGGGCCTTCTGCAGTTCGCCTTTGATTTGCTCGAGCTTTCCGAAGAGCATCGGCTGGATGAGCGGGGCGCCTTGCTTGACGTTCAAATACACCCACACCGACGAGCTTGTCGCGATTTTCTTTTCGTCGTCGTTGAGGCTGTTAGCGAGACTGCTCTTTCGCTGGGCCAGCATTTTCTTGACCTGGGGCAGTTTTCCGCGGAGATGGGGCGGGCACAGCAAAGCAAAACGACGGAACCGTGTGGCCAGTCCCTGGGGCCGGCCGTCCACGGTAATGGTCGAGACGCCCTGGTCGTCAGCTTCACCGCAATTGGGATTGCGGGTAATGAAGTTGTCGTAGTTTCTGACCGGCAGCAGGGCCCCCATAAACAGGTTCGCCATCGGATTTTGCCCTCCCGACTCACCTGGAACAGTCACGGCGAAAAAGGCGAAATTCCCATCCCGGTTGACGCCTCGCAACTTCTCGTCGCCGAGCAATCCGCCCAATTTGGAGTACACCATCGCTTGGGCGTCGAAAGATTCGGGCGCAATACCCTCCAAATACGCATTGACGGCTCCCAAACTATCGTCGATCTTATTGATCCGTACGCAAAACAGGCTCTCGGAGGGGATCGATCCCATCAGTCCGACAGCGCCCTGCCTCGCCGATCTTTGTGCCCATACGCCCCCGCCGGTCGAGAGGACCACCACGGCGACAATCACTGCGAGCTTGAAGCTTCTTGACTTGACCATCATTTCTCCTTTCAAAGTTAGATATTACCTGTTTTTCGACGTTCAAGGGTAATAACGCACGACGAGCCATAATTTCACAACTTTTTTTAAGAATCTCCGTATGAATGTGAACTTTTTGCCGGATATACTCTCTGCGCACGGCTTCTTTCGTGTAAAGTTACCACAATGAACGGGAACAAACAACGTATTTTCCCCCCCCGTAGAACGGGTATGAAGGAATGTTAGAAGACTGGAATACTGAAGTACTGGAATGCCGGAATAATGGAATGCTGGATAGTGATCCAATGTTCCAACATTCCAATATTCCAATTTTATTTCAGTTCTGGACGGTCGTATCGTATCGTACGCCGTCGGGGACGGGGACCGGGACGGCGACGGTGACGCCGTGGTCGCCGGTTGTCTTTCTGGACGAATCGACGGCGATGAAGGCCGTATAGGCGCTCATCAGGCCGTATTCGAGAGCGACCAGCTTAATCTCGCCGGGTAAATCCGAGTCGGTATCGTACATGGCCTGAGTGGCTAATGTCTCGATTTGTTTGCGCGCCCAGACACAGGCGATACCCTGATGCGTGGAGGCGGAATCGCTCAGATTGACCGGGATCGCGATGTCCTGAGTCAGGTCGCCGATACTGCCTGTGACGCGAATGGTCGTATTGCCCCGGCCGGTGAATCGACCGGTCAGAATCACGGGCCGGCCGACGAAGAGATCAGGGACGCGGGAGGGGAATACATCCGTCACGTCCATATCGCCCCAATCGACCGTCACATCTGCAAGAGCCGGGTGGCTGATGCGCTCGTAGAACAGATCGACCACCTCGGCCGCGTGGTCCTCCAGGCCAATATATGCCACAGCGCCCTTTCCGAGCTTGGCCATCCGGTCGAGCAGGTAACGATTGACGGAGGTGCCCACGCCGAAGCTGAAGATTCGACTGGCGCCGAGACGCTCGTGCACCGCGGCGAGGATTTCCGTCTCATTGCCGATATAGCCATCGGTCATGAATGAAACCAGGCGAAACCGCTTCGGG
>CAYZAT010000393.1:0-2259 GCA_964476475.1 uncultured Pirellulales bacterium
TATGGAAGAACACTTGGCTCTTAAGGTCATATCATGAGAAGATCATATAGAACCTTGGTTCGCTGTATTTTCGATTAGCTTGTTTGTACTTGGCCTTTTAACAATTCCTCTATCATTGAGACCGTTTGTTGTTTCGATTGGGTGTTTTTGAGTTGTTCGAGCAAATTCTCCTGTCGGGCGGTAAAGCAGATTGGTTGGTATGGATCAATGTTGGCAACACCGGATATTTGCTGAATCTTTTGTTTCAAGTTTTCGATTCCGGTGTTATTTTTGGCGCTGATTTTCACCGCATTTGATAATGTCTTAGGTAGGCGGGTTGTATCGAATCTGGAGGGTAAGTCGAATTTATTCAGGATCGTAATGATGGTCTTGTTAGATGCTCTTTCGATGATCTGAGCGTCAAATTCTTCTTTGGGCCGGCTGTTGTCCAGAACGAGTAGGACGAGGTCCGCTTGTTGTATGATTTCAGTGGTTTTTCTCTGAGCAGCTTCATCGATCATATCCAGCGGAGTGTCCGATTCATCTTCCAGGCCGGCGGTATCGATCAACGTTAAGGATAAGGAGTCGATCTGGCACGTGGCTTCGATCCAGTCTCGGGTTGTGCCCTTGATATCGGTGACGATGGCTTTTTGCCGGCCGGCCAGGCAGTTCAGGAGGGTGCTCTTGCCGCTGTTCGGCGGCCCGGTCAGGACGGCCGTACAACCGTAGATGATAAGCTGCGCGGTTTGAGAGGCCTGCAGAATCCGGTCGGCTTCGGTTTTGATGTCATCCAGCGAAGTTTCGTTTTCGAGCCAATCGATTGCCGTCTTGCTCAGGCCGGCGCCGATTTGATTGGCGATGATTTTGGTTCCCAGGAGGGTCTTGGCTTTGAGTTGGGCCAGTTTGGCTTCGACGACTATCGTATTTTTCGGTTCTTGCGCCGATAGAATTTTAGTTCGTAATTGCTCCGCCGTCAGCAATGTGGCTCCGCTATTCTTGAGTCTCTGCATAATCATTTCAACGATAAGCGGATTGCCGTGACAATGGATGGCGAAAAGACCGGGAGCCTCACAGCCGATAGCGACCTGGTCGATGGTTTTATCGTTGTCGATAATGTCTCCGAGGAGAATCTGGCCGGTCTTGCATCTTTGGATTTTTGCCCCCGCCGGTTTAAATACTTTCGCTAAGATGTCTTTGGCAGAATCGCCGAGGATCTGAATGGTGGCTATCGCACCGGTGCCCCTGCCCGTCATGACTGCCGCAAAACAATCCACAACATCCTCCGTCTGAGCATCGGCTACACGATTTTGGCTTCGATGTGTTTCTGATAGGCCAGGACAATGCCTTTGACGACCAGGTTGGGCACGAAGTTGTCGATGAAGTCGCAATCGGTCTGTATCGTTTTGGCGCCCGAGCCGGTGATAATCGTTTGCGGCCATCGACCGAGCTCTTCGGCATAACGCCGGATGATTTCCTGGAGGGCGCCGACGATGGAGAAATAGAGTCCGCAGTTAATCGCATCGATCGTATTCTTGCCATACGGGGCATCGGGTTTGGTCACTTTGATGTTCGGCAGTTGGGCGGTGTTGTCTCTGAGGGCCTTGGCGCTGATCTCGAAGCCGGGACAGATCACTCCGCCGAGGAAGACGCCATTGTGATCGACCAGGTCGATAGTCACAGCGGTCCCAAAATCAGCGACGACGACCGCGTCCTTGACGACGGCGTAGGCGGCTGCTGCCGAGACGATTCGGTCGGTCCCGACCTTCTCCGGCTCATCCACCCAAACGCTCATCGGCAGGGGGATGTCCTTGCCGATAACAAGAATCTCTTCGTCGAGACGATCTTTTGCAATCCGTTGGATTTCTTCGGTCCAGGCGGGTTTTACGCTGCTGGCGACGATGACGCCGTCGCGTTTGTTCTCTTTCGAGCCCTCGACGAGGGGTATTTTTTCCCAGGCGGATTCCAGGCCGTTCGTCCATTCCGCCCCCGGCGGCCCGGGGAAGGATTCAATGAACTCTTCCTTGCCTTCGAGGAAAAGCCCGATGGCGATATTTGTGTTACCGATATCTATTGCGATAATATTCATTATTCATTACTCTTTTTGGTAACGAGCCACAATCCGCATACTGACAAGTTTTTTCTTTAAAGTCAATCAGAAAAGAGCTTTTTGCACTCCGAATGATGGGTAAATCGAATCCGGGGGAGGTTTTATTTGCTCAAATAAGCTTCTCTGGTACAATAGTGGTATGGATAGTTCCCGTTTTCCAGAGATACAAAGAA
>CAYZAT010000394.1:0-2230 GCA_964476475.1 uncultured Pirellulales bacterium
CTGGCCCGACCTTGTGCGGATCGCCGTTGTGGCCGTCCTTGATGAGTTTTACGAGACTTCCATGGGATGGGTAGTCGGACCGGTGTTTGCGCAGGTTGGGCAGGACCTTGCCGTAAGCATCGACAATCTCTTTGATCAGTTCGGGCCGGGTGGTTTTGTAGTGTCCATGGCCGAAACCCGTACAGAACCCTTCGACGTCGAAGTCGCAGGTGTAGAGCATGAATCGCACCATCGACTGCCGGTCGTCCGGGTCGCCGCCTATGTCGGTCATTACAACTATTCGCGGTTTTTCCGCCGTCGCATAACAGGTTGGCAACAATACGGCAAGAATCGCAATCATCAAAACTATCCGTTTCATCCTTGTTCTCCTGATTAATTTCTCAACTATCTTAAACTCGAAATTCGAATATCGAAATCCGAAACAATATCAAATGTTCAAAACAGACGTCTCCAGGGCATACCGTACGAAGTTTTGAATTTCCCTTATTTGGATTTTGGATTTGTTTCGGATTTCGAATTTCGTACTTCGGATTTACCTGCGTCCAGTCTCAGCGTTGCCTTTCGTACGCTGAAGCTGTCTTCGCCGGAAAAAACGAGGTAGAGTTCGCGTCCGTCTTTGCTCATCCACTTGGCGGGGAAGTCGCCGTGCTCGCCGGGACCGACGTCCCATTTCTCAGTGTAAAAGGCGGTTGTCCAGGGACCCCACGGTTCCGGCGCATCGTACACGCCGAAGCCGCCTTCGAATCGCGTATCGCCGCGGTCGCGGCTGCCCCTTGGCGCCGGGACGTGCTGCCACCAGAGGTAACGGCGCAGCGGCGCGCAATAGGTCATGGCCGATCGAAGACATCCGTCCTTGTGCCGGAAGACCGCGCCCCGCCGTTTGACTTCGTCGGTCCAGACCGGCTTGCCGTCTTTGTCTATTCGCTCGAAAAACTCCCATGCCCTTCGCTCGGTGATTCGGTTCTTGGGAATTCGCATGAGAACAAAATGATCGGCCGGAGTATCGGCTAACGGGCCATTATGTGAGTAAGAATACACATAGTCGTCACGGGCCCACTTGTTATCCTTGCCGAAGTTGACGAAACCCATCAGGCCGAACTGCGGGAACTTCCAGTCGGCGAAGGTCCACGTCTTTGCGTGATCGCGGGACCATGCTAATTGGGCCTGCCCGCCTTTTCTATCGGCGTGCCCCATCCACAGGTACAGCACACCATCGACTGAGATCAGGCCCCATCCCTTTTTGCCGGAGCGCCCACCGCCTAATTGCTCTGCGGCAGATCGAACATTTATGCCCTTGAAATTGTCCGGCCCTCCGACGATTCGCGCGAATCCCATGCTAAGTTTCTTCGGCACTTTGGGCTTGAAGCCCCAGCCGTCTCCCCACGTGATATACAGCGCATCGTCATCGGCCCACGTGACGGGAAGGTTGTCGCTGCCTGCCGCCCGGCGAACAATGGTATCGGCCGGCGCCCAGGCGATTTTCTCGATAACCGGGCTGGGCGGATAGGGAGCGCCCGCCGAGGCAGAACAAATAAGGAAATCAAAGATTAAAATGTAAAATGTAAAATTTCGGAGCCGCTGCGCGGAGTGTTTTAGAATAGACCTGAGAACAGCATCGCCGCAGACGATTCCACCGGTTCGATATCTCATATTTGAGATTTGAAATTTGAGATTTGAAATTTGAAATCCTCCTTTTGCCGCCAAAATCTATCTCCGCTTCAATAATCCTGCAGATAACCTTCAAACCTCATCATCTTCCGCTCGGTTTCCTCGTAGGGCGCCGGTTTCGGATCGAGCCACTCGACGATTCTGTCCTTGATCGAATACGCAAAGAAATGATTTCCAGCAGGGCTGTAATGGCCTATGAAGTACCGCTTGAAGTAATCGTTGACGCTGAGATTGAAACTCTTGAAATCCTCGACGTGCATCAGGTTGAAGTCGATGTGATTGACGTCTTCTTGTTTTAGAAAATCCACTATCTCCTGGTCGTATCTCGTGCCGCCGGCGAGAAGCTGCTTTGTCACCCGGTACGGATCGAATATGATGACCATGAGTTTCTTGCCGTTGGCGTCGGCAAATTTCTGGGCCTTGTTCACGATGTACTTCGTCGCTTCGAAGGCATAATCATCCAGCAGCGTCGCAAGCGACGACCGCAGGTTTTTTCCGTCCAGGTCCACCGGGCATTTCAGATGCCGGCTCAGGGCCTTCACGGAATCGAGGTCGATATCTC
>CAYZAT010000395.1:0-2190 GCA_964476475.1 uncultured Pirellulales bacterium
ATTTGCTGTTCGGCGACCAGCTATGCCAGGAATTCATCCGGCTCGTATTGCCGCGCAGTCTTCGGGCCTCCCCCCCTTCGGCCGGGATGATGTAAAGCTCGCTATCGGGTTGCAGCAGCATGTAGCTTTTCGCTTTACAGAAGACGATCCATTTACCGTCGGGCGAATATTTTGCGAAATAGTTGCTCATCCCGTTGTTGGACGCGCCTTCAATCGGCTCGGGCGTGCCGCCTTTGCCGTCGTTGAAACGAATCCTGTACAAATCGAATAAAAACGGCTTGCCGTCCTCGGTAAATTCCTTGCACTCCTCGCGGGTTAAAAGCACCTTGCCCTTGCCTTTGGTATCTTCGAGATCGTAGGCTTTGGCCCGGGCGAAAACGATCGTCTTGCCGTCCGGGCTCCAGGCCGGATTGCTCTGAACGTAGTGCGGATCGTCGGCTCCCGGTAAGGATTCAAACGTGCGTGTTTGCCGGTCGTATATACATAAGATCCCTCTGATGGGAAAAAAGAGTTGAGAGAACGCCAGCGGCGGCATGGGAACAAAGACGGACTTATCCTTGACGGTGCTGACGACGTACCGGCCGTCCGGGGAGACCTGCGAGAGCAAGCCGAAGGTTTGTTCCTCGTCCTCTTGCTTGTAGTCGTTCCACGTGATGATATCGCTGGTGGCCAGGACCATTTCTTCGGCGATGCGTGTCATGACGTATGATCCTTTGCTGTTGGCGTAATCGACATCCATCGCCAGGATCTTTCCCTCACGGCTGAACGAGTGACAGTTGCCGCAAACGGGCAGGTTTTGCAGGATGATGGGAGGCGGTTGCGCCGACGAGATCGCGCCGAAGCGCCAGCGGATTTTTGAGGGATCCTTGACGGCGTCAATAAACGGCAGGTTCACTTCCCGATAGAATAAGGGGGCTTCCACCGGGTCTTTTGAGGTCCGGATGGCAACGTGGTCCGCCGAGCAAATTTTTGTTGATATCCCTTGATTAACGCCTAAGATCAAGACCTCGGCATCCTTCTCCAAGGATCGTTTCTTTATCTCTTCCCATTGTTTCGATTCGGGAGTCCATTTCGGTTCGCGGGTGATGATATTTATGCGCTCTTCGTTATCCGGGAATGCGATACTCACGAGCCAGACATCCACGCTGGAACCTTCATCCATCCAGCGAAATGTCGGAGCCGGGATCTCGGGCGGGAAAAGCGTTTCATTTTCGGGATATTGTATCGTTAAGTTGCCGTATGTGCGGCTCTGCTCATAACATTCCAACAGACTCTCTGCGCTAAGATCGGGTGTGTCACGGACGAATACCGCAATAACCAGACATCCTGTGATAACAGTTAAAATAAGATAAGCTACTGATTTGCGCATTAATGCCTTCTGTCCATGAGTTCGTAAGCGTTCCCTTCAGCCCTATCAAAGGACAATCACATCGTTATTTTGTATATCGTACCCTGGTGATTCAAGCTTATTTCTAAATGCTGAATTTCCTTTCCATGCTTTTTGAAAGACAATTTTCATAAAGCCAGACCCGATAATATGTACGGCAGCACCGTTCAATAAAGACACCCGGTGACTATTTTTATAAAACCAAATATCTTCTCCATTTCTTCTAATCTATCCATGTTAACATAGCCGATAAGATCCTTGGTTGATGGAATGTTTTTTAAGGAGTCGATGAACGATGCAGGCTATGATTGAACAACGTAAAGACAGCCGGAGCAGTGTTTCCTGGCCGGTGAGTGTTTGGATACCCGAAGCAAACCGGTTCGTCATTGGCCGGAGCTGCAACATCAGCAAGACAGGCGTTTTTATTGTCCTTCCGATTACGGCGCCTGTCCGCACGGGCCGCCTGGTCGAGGTCAATTTTCCTCGAACGGAAACGCTGGCCAGGGAAAAGGGGCAATTTGCCCGCATTAAGGCCGGTCGCATCGTCAGAGTCGATCGCACCTCCTTGCTTGAAAACGCGGAAATCGGTGTTGGAATCGCTTTTGAATAAACTTCTTCAGGATGAAGATTTGACATAGCCTCAAAGGATTGAGGACTCTTACTGGGCGTCGGAGTGACGGGGCAATGAAAGAGAAAAGTAAAGGCTGATGATTCCCATCATCGGTCTTTTCTTTTTTTGGTACCCTCCTTGTTATGGCCCAAGAAGAGCCTCAACGTTAAATGAGAATATCCATTCCCTTTAC
>CAYZAT010000396.1:0-2147 GCA_964476475.1 uncultured Pirellulales bacterium
CAAATTCACAAAAAGCTACAATAATTAGTCAAAAATTCGTGTATCGTATGTTGTATATCCCATTCGACTACGCTCAGGGCAGGCTAAAAAATATATCATCGGTCCGTTTTGAAAAAACAAACCCAATCTACTCCATTTGGCGGACTGCGAATTTCCCCCCCTTCACCAGCCCGTTTGAAAAAGCAAAGCCAATTGGCCGGCTGTGGCCGGATACTCGAAATGAAAGGGCCGAATTGAAAGAACAAAGCCAATTTGTCGGAGTAGTAAACTGGTAATACGTTAGTGATAACAATGGTTCATGTAAATTCTATTGAGTTAAGGCAGTAAAAAAACAAAGCCAATTACCCGGCCTCCGGCCGGAAACTCTAAGCACTAAATTCTAAATCCTAAAATAAGGAGTGTATGGCCGTGAGAGAAAAATCAAGATTCGTCATTATCATCGGGCTTTTACTTCAAATCCAGGCTTTTGCTGGAGAATGGCCCCAGTGGCGAGGTCCCGGCCGGGATGGCGTCTGGCGGGAAGATGGGATCGTGCAAACGTTCGAAGGTCGGCCATTGCCCGTTCTTTGGCGCGCCGAGATTGCAAATGGTTATAGCGGGCCAACCGTCGCCAAAGGCCGGGTCTATCTTACGGATCGTTTGACATCACCCAAACAAGTCGAACGAGTCCATTGTTTTGATGCTCTGAAAGGGCATCAGATTTGGTCTTATTCCTATGAATGTAAATACGTAAAGATCGGTTATCCGGATGGACCTCGCGCGTCCGTGAGCATCGATGACGGACGTGCTTATTCACTCGGAACCGCAGGAAATCTATTCTGTTTCGATGCGGCTACAGGAGATGTTCTCTGGAGCAAGGACCTCAGAACCGAGTACGGCATCAAAATGCCTGTTTGGGGCATCGCCGCCTCGCCGCTCGTGGAGGATGAGTTGGTCATCGTACACATCGGCGGCAAGGATGGCGCCTGTTTGGTCGCGTTCGACAAAGTCACGGGTGAAGAAAAGTGGCGTGCTCTGGATGATAAGGCTTCATACTCGGCGCCGATTATCATCGAACAGGCAGACAAGCGTATACTCGTCTGCTGGACGGGTGATAGCGTGGCCGGGCTTGATCCTTTGACCGGAAAGCTCTACTGGCAACATCCATTTACTGTATCGCGAATGGTGATCGGTATTGCAACGCCCGTATTCCACAACGGCTATCTTTTCGTCAGCAGCTTTTACGACGGCTCGCTGTTATTGAAGATCCATCCCGATAAACTCGCCGTTGAGAAAGTCTGGCGGCGTAAAGGCCCCAGTGAGAGAGATACGGACAGCCTCCATTGCTGTATCTCCACACCAGTTCTTCAGGGCGATTATATTTACGGCGTGGATAGTTACGGGGAGCTTCGCTGCCTGGATTTGAAGACCGGTGACCGCATCTGGGAGAATCTCGACGCCGTACCTGAAGCTCGTTGGTCCAACATTCATATGGTCCGTCATGAAGATAAGATATGGATGTTCAACGAGCGCGGGGAGCTGATTGTCAGTAAGCTATCACCGAAAGGATTCCACGAGATCAGTCGGACCACGATTATCGAGCCAACCGAGGGACAACTGAACCGACGCGGCGGAGTGTGCTGGTCCCATCCGGCTTTTGCCTACAAAAACATTTACGTCAGAAATGACCAGGAATTGCTCTGCATCAATCTGGCTGATAAGAAATAGAAAATCATTCGATGGAATAGCCGATTTGAATTAGGACAGGTTTGACTCTTGGATACAGCCGGATCGCATTCAGGTAGTAGATTTTCTTTAAGACATCTTCGGGAAGAGCCAGGCCTTTCGTTTCCGTGGCTCCGAAGAATCCTCCCCGGATCATTTGATCCGTTTCCAATAGCTGGAAAGTCCGGTGATATTGCTCTGCGACGTTCTGGTACTGTCCGGGTTTGGGCTGGCCGCCGATGTCGGTTCCATAGAGGATTCGGTCGGCGTACTTGATCATGAAGGCCCGAAGTTTCTCTCTGTCCATTTTGGGGAATTGCTGGAATCGGGCCGCGAGATCGACGTGAAGATTGGGATAAGTCTCAAGAATGTATGCCAGATAATCCAACTGTTCGTCGGAATTGAAATGGCCTGATCATATTGCTTCAGGCGGTTGGCACACA
>CAYZAT010000397.1:0-2140 GCA_964476475.1 uncultured Pirellulales bacterium
AGCTGCGGCTCCATATCCAGATTCTTCTTTTCCACGAATGCATCGATTCCTTTGCCCCAGCGAATCCAGTGGTCTTCGTATTCCTCATCCGACAACTCGAAATTCAGATCGGAGAAGACCTTCTTATAAGCCCCGCGATGGAGCTTTTCCGTATCTGCCAATAAACCGTCCAAATCAAATATCACCGTCGAAATCATGGCACGATCATATGCATACGGGAGAAAAGGTCAAAGTTAAAATCGTAATTCTGGAATCCTCACAATGATAATTTTCTCTATAGAAACAGGGCCTATATCGAACGGGTCGATATAGGCCCCGAATGGATACGACATTTGATGCGCCGTTAGATTAGCGGTTACGGCCGATACAAACGGATATCGTCAATGTACATCGTACCTGAGCCGCCGGCCGTTGCCGCCCCGGTCTTGCTGCCCAGGCCGATGGCGATCTCATCCACGTTGCCAAGGTTGATCCCCTGGTCGGCAAAAGACGGCAACGGGATACGCCACTCGGTCCAGGCGTTGATCGTCGCGCCAGCCGGGTCTTCATAAGCCACAACCGCCGGCGAACCGCTGGTATTAGAGATCGCCACGTACAACGGTTCGGCCGCATTGTCCGAGGTTCCCTGGAACCATAATGACAGCTCTCCAACATTCTCTTGAGTCCAATCACGCGGAGCCGTCAACGTTAGCGTCGCCTGTGAATTTGTTACACCGGCTTCGTTGGTATAAAGCAGCGGCATGGACTGCAATCCGCCATGGACGATCGTTTGCTCGGCATACGGGGGCATTAAATAACCCACCTGCGCGCCATTATCCGGAACGCCAAAGCCGTCGATCCAGTGTTGCCAAATGGCTTCACCGTCCACGTCATTGTCGGTATAACCTTCAAAATCTTCCACAACCAGGAAATTGCCCGTTGTGAAGCTCCATACCTTACCGATCCACGGACTGTCGGGATTGGGATCATTGACTTCATCAATTCGCCAATAATAGGTTGTATTCAACGCAAGTATGCCGGGATCGTAGCTTTCGGCGCCGAGGGCCTTACTTTCCTTATATTCCGATGAGGCCTTCGTGGCGTTGGCCACGGCGCCGGCATCGGTGCCGAAAAACACATCATGCGAGGCGGCGACGCCTCCCGCGGTCCACGTTAGAACCTGCGATTGACTGACGTCCTCAGCGCCGTCGGCCGGATTGGGATCGCTGGCGGCGCCGAGTGTCGTGAAATTCCAGATATCGCCTTTGTATGTCCCGACGCCATCGAATTCATCGACGCGCCAGAAATACGTTTTGGCCATTTTCAGCAGGCCGGGGGAGTAGCCTGTTTTCCCTATGGGGGCGCCGACGGTTGCACTATCGACTTCGGCGAAACTTTCTCCGAAGTAAACCGTGTGCAGTTTCGCGCCGAAACCGGGCGTCCAGCTCAACGTGGGCTCCAGATCGACGGACTCGGCCCCATTGGCGGGATTGGGATGATACGCCTTCTTGGGAGGGATCGTGAAGCTCCAGACGTCACCCTTCCAGGGGCTGTTCGGATCGGCGTCATTGACTTCGTCGATACGCCAGTAATACGTTGTACCGGGAACCAATCCCTCCGGATAAGCATAACCGGGGAAACCGGCGATATAAAACGTTGTGGCTTGATTGCTTCTGAATAACTCGCTCTCCAGCGTCGCATTGCTCACATCGTCAAAATTCTCACCCAAATACACATCGTGGGAGACCGAAAAATCCCCCGGCGACCAACTGATCGTCACCCACGTATCCTCAACGAAAGCGCCGTCGGCCGGCTCGGGACCGAAGGCATACGGAAAGCCTTCACCTTCCATGGCCTCCTGAATCTCTTCTATCGTTAACGCGTGGCTGTAGAGTTTCACATCGTCAATAATCCCCGCAAAGTTCTGAGTTGAATCGATACGTCCGCCGATTGAGAGCGACAGATCATTCTGTTGCAGTTCGCCTGTCGCGTCGATTCGACCGGCTTCCTCTCCGTCTCTATACAGAATGACGGCAGTGCCATCGTACGTCATACACAGGTGACCCCATTCACCCGGGAAATTGGGTGTATGAGAGGTATCGAAGCGAGCCGAAGCATTGACGGTTCCACGGATGCCCTCACCGCTTTCATTGTATTGTAT
>CAYZAT010000398.1:0-2139 GCA_964476475.1 uncultured Pirellulales bacterium
GTGGACAGGTGATGGGCACGAACGCCTGGGTTGAAGGATGTAGCATCCATTCAAAACTGATGCTCGGCGGCGAAAACATCGTAGTCGGTGTGGATGTGGATAGCCCATTGTCTTTACCGGCGCAAATGTGCCTTGATGTCATTCAGGGTCATGATCGCAAGGACGAGAACATCTGGTTCGTTCGCTGCTACGACGTCAACGATACGTTCAACACATCCATCGAGCAGGATGCGACGTTTTGCAAATTACCCATCCTCCAATGGCTTGAAATCGTGGGAGCACAACCCGAGGATGTTTGGGACACTCAGAGTGAGCCCGAAAAACGGAGCTTATGGAATGCGCGTGTACATCCGGCTGTCAAGAAACACTCACAATACCGTGATTGGCTTTGGATGTTCAACGCGGATAAAGCCGATCGGGAACAGTATATGGCCTGGCTGGAAGCCGATCGGTACAGCTCAGCGGAGATCGCCTCACTCGCGGATCACGATACATTCTATCGAAAACGAAGTATGATGCGGGCGGTCGAGATCAAGAGATCTCTGCGTAAAATATTCAAGCCCACGAGTCAGTTTTCGGCCAGTGAATTGGCATATCTTCTCAAGAAAGAACCGCATCCCTCCGTCTGGATCGCAGATATTGTCAGGGAGGCAAGATGGCGGCATGACAATGATACGACTAAAAGCCTGGATTCGATGATCTTCCCCCGAATCATACATACGCTCGGTTCCGCTTTATCGCAACTTGGGGAGGATGGAACGGTTTTAGACAAGAGAGCCTTGGTGGAGGTGTCCGAAACACTCACCGTAGCCGAGCGCCGGTGGTTGGATTCCATCGGGCTTAAGCTGGATGCGACGGTAACGCTCAAGCAGTGGGCGGAGCGTGCGCGTCGTCTTGCTTTTCAATCGTTGGGCCAGTCGATTATCTCAAGCGGCGGCGATAGGATACGCCCTCCCCGCAATGCCCTGCGTAGCGATGAGATTGTCTGGGGACGGGCGCCGGCAAGATTCGATACCGGCGGCGGGTGGACGGATACACCACCGTATTCACTCGAGCATGGTGGATGCGTCGTTGATACGGCGGTGAATCTCAACGGCCAGCCCCCCATCCAGGTTTATTTGAGAGTGATCGACGAGCCGGTAATTCGTATTGGCTCGATTGATTTGGGCACTCGAATTGAAATCACCTCTCTCGACGAGCTATTGGACTATCGCAAGGCCTCCGGTGAGTATTCTCTGGCGAAGGCGGCACTGGCATTATCCGGATTTTCGCCGGGGACCGCCCGCTGGCCTCAACGTTCGACTCTCAGGCAGATGCTGGAGCAATTTGGCGGCGGGGTCGAGTTAACTACCCTGGCGGCCATTCCCAAGGGGAGTGGATTAGGAACATCCAGTATTATGGGAGCCGTCATTCTCGCCGTGATCCACCGGATGATGGGCCGGACACTAACGCAGAAGGAGTTGTTCCATGCGGTCTTGCGTTTGGAACAATCGCTCACGACCGGAGGTGGTTGGCAGGATCAGATCGGAGGAGCCGTAGGCGGGGCAAAGATCGTCGGCGCGGAGCCGGGACTGGTTCCGGATGCGAAAATTCACTATCTGCCGGTGGATGTGCTCGATCCCAAAATCAATAACGGCCAAACGTTGTTATACTACACGGGCATTACACGATTGGCGAAAGGCATCCTTGGCCAGGTTGTGGGACATTATCTGGATCGGGATCGTAAAACGTTGTCAACATTGAGACAGATTCACGCCCTGGGTCCGCAGGTGGCCGATGCAATGTCACGCAAAGACATACAGGCCTTTGGAAAACTGGTGGATAGCGCCTGGCAGTTGAATAAGCAGTTGGATCCGAATTCCACGAATGACCAGGTGGAAGCCTTGTTTGCACGAATCCAACCGCACGTACTCGGTGCCAAACTCCTCGGAGCCGGCGGTGGCGGATTTTTGCTGATGGTCTGCAAATCACCTGAAGATGCCCAAAAAATCAAGATGATTCTGGATACAGAACCCGTGAACGAGCGTGCGCGATTCTTTGATTACGATATCAATCCCGAAGGACTTGTCGTAACAGTCTGCTAAGTAATATCCACTTGTGAAAATATTCCCTTAAAGTACAAGTCTCCCCCAAAAAGCG
>CAYZAT010000399.1:0-2118 GCA_964476475.1 uncultured Pirellulales bacterium
TCGCTTTGGGTGTTCGCGACGAAAAATACGCCCAATTCGACATTGACAAGGTGATCGAGCGGCTTCTGCTCAAGGGCAATATCATCGTCAAAAAGGCTTACTGCGACTGGGCCCGCTACGAAAAATTCAAATCCGTGATGCACGAAGCGTCCTTCGAGCTGATCGAGATCCCGCACGTGCGCCAGTCGGGCAAGAACTCCGCCGATATTCGCATGGTTGTGGACGCGCTCGACCTTTGTTATACGAAAGAGCACGTGGACACCTTCGTCATCATAAGTGGTGACTCCGATTTCTCCCCGCTCGTCAGCAAGCTGCGAGAGAACAACAAAATCGTCATCGGTGTCGGCGTCAAGAATTCGGCCTCGGACTTGCTTGTCGCAAACTGCGATGAGTTTATGTATTACGACGACCTCGTTCGCCCTCATCCGCCCCGCAAGAAAACCCGCGGCAAGGAGACGAGCCGAAAGCCGGCAAAGGGCCCGGTAGGCAAAGCCGTCAAGCCGGCCGGAGATAAGAAGCAGGAGGCATGGGATCTGATTGTCGAGACCTACGAAGCTTTGGTGGAGGAACGCGGGGAGGGGGAGAAGATATGGGGTTCCATGATCAAGCAGACGCTGAAGCGTCGCAAACCCGGCTTCAGCGAATCCTATTACGGCTTCCGGTCTTTCGGCCAGATGCTGGAGGAGGCCGGAGCGCACGGCATACTTGATCTGGAACGTGAAGAAAAATCAGGCGGCTTCATCGTCAGGAGTTGTCACGCTCCGTAACGGCCGTTAAACCGATGGAGTATCAACTCACCAAACACGTCGCAGAGGAACCGTTATGAAGAATATATCCGAGACGTACGTGCAAGAGTTTGTCGCGGCCGCCCGCCGGGTTGCAGAGCACGGCCTTGTGCTTTGCAGCAGCGGCAATCTGTCCCGGCGGGTGGATGATGAGCGCATGCTTATTACTACGACGGACTCGTGGATGTCCACGATGTCCAAGGATCAGGTCGCCGTGTGCCGAGTCGCCGACGGTGAAACTCTCAATGGGAAACAACCCTCGAAAGAAATTGGTTTTCACGCCGGGATTTTCCGAGAACGTTCAGATGTGAATGTGGTTTTGCATTATCAATCGCCCTACGCGACAATCCTGTCTTGCCGCCAACAACAAGTCGAAGACTATTCTGTTATCCCGGAAATACCCTATTACATCGGCCCGGTGGCCGTGGTGCCCTATCTGACCCCCGGCTCTCACGAACTGGCAGACGCCATCACTTCGGCAATGAAGCGGCACGACGTCGCCATTCTGCGCAACCACGGACAGGTTGCCGTTGGGAAGACCTTTGATGAGGTCATAACGAAAGCCGTTTTTTTCGAATTGGCATGCAAGATTATCCTCCATGCCGGGCAGCACGTTCAAGTCATGTCAAAAGAAGCGATTGCCGAGCTTCAGCAGAAGGGCAAAGCGAATCGAACCCGGCACAGTATCTGAACGACAAATTGAGACTTTTTCCTATGTTTATGAGGTACGATGACCAAAATTACCTGAAATCACGTGGGCTACAATATTTTTTCCTCTACCCCGGTAACGAATCTTCATTTCGTCCGTCTATTCTTACAGGCTTGATGGCCCTATAGAAAAAGCGTATAATCACAGAGGTGATCTAACGTGAACCTGGGAGAAATGAAATGAAAGACAAAATGACAACTCAAACGACGGCTGTCGCACTTATTACCTCCTTACTGATCGGCTTGGGCGGTGGGGGCTGTTGCGAAAGCACCCATGACAACTGTGGCGACTTCCGGCTGCACCCGCTTTTCGAAGAGGGGATTAAAGGCGCCATTATCGGGGGTATTGTCGGCTACCAATCCCATGAGGAAGGCGAAGGTGCAGCCATTGGAGCGGGTCTGTTTATCGTTGCAGAACTGCTCCAACAAATCGACAGAGACCAAAAAGAAAAAGAACGTGCGTACAAGAAATCACGTGCAACCACCACCATCGTGGAAATCCACAATGACAACGGCTCCATCACGCCCGTCAAACTCAAGAAAAACGACGGCAGCTATATCGGGCCGAAAGGCGAACGGTACGATCAGCTCCCCACCGAAGAGCAACTCAAACCGCTTTACGGGC
>CAYZAT010000400.1:0-2004 GCA_964476475.1 uncultured Pirellulales bacterium
CAAGTGGGCAATTTAGTGCCTCCCTATGCCGAGCAGACGATCGTTCACGGCGGCGACCAATCCATGCCGCTCTTTTACACCAACGAAGGCGGCGTGACGAATTCGGAAGCGACATTGACGCTGACGGCGCCGCGTGACTGGACACAAGTAGGTGTAACCGGACTATCGGTTTGGTATAGAGGCGCATCGGCTAACGCGGCCGATCCGGTCTATGTGGCTGTTTCCAATAGCGCCGGCTCCCCGGCCATCGTGGCGCAGGATGATCCACAAGCAGCTACGGTTCGCTCGTGGACGCAATGGCGCATTCCGTTACAGGGATTTGCCGATCAGGGCATCAACCTGGGTAATGTCGATAAGATTGCCATCGGCGTGGGCAGCAAGGGCGGCGTCGCCGTCGGCGGTTCGGGAACGCTGTACGTCGATGACCTCCGTCTGTATTAACGATAACAAGTTCATGTCCAATCGGACAGTAGATTCATTCGGAGCCTGTGTCAATCCATGGTACAGGCTTCGTTTCTTTTTGAAATAGGGCATTTCTGAAGATTCACTACCGACCTGTTGATCCTTAATTTGAAGATTCTTCTTGACTGACATGTGGTTTTTTCAGTATAAGGAATAAAGGTGAAGTTTTGACATACATAATATTTGTCCCAGGGAAAAAACAAGCGGTTGGGCGATTGTGTACAGGGTTTTTTAGTAAGCCGGAACAGAAAAAAACCGATACATTTCCTAAAAAGCGTATGTATAACATGTGAGCATATTAACCTTCTGAGGTTGATGGGGCATGTTGAGTTTCGATGAAAGGAGGTGACGGCATATCGTAGTGTGTTCCCGGATAGAGCAGGTCAATTCTCGGAAGATAAAGGCCAATAGAGTTCGTTCCGGTGCGTAGCCGGACCACGATAACTGTAACCTTTTGAGTAGGGAGGACGACGACTATGTGTAACAAAATGATGTTATTAGCGTGTTCGATCTTGGTACTGGTACTGGTTGGAAATACCATGGCCCAGTTGGATCCGGAGTCTGTGACCGACGGCCATGTGTATCTGTTTGAGGATGTCGGCGCCAATGTGTCGGACGATTCGGGCAATAACAATCCGGGCAATCTCGTTGGAGACCCACAAGTCGTTGACGGCCTCAACGGTATGGCATTGCAGTTCGATGGCGTCGATGATGGCGTTCATATCCCGGACTCGGCGATGATCAACCTGAGCACTCACACGAATCACACGGTGGTGGCTGTCTTTAAGTGTGATGACGTGGACAAAGCGGATAAACAGGTGGTTTACGATGAAGGGGGAACCACGCGAGGGCTTACCATATACGTCCATGAAGGTCTGGTTTACGCCGGAGGGTGGAACCTGAGCGATTATACGCCGGAATGGACAGGGACGTTTCTCTCTGCGCCGATCAGCTCCAGCGCGTGGTATGCCGTTGCGATGGTTCTCAAAGAAAGTGGCCCAGGCCAGGAAGACGACAAATTTGAAATGTGGATGAACGGAGAATTCATCGGTATCGGGCCCGGCGGTCAATTGCAGAGCCGCTCGAATGACTGTGCCATCGGGTATGCCAATTCACAAACAAAATTCCATGACGGTAATTTTACGGCCGGCGGCAGTTACTTCGAAGGAGCGGTTGACGAAGTCTGGGTTATTAATCAGGCATTGACACAAGTTGAGTTGAGTCAATGGGGAGGCAAACCCTGGCCTTATGCTTCCGGACCCGATCCCCAAAATGGTGCCATGCACGAAGACACCTGGGTCACCCTGTCCTGGAGAGCGGGCCCCTTTGCCGTTTCACACGATGTGTATATGGGCGTGAACTTCGACGATGTGAATGACGCTACCCGGGACTCCGACGTATTTGTCGGCAACCAGGGGGAGGATTTTATTGTCGCCGGCTTCCCCGGAAATCCGTACCCGGAAGGACTTACACCGGGCACGACCTACTATTGGCGCATCGACGAGGTCAATGACGCCGATCCGAACAGCCCGTGGAAAGGCC
>CAYZAT010000401.1:0-2003 GCA_964476475.1 uncultured Pirellulales bacterium
TGAAGATTTTTATGGATACGGCGACAGTAATGGAATCTTGCCTACGGTGGCATCCATTTCGACAGTACTTTGGGGTGTCTTGGCCGGCTATTGGCTGCAATCGAGTCGGCCAGGCCGTCGCAAGGTAGCTGGACTGGCATTTGCGGGTTTGTTTAGCCTATTCGTCGGATATCTGTGGGGGCAGGTCTTTCCCATTATAAGGCTTCTATGGACAAGCTCGATGGTTGTATATGCGGCAGGCCTTAGTCTGTTGTTGCTGGCATTGTTCTACTGGCTGATCGATGTCAGGGGGTATAAGAAGTGGGCTTTCGGATTTGTGGTTGTCGGAATGAATGCGATTGCCGTATTTACCGCGAGTCGGCTGTTTGCCGCTCATCAGATCGGACGCGTTTTCGTTGGAGGGCTGAGTAGATGGTGCGGACAATGGAATGGATTGATTAATGTCGTAGCAGGCCTTACGATTGTTTGGTTAGTTTTGTGGTGGATGTATCGAAAGAGAATATTCATCAAAATCTGATGAGAAACCACTGAGGTCGCGGGAATTTTTTCGGTCAACCAGACATCACTAGGCAACTGTTTCGATTAAGCTTGCTGTTTTCTCCCGTATGTCCCTTAAAATTCACTTTTTTGCAGAAAAACGTCCCCTAAATGTTAATTTAGACAATTTTTTATTGACCAGATATGTAAAAATGGTATAATTCAATTGTAGCTTTTTTCATTTTTTGCCCCTGCTTTTCTCTTCCTTCTCCCCTCCCTCCGCAAGAAAGCAGGGGTCTATTAAAACCCACGATGGCACACGATATCACAGAAGTTTCGGCTGTTCCAGCCTATTTTCAATAGTCAATTGTCAATATTCAGTCGTCAATGCCCTTAGGTTAATCCCAATCGTTCGGCTTCGGTATAAAGGCCGTAATGTTTCATTTTCTTGAAGAGGGTCGTTCGGTTGATCTGGAGGGCCTTGGCCGTTTCCTGGCGGTTCCAGTGGTTCGCTTCGAGGGCCTTTCGGATGACGTCCTTTTCCGGTCCGGCCAACGCCTCTTTCAGGCTCATCGGTCTATATTTTTTGGAGTGCTTATTCAGTTCATGTTTGACTGCGTTTGGTAGATCGTCCGGCTCGATGAATTTGCCTTTGCTCAAAAGGGTCGCCCGCTCAATGACATTTTCCAGTTCGCGAACGTTGCCGGGCCAGGAATAACGTTCCAGATACTCCATCGCCTCATCGGTGATTCCGAGCTTGTCGCGGTTATGTTGTACCGAATACAACCGCAGGAAATGCTCCGAAAGCAGTCGCACATCGCCGACTCGTTCGTTCAGTGGGGGAAGCTCTATAGTCACCACGTTAATCCGGTAGTACAAATCTTCCCGGAATCGCCCGTGCCGGACTTCGTCATCCAGATTACGGTTGGAGGCTAAGATGATGCGAGTATCCACGGTCCTGGTCCTGTTGCTGCCGACCGGCTCGAATTGCCGGTCTTCCAGGACCCGGAGGAATTTCGATTGAAGGGCCGGCGAGGCGTTGGCGATTTCGTCGAGGAAGATCGTCCCGCCATCTGCGGCCAAGAATTTACCTTCTTTATCTTTGACGGCGCCGGTGAATGAACCCTTGATATGACCGAATAGTTCGCTTTCGAGCAGGGTCTCGGGAAGGGCGCCGCAACTGACCTCGACGAAGGGCTTGCCTCGCCGGTCGGAACGGTGATGGATCGCTCTGGCTAACATGCTTTTGCCCGTGCCCGAAGGTCCGGCCATCAAAATAGTGGTTTTACTATCGGCGACGGCTTCAACGAGATCGAATATCTTCGCCATTTTATAGTTGTGGCTGATAATATTCTCCAAACGATGTTTTTGCTGGAGTTGAAATTTCAAACTTTCATTTTCACTCATCAACGATTGTTGCTTGACCGCACGCTCGACCGACAGGCGCAATTCATCGTCGATGACCGGTTTCGTCAGATAGTCATAGGCCCCTTGTTTGATGGCCCGGACGGCGCTTTCAATGGTTC
>CAYZAT010000402.1:0-1994 GCA_964476475.1 uncultured Pirellulales bacterium
GAGCCGCCCCTTATCCCGGGCGAAGCCGGGCAGGGGCCTCCCGATACCGAATACCAGTACTTGCGTTACCCTTCCGTCAAAATTCCATTGGAGCACGTGACGGAAGGGAGCAATACTTTTGAATTCACGTGCAGCGGGGGCACGGCATTGGGCGGATGGTGGCCGCAGTGGATTCTCTACGGCGTGACGTTCAGAGTCTACTATGACGACTCCAAAGCTCACCCGACCGGCGAGATTACAAGGCCTGCCGCCGGTTCGGTCATTGGCGACTGCCCCATTATATCTGCGACGGCGACGGGAGCGAACTCCATCAAACAGGTCGATTTCATCGGCCTATACGAGGATTTCAACTGGGAGGGCGACGGCAATTACCGGCAATGGCATTATCGTTACTTCTACAATCAAATGATGAATCATATCGGGACCGCGACCGCCGCCGGTTTTAGGGTTGCGTGGAACGACTCCTGGATTCCGACCCAAGATCGTCCCATAAAGCTGGCCGCTCGCATCGTCGACGATAACGGCATGTGCTACATGACTCCGGCGGTGGGAGATGTCAAGCTGCGCCGGGGCCACACAGTCAGGATGTATAAGCCCTACGATGTTCCCAGAAGATGGTCGACTCGGGCGGGCAAAACGCACAAATGCAAGGTTGACGTAAACGACGATCTGCGCAAGGCCGTCGCTGCGAAGATCATCATGTCAACCTGGAACGGTGTCGGCGCCGACGAGATCGGCATAAACGACAAGAAGGTGGTCGCCAGGGTGGGGCAGGATCACGACCTGAGTTACGACGAGTTCGCGGTTCCCCTGAAACTGATCAAGCCGGGTGTCAACACCCTGTATACACACAGCAAGACCACGCATCACGGCATCGAGGTCCAGTGGCCCGGTATGGTTCTATTGATAAAGTACGATGAGCCGGAGTAATCGGACACATGGAATGTAGGGTGGGGCTTGCCCCACCATTGTTATGATGAAAGGACGACTCGTGCTCAGCCTTAACAGACTGAACGTCAGCTTCTCGCTAATTGCACTTCTCGCGGTTCTGATCATTCCCGCCGATGCTTCGAACTGGAAATTCCGGGAGATCATCGTGGCCGATATTCCGTCCCACCCCGCGTTCGTCACCGACTGCAGCGTGGTCGACATAAACGGAGACGCCATGCCCGATCTGTGGTATTCCTCGCGTAAGGGTAGCCGCACGGACAAAGATCATTTCGTGTCCTGGTACGAGAATACCCGCGATATGAGCAAATGGACGCGGCATCTGCCGTTCGCCGGCCCGGCCTGCTACGGCACGTGGGGCGACGTCGACGGCGACGGGGACATGGACCTGATCGCAGGCAAGGATCGCAGGAGAGAGGCGCTATGGATGGAGAATCCACTCCTTGGCGGCGGCAAGCCCGGACAGGTGCCGTGGAAGATATGGCCGATCGAGCGCGTTGGTTCCAAAAAGCTGGACCCGGACGAGATATACACGTTCTACCGCGGCGCCGATAACCGCATCCATCACGGCCTCGACCTCAACCGGGACGACCGCCTGGACTTCGTCAACTGCACTTACGACGGCGCGACTCACTATGTTCCGGGTCCCACTGACCCTAGGACGCCTGACGGCGGTTGGAAAAGCTACGAGATCGGCGGAGGCCGGGGAACAGGATCGCTCGGCGATCTCGACGGCGACGGGGATATTGATCTGGCGGCATCGAGCGGCTGGTACGCAAATCCGGGCGATCCGACCGATGCGCCGTGGCCGCATCATGAGTATAAGGCGGGGAGCTATCAGCCCGATGGAAAAGTCGAAATCGGTGACCTCAACGGCGACGGCAGACTGGATGTCGCCGTCAGCAGCGAAGAGGGCGCCGATGGCGTCGTATGGTACTGCAATCCCGGCAGGGGGGCTAAGGATGCGTGGAAGCAGAATGTTGTGGTCCCTCGCAATTCGGGATGGGAAGGAATGCACACGCTGCAACTGACCGACTTTGATGGCG
>CAYZAT010000403.1:0-1949 GCA_964476475.1 uncultured Pirellulales bacterium
TTACAGGTAATTATGTTACAGACTCAAAGAAAATGCAAAATTGAAGACGTCATCATCGCGAAGCGATGATTCCCCAATTTTGATCTTTGGTTTTTGAGTTTCTTTATATCAATGCCATCACGCTCTCCAGGGGCGCTGTCGGCTCACTGCGCCGGGCAGCGCCTCTTTGGCGAGAATGACGTCTTCACGAACTTGAAAGTCAAACATGCCGGCGCAGATGAAATCGGCCCCGTTTTCGTAGGCAAATTTAAAAGCCTGCCTCGGATGAATCGCCCCGGCGGCCATGACTTTGTAGGCAATCCAGGGCTTGTTGACCTTCTTCATGAATTCGATGGTTTTCTCCGGCGTCTTCGACCAGATATTGTCGTGTTCGGGCTGCCGGTCGGCGGACCAGTACTTGTGGCTGTGGAGCGTCTTCATATAAAAATCAACGTCCACCCCCGCGTCCTCGCACGCCATAGGCACCTCCACGCTATGCCCCGCCACTCCCGCGATGGCTCCGTTCTGCTTGATGAATTCGACCGCTTTGGCAAGATGGTCCACGCGGTGGTTCGCCACGCAACTGTCTGCGACACCCCCATGCACGAAAGCGCCGATGGCCCCGTTATCAATAGCGGCTTTGGCGTCGCTGAGCGGATCTTTCGAGGGCATTTTCACCTGGGCGATCCATTGCAGCTTGCCGCCCCGGTTGTTCCAGTACTTCGTCATGATCCGGATACAATGCTCGTCGAGACGAAGGATCGCTGAGTTGATCCCGCATTCTTCACATAGCTCGAACGTCTCCATCACCTTATCGTCGGTGAAATATTGTCTTAACAGAGATGAAACATAGATCAAATCTCTGCTGTGAGCGAAACCGCTAATCAGATTCCCCCCGGTCAAGAGCCGGCTGATAGTGACATTACCGATTTTACCCACAGGCAGGCCCTTAATGGCCCCTCCCGGCATCCCGGCCGCGGGCTTTGGCCCAACCGAAGCGATGAGGGCCTCCTCCTCGAAACTCATGGCTAAAGCCGCCGCCGGAGCAGCGATGGATTTTCTCAGGAAACCGCGACGATTCAATTGATCTGACATAACAACACCTCATTCAATAGTCATTCAGTTCGGACAAATGAGATTATACCTCTTTTTTACTCTTTTGTCCAGACTAACGATCACATCCTTTTTTTCGCTTCAAGGGTGCGAGTCATTACACCGTAGGTGTTCCCGTTGAGGTAATGAAGCGTATGAAATTTTTCCGGAATCCACTTGTCGTCAAACAGATCCGCCTCCGCTATGGCCCGAACGACCTCGCAGACGAGCAGATCGTGTGTGTCCATCTGGAATATTTCCACAACGCGGCATTCCAGATGGCCGGCACATTCTTCGACCAATGGCGGTTCGACTATCCCGGCGGGGACAGGCGTCAGGCCGCTTTCTTTGAACTTGTCGATGCCCCTGCCCGTTTTACACCCGACGAAGTGAGTTGCTTCGAGCAACGTCTCGCCGGGAACATTAATCACGAGTTCGCGATTTTGCCGGATGAGCTCATAAGAATACCGGACGTGGCTGATCGCCAATAAAACAAGGCATGGATTCGCATTATTGATCGGCGTTTGCCAGCTAAACGTCATCACGTTCGGATGGTCCATCGTGCCGGACGTCACCATCACGACACAGCCCGGCTCAACCAGCCACTTCGCTTTATTCAGCCCTATTTCTTTCTTCATCACTAAATCCTATAGAGTTTTCTTTGGTATCCCGGCTACGAAGCTCTAAATAGACATAAATCAGAAGCGCAACAGGAAGTAAGAATCCGATAAGGAACGGGGTGTGATCCCATACTTTCTGCAACCAGGACTTCTCTTCTGTGAAAATACGCCATACCTTCACGATGAGCGGCACAAGGGTGAACAATACCGTCGGCACGAGAAACCAGGCCGTGTTTCGTGCCTTGTTCCGCGCCTGAA
>CAYZAT010000404.1:0-1930 GCA_964476475.1 uncultured Pirellulales bacterium
GATACGTCCATCCATTTAGAGACGCCATATTGACTCTATCGAACGATTCGAGTATGATGGCCCAAAATAGTGAACTGGCTGATAATCGAGATATGGCACGAATGAAGGGTCCATATAATGTGGTATAAAGTTTTCATGATCATCGCCATACCAGCTTTGGCCATCGGATGGGTCGCCTACTATTTATGGATGCGCAAAGTCATTGAGGAAGAGAAAAGCCGGCCCAAACCTCAATCCCAGCGTCTTAAGAAAACCAAGACCGAAATCTCCGACTGGGCTCAAAAAATGGCCGCTTACAAGCCCCCAAAAATTAAACGGTCCTGGGAAGACGATGAATCTGAACAGAATCCCCAGGATCAGCCGGACAAAACAGAGTAATTCATCCAACAAGACAGTAAACGAGGTTTTTTCATGACTGAATTCATCACGGAGGATTTCCTTCTCCAGACCCAAACCGCTCAAACCCTCTATCACGAACACGCAAAGAAATTGCCCATCTATGACTATCATTGTCATCTGCCCGCGGATCTGATCGCCGCGGACCACAAATTCGACAACCTCACGCAGGCCTGGCTCTACGGCGACCATTACAAATGGCGGGCCATGAGAACCAACGGCGTGCCGGAACAATACGTCACCGGCGAGGCTGGCGACTGGGAGAAGTTCGAAAAATGGGCCCAAACCGTGCCCTGTTGCCTTCGCAATCCGCTCTATCACTGGACCCACCTGGAATTGAAGAATCCCTTCGGGATCAAAGATAAACTGTTAGGCCCCGATACGGCTCGTGAAATCTACGATATTTGCAGTGAAAAACTGAAATCGCCTGACTTTAGCGTTCGCAATATCATGCGGAAAATGAACGTCAAGCTGGTCTGCACGACGGAAGGACCGCTCGATACGCTCGAGCACCATCAGAAAATCCGCGAAGAAGGCTTCGACGTCAAAGTCCACACCGCGTTCCGGCCGGACCAGGCAATGGCCGTCGAGAATATCCAGGCCCTGGATGGATTCATCCAAAAGCTTTGCCAGATGTGCGATACGGACATCAGAAGCTATGATTCCTATATCGAAGCCCTTCGCAAACGTCATGACTACTTTCACCAAAACGGCTGTCGGCTCTCAGATCACGGTCTCGAAACCGTTTACGCTGAAGAGTACACTGAAGGTGAAATCAATGCAATCTTCGATAAAATACTGCAAATCAAAGAGTTAGGTGCGTCGGAACGCCTTAAGTTCAAATCCGCGATGTTGGTCGATTTGGCCCTGATGGACCACGAAGCCGGCTGGGTCCAGCAGTTTCATCTTGGCGCCTTGCGAAACAACAGCACCCGGCTGTTCAAAGCCCTCGGCCCGGATATCGGATGCGACTCGATGGGCGATTTCGAGACCGCCCGGCCGCTCTCAAAGCTCCTCGACCGCCTGGATACGAACAACCAACTACCCAAAACCATCCTTTACAACCTCAATCCGCGAGATAACGCCCTCCTCGCAACGATGATCGGCAATTTCCAGGACGGCTCCGAGCCGGGCAAAATGCAATACGGCTCGGGCTGGTGGTTCCTCGATCAAAAAGACGGGATGGAGGACCAGATGAACGTGCTCTCGAACATGGGCTTGCTCAGCCGGTTCGTCGGTATGCTCACGGATTCGCGCAGTTTCCTCTCCTATCCGAGGCACGAATATTTCCGCAGAATCCTCTGCAACACGCTCGGCAACGATGTCGAATCGGGACTCCTTCCGAACGATCTAAAACTGCTCGGCGCAATGGTCGAAGATATCTCCTTCAACAACGCCAAAAAATACTTCCCAATGGCACTCGATTAAAGTGAAACCCCAAAAGCACGGACGCCGAACTCCATCGGCGGGCTGCCGGCTTCATGCGCGCCGATATCCGGCGCGGCGCCGTTGTAATTGTCATTCAAATTCGGGA
>CAYZAT010000405.1:0-1920 GCA_964476475.1 uncultured Pirellulales bacterium
CCCGTACGACGGTTTAGCAAACCGTTGCCTTAAGCCGCTCGGCCACCTCTCCAGGATACGACTCAACGATCACTGATCGCTTAATCGAACACCAGGATAAACCCAATATGTCGGGTTTTGCGTACTCTACATCGAATCGGCCGGAATTGCAACAAAAATAAGCGAACAAATTTCCGGAATTATTGCATCGATCCCCCCCCCTTGCACCTTAGTCACGACTTAATGCCTTTTCCTAAATGGAGGGCTTTAAAGATGCGTTCAACCAAGGGCTGATAAAAAAAAACGCAGCTCATTATAGCCACTCCCTGCTGCGTTCGACCTTGCCTGGCATGTGTCCACAACATCTTTGCTCTTACTCCCAAGAGAAACATCCTTGCGTTTCATAAGGGAACTGATATTCTTTCGATGATCGCGATAATCGATTGTCCTGATGACTGTAACAACCTCAGGTATCTTAAACTCATGGATATCACTCGAGAATACCTGGACATCCGTATGGTTCGAGATAACCTCGACGCGATCCCCGACTATGGCGTGCCCGCCGGGTATTCGATCCGATGGCACCAACCGGGCGACGAGCAACTATGGCGCAACATTCACCTGTTAGCGGACAAATACACGCAAGCGACGCCGGATCTTTTCGTGAGGGAATTTGGAAGCAATATTGCAACGCTTGCAGAACGCCAGTGTTTTCTCCTGGATAGCACAGATTCTCCCGTCGGAACCGCTTCCGCATGGTTTGATGATCGGAATGAACAAGGCCCGGGTCGAGTTCACTGGGTTGCGATCGTACCGGAAGAACAAGGCAACGGTCTGGCGAATACGCTGCTTTCGATTATATGCCGCAGACTGCGAAAACTGGGGCATCGCAACGCCTACCTGACGACTCAAACCGTCAGAATCTCCGCCATCAACCTTTATCTCAAATTCGGATTCATCGCGGCTATTGATTCAGAGCGGGATATACACATATGGAAGCAACTGCAAAAGCACCTGAAGTACGCCGTTGATGTGTAGAGTTTCAAACTCGTCGCATGCAGAATAAAAGAAAACACGCCGGGCCGTTGCCCCTGCCCGGCGTGTAAAAGATTCAATGGTCTTACTTGCGGGTTAGGGAAAAAACCATCGCATCGCCGCCTGATCCAAAACCATAGGGACGATACATCGAACCCGGCTCGCTCGCCGCCAAGGTTAACTTGTTTCCTTCAAGCCGATAAAGACTGAGCGAGGTTTCACCTTCATATTCCGACTGCGAACACTTGGTAATCTTGAAATCAACCTGCTTCGGATTCTTCTTCGTGTTCAGCTTCACGGTGCCCGCGTAGTATTCGGAATCCGGTCCCTTGACCTCTACTTTACCCTCTGAGATCGTGAAGGTCCATTCGCCGTATCCCCCACCGGCGGTCCCAACCCAGGTGCCGTCCAGCTCGCCGCCCTTCTTCGCCGTATCCGCTTTCTGGCGTTTGAACGTTATCTCTCCGCTGGTCTGCGAAGCGCGGTAGCCGCCCGACTCGACGGGATACTGCTTGACCTTAAAGCTGTTGTTATCGACTTTGATGAAAACCATATCCATCGTCTGTTTTGTCCCGTCGGGTTCGACCCGCTCATTCCTGTTGACCGCGCCGTCATAGTCCTCTCCCCAGGTTCCATTCCACGTGGCGCCCATGTTGTCGGCCCCAATCTGGACAATCTCTTCGCGGGACGAGACAAACATGATAATGCCATGATACTTGAAATCGCCCATTTTGAGGTCCACGCACATGGCGTTCTTGTCCAGTATCCATTTGTACTCAAGATCGACCTGAGTCCCATCATCCGCGGCGGCGGCCCATTTCCCGATCATCCAGTCGTAGCCGTACTGGGCGACAAGGTCACCAAGATTCTCCTGCGCCCCGGCCGGAACTGCAGAAAACACTAAAA
>CAYZAT010000406.1:0-1847 GCA_964476475.1 uncultured Pirellulales bacterium
ATGGCTGCGTTTGACGTTATAAGGACGATACGGAGCGGGGCCCAACCATTGGTCATAATGGAAGGTGGCGGGGGGCTGACCATCTTTGGCCATGCCGTACGAATCGCGGGCCTTGAAGCAAAGGGCACGGGCCATGTAAACGTCGCCGATACCGCCGTTATGCAGAAACTTCATCGCTTCGATCACATTGCTGGAGGAGCGGTTGTTCATTCCGACCTGAACTCTTAAACGATATTTGCGGGCCGCCTCGACCATTTTCCGTCCTTCCCAGATATTATGGGATGCCGGCTTCTCGACATAAACATGCTTGCCGGCCTGGCAGGCCCAGACGGTCGCCAGTGCGTGCCAGTGATTCGGTGTCACGATCGAGACGGCGTGGATATCCTTGTCGTCCAATACTTTACGACAATCCCATTCGGTCTTCGGCTTGATCCCGGTTTTTTGAGTGACGATTTTCGAGCCGGGTGCAAAGAGCTGTTCATCGACGTCGCAGAGGGTTTTCACCGCGACATTATGGCTTTTTCTCAGGTCACAAAAGCTCTTGATATGGACGGTGCCCTGGTTACGGATACCAATGACCGCCAAATTGATGCGTTCATTCGCGCCGATGATCGATGCGTATGATTTGGCAGTGAATCCCATGCCCCCAATGGCTATTCCGGCCGTACCAATGGCGCTTTTCTTAATAAAGTCTCTTCTTTTGATCAATTCTCTCTTTTTTGACATTGTATTAGCCTCTCGGAATTAACTGTTGGGACATTTGGTTTCCAGCGACGGGAATGATTATACCGTTTGGGTGGATATGAATTCAAGCAGGAAATGAGCTGTCCGACGCAAGAATCAAGATGAAGGGTGCAACGTCCTTCCGTCGGCGTCTGGTTCGAAAGGGCGCCTCGAAAGCAACATTGTTAGAGGTTCCCGGAATTGATTGACTCAAGGCAGGCATGAATCCGGTCGATAGGCTTGGCATAAATTGAGTTCAAATAAGGGGATAGTCGTGACCGAACTTACAGTAAGCCTTCAGGGGATGGATAAGGATTTCAAACCGAACGGCGAGTACGAGTCCATAGAACTCGGTAAAAAGACGCCGGCCGAGCTGCTCGACATACTCAGGAAAGTTAAAAAAGGGATACCCCTTGAAGGAAAACCCGATGAGGATCTTTGCCCTCCGGAAGTTTTTGTCGAAAAAGGGGGGACCCAGTTTATATTCGATCCGTGGGACGGTAAATTGCACTTTGCAGGCGCCGATAATGCGGAAGTCACTTGCGAAGAGGCCGTTGCTATTGTGACGGGCGAAAAAGATGCCGGTGCCATGGCCATCAACAGCCGTGACGAATCGGGCGTCGAGCCGGCTCGCAAGCCGGAGCTTCCTCCGACAGACCGGGTTAACGTCGACTGGACGGACATCGATACGGGCGCCGACTCGCCGCACATCAGTGAGATCGTTTACAAAAGCAAGGGATGGCGCTCGGCATATATCCAGATGCCGATATGGGGGATTCTATCCCTGGGTTTGGGGATCGTCCTCTTTTTCGGGCCGGGCGGTCTTGGCGGGCCGGGCTGGATTTTCGTGGGTGTCGCGGTCCTTCTTCTCGGTATCTGGCACCTGATAAAAGGCAAACGGTTCGAAGAGCTCAACGTCGGATTTGACTGGAAGACCAACACGATGTGGGCACTCCGATCGAGCAGGAAGAAAGTGCTCTACAACGAAGATGCGAACATGGTGACTGATCTTTTCCTGGATAAAACCGTTTACAAAAGCGATCCTGTTTTCGTGCCGGGCGAAGATGCGGTGGCTGCCGGGGGCAAAGAAACAACCTGGAAGATTGCGGCCAACTACGCACAAC
>CAYZAT010000407.1:0-1833 GCA_964476475.1 uncultured Pirellulales bacterium
AGATCGGGATCGGCCTGGGCAGCACAGGCGGCGTCGCCGTCGGCGGCTCGGGTACGTTGTACGTTGACGACATCCGGTTGTACTGATCCCAACCGGTTTACGTCAGATGTAACGTGCAATCGGATCCAGGATTTATTTGGGATCTGTGTCGATCCATAACACAGATCCCGTGTCTTTATGCAACACGATGTTTGCTCCGAGTCAAGAACGAGCGGTTGGATGCTTGTGTATATAGGCTTTTTTCATAAGGAGAATGACTATGCATAGAAAATTCGTCTTCTTAATCTCGTTTGTTGCGATGTTGGCCATGATCAGCGCAACTCGAGCCGACTTAATTGGACACTGGACACTGGATGAGACCTCCGGGACCGTCGCAGCGGATACGAGCGGCCGGGGACATAACGGGACATACGTTGACAGTCCCGATCTGAGTGTTCTCGGTGTACGAGGAACGGGAATGGACACCACCGGCGGATACCTGGAAGTGGATTTGGGCGACGATTTGCCTATCGGGGCAGAAGAACGCTCGATCGCACTTTGGGTCAATGCGCCTGAAGTGCGTGGGGATCGAAAGTTCTGCGGGTATGGAGCAGAAACAGCCGGCCAGGCGATGACGTTCTGCCTCGAGAACGTCAACGGTGAGGACGGTGTTCGGATGCGGCACTGGGGTGGTAATATGTTCTATGCCGGCTTTGTCGCTGGTGAATGGAACCATATTGCTATTCGTGTACCTCCCGGGGCGACCATCGTCAACGAAACAGAAGTTTTCATTGATGGTGAATTCATCCCCGGCTATCGCAGCGGCGGATCGGACCAGACTTTAAACACAGCGGCCACACCGTTTTATATTGGAACGAGCATCGGCGCTCAGACAGGTCAGGTTTTCGAGGGTCTCGTAGATGATGTCTATTTCTATAACCATGCCCTGTCCGATATCGAAGTTCTGAATGTGATGGAAGGCCAACCCTGGCCCTATGCGTTCAATCCCGATCCGGCCGATGGTGCTTTACATCCGGATACATGGGTCAACCTAAGCTGGTCGCCGGGCGACTTAGCCGTCTCTCACGATGTGTATTTGGGCGAGAATTTCGACGAGGTCAACAACGGCGCCGGTGATACCTTCCGAGGCAATCAGACTTCTACGATGTTCATCGTAGGATTCCCCGGATTTGCTTATCCGGAAGGTCTCGTGCCGGGCACGACATATTACTGGCGTATCGATGAAGTCAATGAGGCGACCCCGGACAGTCCCTGGAAAGGCCCTGTTTGGAGCTTTTCCATTCCCCCGAAAACAGCATATCATCCTGATCCGCCGGACGGCGCCGAGTCTGTCGGTCCGGATGATGTAACCCTTACCTGGACACCGGGTTTCGGGGCCGTTCTGCATACTTTGTATTTCGGCGATAATTTCGACGAGGTGAACAATACTGTCGGAGGGCCTCCGCTCGGTTCGGCAACCTACGATCCCGGCCCGCTCGAACCGGAAAGGGTCTATTACTGGCGGGTCGATGAGTTTGACTCCGTCGAGACGCATAAAGGCGAGGTCTGGAGCTTTACGACTCCCGGCGCCGTGGGCAACCCGCAACCGGCATATGGCATGACAGAGGTACCCTTGAACGCGATCCTAAGCTGGACGTCGGCTAATAGTGCCGTTTCGCACGAACTCTACTTCGGCACGGACAAAGAGGCCGTGCGCACCGCCGGTCCGGGCTCGCCCGAGTACAAGGGTTCTAAAACGCTGGGCGCTGAGAGCTACGATCCCGGCTTGCTGGAAGCCGACGCGACCTACTATTGGCGTGTGGACGAAGTCGATGCCCAGGGCAATACGACCCA
>CAYZAT010000408.1:0-1816 GCA_964476475.1 uncultured Pirellulales bacterium
TGACACTATAAATCCTAATTATTCCAGATCGAGTCCGAATATATGTCATTGATTAGAGCAATTGTCGGCTGATTTGCACTGTATTACCGAGTCGGATACAGCCGGATATCGTCGATATATATCGAGTCCAAATCTTCCTCGGCCTGCCCGGACATTGTCCCATCCCCTAAACCGATCGAGAGTTTATTGATTTGACTCAGGTTTACGCCGGATGTACTGAGATCCGACAGCGCGACGGTCCAGTCAAACCATCGCCGTGATTGACAGGCATGCCTGAAAGGATGCTCCACAGTGGCGTTATTGCCGGCGGCATCTTCCACCTTGAGATACATGAGTTGTTCGACGTTATCAACCTGACCCGCGAATGATAACGACAACGTCTCGACACCGAGCCGCGTCCAGTCCTGAGGACTATCGTAGGTACGCGTGGCTTCCGTAAAGAAGGGTTCGTATTGGTTTTGATAATAGAGCCGCATTGATTTATCGCCCGCGCCATCCGCGGCTAAAAAGATATAGTCGAATCCCTCGATATTGTGAGGCCAGTCCGCCTGGATTTCCGTATCCGAGCCATACGACTCGAAATCCTCTACGGTCAGGTAATCCGCCGTCGTAAACGTCCACGTATGACCTGTCACCGCACCAGAGGCGCCGATTTGATCGACGCGCCACTCGTACGTCTGGCCGAATTCGAGCGGGCCGGTCGTATATGTCATCCCAGTCGGCGCCGGATCAACCTTCTCCATCGCCCCGGCTTTGCCAAGCCACAACTCGCGCCCCGTTGCGAAGTCGGCCTCGATCCAGCTCAGGGTGGCGTTGACGGGGACATCTGTCGCCCCGATAGACGGTTTGGGATTCACCGCCGCGGGACCATCCGAAACGGAGAAAACCTCGTCGAAGCTCGCACTGTAACCGGGCGGGTCCGCATTTTGGTTCATCCCAAAGACGGCGCTGATTCCGCTCGTATAGACCGTATCGTTTACGCCTTCGTTCTCCCAGGGATCGTTGCTGTTCGTATCGATGAAGACCGGCGTTCTCGCTAAAAGGGGGCCGCCCTTGTATTCATAGAGACTACCCGTGATATACACTGGATTCGAACCGACGACATCCAATTCCGCGTAGTAACTTCTGGCATGACCGAGACCGGGCACCGGCTCCTCATGATATTTCTTCATAATGTCCGTGAGATTGTTAACGGTTTTGAACACTTCAATCCTGAGATTCGCCGGGCCATCCTGCCAGTGGACGAGCATGAGGTAGGTACTGGCGACGATGCCGGGGGCGCCGCTGATGGAACCATCATCGATGAAATGTGATATCCTTGCCGCTAAACCGTGGTAATTCCGGAGGTCTCCGGTGACGTTCACGACAGCCCCGACGCGAACATCCGTAAAAACCTCTTCCGAACCCAGAGCAATACCGAACTGCGATCCCCCGATCGCGCTTGTGCTGGTCTCATTGAGTAATAAGAAATCATTATCATCCGCCCCGTCCTGCAGGGTTCCACTGAACGAATTGGTTAAGTCGGGATAGCTATGGAATTGCCAGGTTGATAAATCGAACGCGTTTCCATCAAAGGTTTCTATCCAATTGGCCTGCACACCATTTCCCGCCAAGAATATGAATCCTATCAAAACATACAAAACGGCTGATTTTCTTGTTCTTTCAGACATGTTTTCATTCCTCCTAAAGGTTCAAAACGTCTATCGAATACACCATACCTTATACCATATCAGGCCGTAGAATTCAAGCAGAATTTGCCTCAATTGAAGGGACATCCGGCCAAGATTGAGCAATCTTTATATTGACAGAGTTATGG
>CAYZAT010000409.1:0-1814 GCA_964476475.1 uncultured Pirellulales bacterium
CATCCGTTTTCTTCGCACCCGGCTATGGGTCACTTTAACGCCGCACCGATCGCAGATGATCCCTTTGAACTTGGTTCCCTTGTATTTCCCGCAGGCGCATTCCCAGTCGCGTTCCGGCCCGAAGATGCGCTCGCAGAACAAGCCATCCTTCTCCGGTCGATAGGTACGATAATTGATCGTTTCGGGCTTTCGCACCTCACCGAAAGACCAACTTCGAATATCGTTAGGACTGGCTAATGAAATCTTGACCGAACCGTAGTCATTAATACGATCGTAAATACTTCCTAACATTTATTGCCCCTTGCAATCGATATCTGGAAAATCGACAGTCAATAATCACCTTTACAGTGCAGCGCTTCCGAGCCGTTTCTTCTCGAGCTGGATGTTTAATCCCAATCCTCTGATCTCATTACAGAGCACGTCGAAGGACAGCGGTGTGCCCGCTTCAAGCGTGTTTTGTCCTTTCACCATGGATTCGTAGATTTTCGTGCGTCCCTCAACGTCGTCGCTCTTGACGGTAAGCATTTCCTGGAGCGTATAAGCCGCTCCGTATCCTTCCAACGCCCAAACTTCCATCTCGCCGAATCGCTGACCGCCGGTTCTGGCCTTGCCCCCTAACGGCTGCTGGGTAATCAAACTGTATGGACCGGTCGCCCGCGCATGAATTTTGTCATCGACCAGATGATGGAGTTTCAACATGTAGATGTAACCGATGGTGGCCCCCTGGTCAAAAGGCTCCCCCGTTCGACCGTCGTACAGCGGCGCTTTCAAAGTGCTCGGAATTTGCACGAAGAATTCATCAGACGACGGCATTTCCTTTCCTTCTTCGATCTCGATTTTTCGCTTGCTGATCAACTCGTTCGCTTCAACCGTCAGATTCTGAACATCCTCTTCGCTCGCCCCATCGAAAACCGGCGTCAACGCGTTGAAACCCAGGACCTTGGCGACCCATCCCAAATGGGTCTCAAGAATCTGCCCGACATTCATTCGACTTGGGACGCCGAGCGGATTCAAAAGGATATCGAGAGGCGTTCCATCCTCAAGAAACGGCATATCCGCCTCGGGCATAATCTTGGCGATAACGCCCTTATTCCCATGCCGACCGGCCATTTTGTCGCCGATAGACAAGGTGCGTTTGATGGCCACGTAGATTTTAACCATCTGCAAGACACCGCTCGGTAGCTCATCCCCATGTTTCAATGTTTCAATCCGGTGCTTCTTTTCCTCTTGAATCTCAAGAATCTTACTCCAATAGCGATCCACTATTTTCTGAACGTCATCGCGCATCGCGGCGGGTTTGACCCATTTAATGTTGAAACCCTCAATCTGTTCGTAAATCACCTCATCATCCGGACTGGCCCCGACTTTCTGACGCGTTGACGGATCGACAATATTGACCTCGTGCTTCTGATGGACGGCCTCGATCATTTGCCGGAAGATCATACATTCTTTGGCCCTTGTTTGCTTTTCAAACTCTTTGACTTCCGCCGCTAATGCTTTTTTCTGCTCTTCCGTGCCGGCCCCGCGCCGGGTAAACCGTTCGGTCTTGATGACGACCCCCTCATATCCGCTCGGCAACTCAAGGGAGTCATTTTTGACATCCTCGCCGGCCCGCCCGAAGATGGCGTGCAGCAGCTTTTCTTCCGGCGTCAATTCGGTCTTGCTTTTGGGCACGACCTTGCCGACCAAAATGTCGCCCGGGCAGACTCTCGTTCCCTCGCAAACCACACCGTGCTCATCAAGATTCCGCAAGGCACGCTCACTCACATTCGGGATATCCCGGGTGAATTCCTCCTTGCCGAGGCGGGTTTCGC
>CAYZAT010000410.1:0-1813 GCA_964476475.1 uncultured Pirellulales bacterium
ATCGGCGAAGACGCGGCTTTGGCGGTACAGACGGTGGGCGATGCGGTTACGTTCATCACGAACGTGTGTAAGGAGCAGGGCGTTGAGATAGAGGAGTAACATAAGAAATGCAAATATCAAAGATTAAAAACCAAAATTGCAGAATCCCGGCAAGCCGGAATGCTTTTTAGAATAACCCGCGAAGCGGCTCCGAAGTTTTGCATTTTACATTTTGATTTTTGATTTGCCTGTGGGCAGAAAGGATTTTTAATGAGTAAAAGTAAGAAGAAGCATCGACTGGTCGATGCCAAAAAGCCGAATCTATTGGAGGAGATTTTCCCCTATGATTTCCCTCCTTTGATTCGCTTACAAGGTCCGGTGATCGAGTACATCGATGGTGAGCCGGTAGAGTTTGACTTCGCTGCAGTTAAAGACCGACCGATCTTCATCAGCGATACGACGTTTCGTGATGGTCAGCAGGCCCGTCCCCCTTATACGCTCGAACAGATGGTACATATCTACGATCTGCTCGCGAAGTTGAGCGGGCCGAACGGCGTGATTCGGCAAACGGAGTTTTTCCTCTACACGAAGAACGACCGTGAGACGCTGGATAAATGTCGCGAACTGGGGCACACCTATCCGGAATGCACCGGCTGGATTCGCGCCGTAAAAGGAGATTTCCGACTCGTCAAAGAAGCCGGGCTCAAAGAGACGGGTATGCTGACGAGCAGTTCGGATTATCACATCTTCCATAAGTTGAAATTCCGTTCGCGCAAAGAGTGCATAGACAGCTATTGCGAGGTCGTGGATGCGGCGTTTGAAGCGGGGGTTCGGCCACGTTGCCATTTAGAGGATGTGACGCGTGCGGATATTGACGGATTTGTGCTTCCGTTTGTGGACCGATTGATGGAAATGAGCGAGCAGGTGCCGGAGGAGCTATCCGCAAAGATTCGCCTCTGTGATACGATGGGCTTCGGCGTCAGCTATCCGGGTGCCGAGCTGCCGCGGAGTATCTCCAAGCTGATCTATAAGCTGAACAAGGAATGCGGTGTGCCCAGCGACAGACTGGAATGGCACGGACACAATGACTTCCATAAGGTGCACGTCAATGGGGGGACGGCGTGGTTGTACGGTTGTGACTTTGTGAACACGACACTGTTCGGTTTCGGTGAGCGAACCGGCAATCCGCCTTTGGAAGGCGCCGTTTTCGAGTATATCGCACTCAAAGGCGGTTTGTGCGGGATTGATACGCTGGTCATCACGGAGCTGGCCGATTATATGCGGTCGATCGGATTGCCTATTCCCGACAACTATCCGTTTGCGGGCAGGGCGTTCAATACAACGCGAGCCGGGATTCACGCCGGCGGACTGCGTCAGTACGAGCAGATCTACAACATTTTTGACACGACGAAACTGTTGGGCCGGCCGCCTCGCGTGGCCATTACCGACAAGAGTGGGGCCGATGGCGTGGCGCATTGGGTCAATGAATTCTTCGGACTCAAGGGCGACGACCGAATCAACAAAATCCGAATCCATAAGATGGCGCGGTGGGTCATCGACCAGTATGACGTCGAGGGGCGTCTAACGGCCATCAGCGACCAGGAACTTGAGATCAAAGCGAAGGAGTTCTTCCCGGACTATTGGGAAAAGTACAAGGGTAACTAAAATATCTGGTTGCCCCTTATGATTTAAAAAAGGGTGGCAGCCTCAAAGCCGTAGGCTTTGGGGATGGTAAGTGAAAAGCCATCCCCAAGCTTCACTTGAGGCTGCCACCCTTATCTTAGGGCTTGGTGACGCATTTCCAAAGATCTAATTGCTAAGGCTTTACGTTCAG
>CAYZAT010000411.1:0-1803 GCA_964476475.1 uncultured Pirellulales bacterium
CAATCAGCAAAGGCAACGTAGCGTCGAGATCACGCGGCGAAGCCGCTTAGTCCAACTGACCCAAACGTTGTCAAAAGGAAAAACAAATCGTGTTTATTCGCGTAAATTCGTGGTTTCCCTTGAAGAAACAAAGCCAATTGACGGAGGTGATTATGCAAAACAAACCCAATTTCAACTCACTCTTTATCCCGTCCATCCCCATCCCTTCGGGATGAGGCTGCCACCCGATCTGAAAAAACAAAGCCAATTTGCTTCGTATTGCGTGATGCGTATTGCGAAAACGAATTTGCAGAACAAAGCCAATCTAACCCTTTTGGTTGACTCTCGACTTTTCTCCGCCCACCTGCGGTTGAAAAAACAAACCCAATTTGTGGGGCAAGCCATCCGCCGGGACGAACGACTATTTCCGCCCCATTCGACTGCGCTCAGGGCATGTTCAAGGTCAATTGCCTTTCTTTGCCTTTTTTCGATTGGTTCGAGCTTTTTTCCTTCGTTGTTTTCCGGCTTTGGTATAGTTATCGCCGTAAAGGCTGGTAAGGATGGACTTTAACTTCTCAGGAGAGCTTCGATGTTCAAAAGCCGGCAAGAGAAGATCGTTCGTTTGTCTCATCCATTCATGGAGTTGGTTTCGCATTCTTTCAACTTTGTCTTTATAGTCAGGGTGATGAATAAGATTACGGATGCAATCGGGATCGTTTTCGAGATCGTAGAATTCTTCGAGCGCCCGATAGCGGAACATGTTCACACGTTGCGCGATGAAGGTGTCGTTCGCCGCCGCTTCGACCATCGCCTTCATGGTCAGCCCCTCGTTATTGTTGCGATACCAAAACGTGCCGTCGCTCCACGGATTGAAGATATAGCCGAAGCGCTTGTCTTGAACGCACCGCATCGGGACGGCATCCCCCCCTGCTTTCATGTCGATCTGCGTGAACACGTTATCACGACCGGATTGTGCTCGACCTTTGAGCAACGGGAGAAAAGAAAGGCCGTCAAGGCCCGTCGGGACGGGCAGACCGATGGCTTCACAAACGGTTGGGAAAAAGTCAATGCCTGAAATGAAGTGTTCCTTATCAACGGCGCCTCGCTGAACGACACCCGGCCAGCGAACGAGCCACGGAGTGCGCGTACTGGCAAGATACGTGTTACACTTTGCGAATGGGATAGCGATGCCGTTATCGGAGAGGAACATCACCAGTGTATTGTCCTCGAAACCCGATTCCTTGAGCGCCTGCATTGTTTTACCGAACGTATCATCGAGTCGGCGAGTGGAATTCAAATAGCAACTGAGCTCTCCGCGCACCCCCGGCAAATCGGGAACAAATCCCGGAACGGACACCTCGTCCGGCGTATAGGTCTTTGAAGGCTCTTTCGCTCCCTTGATGGGTTTTCCGGGGATATGATACGGACGGTGCGGATCGTGGGAATTCACCATGAAGTAGAACGGCTTATCCTCGCGCCGACACCGCGTTAAGAATTCTTTACAATACCGGTAATAGATCTCCGGATCGCGACCGTTTCCAAGCTCTTTTTGGTCGTGAACGAAGTCCCATTTGTCATCGGTTTTTGGCGTCGAATGGTTCACTTTACCGAGGACGCCGGTAAGATAGCCCGCCTCTCTGAGGGTTTGCGTGATCGTGGGGATGTCTCGGTCGGTGTGCATAAATCCCAGGATGCCGCTGTTGTGACCGTAGCGTCCCGTCGCCAGAACGCCCCGGCTCGGCTGGCAGATGGCAACATTAACGTGAGCGTATTCAAATCGCATCCCCTGAGAGGCGAAAACGTCGAGGTTCGGGGTGAGGCCGG
>CAYZAT010000412.1:0-1777 GCA_964476475.1 uncultured Pirellulales bacterium
CGGGCCGGAAGGCCCGTGATCTCGACGTACCGGAAGGCGTGAAACGTAAAACGGGGCGTGTATGTCTCCGGACCGCCGCCCCGGGCTATGTAGGTGTCTGCCTGCCAGGCGATGGGGGGAGATCCGTCTGCGGTTGGTTTCTTGCGCTTGATCTGACCGCACACACTGGTCATCGGATTGAGCGTGCCGTCTTCGTACAGCAATTCGCCGTAGCGCATTGTGATCTCCGTCCCCTCGGCAACGTCGAAGTTGAAGCGCGCCCAGCCGGCGAAATTTTGGCCCATATCCACGATGTACACGCCATCGGAAGGTTCCGTAACACGGACAGGTTTGACCGAGGCCGTGACCTTGATGGGCGGCAGAGGTTGGGCCTGGAGGGGGCCTTCGGGAGCCGGGGCGATCCGGGCGGAGCCCCATGCGCGATCGTCCAGGCCCGGCTTGTCCCAACCCCTGACCGCCTTACGGGCGTCGACCTTCTCACCGAGATAGATGCTGTTTCGCAGGATCGGGCCCGGAGCGACTTTCCACGCCGAATCGCTGACCAGTAATTCGCGGGAGCCGTCTGCATATTCGATAGCGAGTTGAGCAATGAATTGAGGGCGTCCAACCGGCAGGCGCTCGCGCAGATTGACGCGTCCCCACATCCGCAGCGGCAGGGGATTGTACCAGCCGTTGCCTAACGTCACGCCAAGGCAATTGTCACCGCGGGCAAGGTTTTCGCTCACGTCGTAGACACTGTAAAACACGCGCTTGTTCGGGCCGGTCCAGATCGGATCCAGGTGATGATCTCCGACGGCGCGCCCGTTCAGCGTTGCGTGGACGTATCCCAAAGCACTGATATACAGTCGCGTGTTTCGAACCGGTCCGGACACTTTGAATTCCCTGCGGAACAGCGGGGCCGGATCATCCCGGTAGAAGTCAGCATCTTTTTCCGGCAACGGTTTCCCGTCGTTGATCCAGCGCCCCTTCCAGTCGCCGGCTTTCAGTAGTCCCATTTCCCAGAATGAAGGAGCGCTCCAATCGGAAGGCTTGCCGTTTTTATCCCAGATCTTGACCTTCCAGAAGCAACGTTGGCCGGAAGCGAGCGCGTCCCCGGCGTAAATAATATTCACGCTTCGGTTCGACTTCACTTTGCCACTGTCCCAGAGATCCCCACGACCAGCGTGCAGGGCTTTCATACTGCGAGCAGCCAAAACACGATACGCAGTTTGCTTTTGCCCGCGGACGGGGGATTCAAGCGTCCAGCTCAAGCGCGGCGCCGGATGGTCAATACCGAGCGGCCGGTCCCGGTACTCGCAGCGCAGTCGCTGAATCCGGATGGATTTTGATACGTGTTCGGATGAATCCGATTCCCGTTTGTTATCCACTTGCTCAGCCACAGCGGAGATCGAAATAGCGACAAGCAGAAGTAACATGATTGAATGTGTGAGGTGTCGTTTCATAGATTCTTTCCCGTAAGTAGTGTTTTCAACAGTTCGGCGTTTGGGTGCTTTACGAGCCAAAGCCGCCAAGCCACAAATAACTGCTCGCGTTACCGTCTATTTAGTTCCTTTCGCCATTACTGTCCGCGATATTTCTCGCGAAGCTTCAATTTGTATTCTTGTGTAAGGCCATCAAGCATCATGGTCGCCAGCGTACAGCTCATGCAGTAATCCCTGACACCGATACCCCTGCCAGAAATCGAGTCGTAATGTTCATTGATGCCGTTCTTGATCGCATTGGCGACGGTCTTGTCGGCGATGCCGGCCGCGAGAGTTTTGTGTCCATAGTCGGCCAG
>CAYZAT010000413.1:0-1766 GCA_964476475.1 uncultured Pirellulales bacterium
GGCCCGGCTGAAGCAATTGGACATCAACACCACGGGCTTCGTCGATACTGGCCCGCAACCGGTCATCACTGAAGGGATCGCCCATTCGCCGATACGGGCTGATGCAGGACGTGATGTTCGTTGTGTCGTTGCTGTACAGGAGTCGAAACGGAGCTTTCCTGGTCCGATTTCGGGGCGAAAATCAATGTCCTTGAGTCGACTTCCCTGGAGGTCGCCGTCACCGTTACGGTGAATGGTGCACAATTGGAGCCATGCATCCTCAGGGCCGAAGTCTGGAAACTCGACCTGCCGGAGACGCGGTATTATGTTGGGACCGGACCGAACATTGACGAGTTTCTCCACATCCCGAACATCCCTATGGAGCACATCGCGCCCGGGCTGAAGATACAGTGGCCCGGCGGCCCTCTTGAAACGCTGACCCCCGAAGGCACTCTGGAAATTGATCACTGTCTCAGTTTACGGTGGTTTTACCCAGCCGGCGAGAGCCTCACCTCTTCAAGAGAAATGGACGGCGAGAACGACCTGATCTACAATGCGTACCCGGCTACTTTCGGCTCTGAAATTATATGTTTCGCCCTCGAGACAACCCGCCACTGGGTCCCTATATCCGTCACGCTGACGGAAACAGAGCGCCCCGGCCAGGATCCGGTCTACAGCCACGGTGGGGCTTCAGTAGATCTGGAAGTCTTTACTGACCAGGACGTAGATCCCGGGCTGGTGGTGGATTACGATTGGGTTGTTAGCTATGAGCCTTGGCCGGTCGAAGCCACAGGCAAGACGGCCACGTTGACCGTTCCACAGCAGACCGAAGTGCTGTGGGGGGACCTTTATGCGTCGGCAGACGTCGACGCAACTGTGGGGATTACGCCCCCCACCTATATGTGCAGCGCGGCCACAACCAATTACAGCTTCCAGTGCGACTTATACTGGACGTACTCACCGAACACGACAGCACCTATTGTGGACTTCGAATACGCCGTCCCGTACTCTCCCGATGGAATGCCCGTCACGCTCGATTATCCTCCCGGCCAGGGCGACGCCTACTTTGGTCTTCCTTGGGCGATCGATGGTCCATTTGATCCCTTGTATACGTATCGGGGTGTTTCGGGGATAGCGCACGTACATGCCCTGCGGAGAGAGGTAATCGGCCAGGATCCGCCCGGGTGGGACATCTACGCATATCATACGGCCCACTATGAGATCGTTGTCTTCGACGTGGAAGTAATGGACGGCTTTTATCCTCCGCTCATAAGCTGCAACGATGATGACGACGACAACGACGGCATCGTCGACAGCGCGGACCCCGATGTCCCCGGCGAGGATGATCTTCTGGCCTTTGAGGTCAGATTCTGGCCTCCGCTCGGATTTGTGCGAGAGCGCGGCGTATTCCTGGACGTTGAAACGTCCGGCGACATTCAGTTGTGGGCCAAGCCCAACAAGGAGGTCCCCTACGACGCCAATGTACCTGCTCACCTGGCGACGAGGGTGTATGTTGAAGGCGTGGATCCCAACTCGTCCATAAACTCCTACTTCGAAATCAGGCTAACGGTGCCAGATTATGATCCTTTTGTTCAGAGGGTCGAGCTACGTGTGGTACGGATAGATGCGGCCATCGACTCAAACAACGATGGCAACATCGACGCCAATGACGACGACATAGAAGACATCGCGGGTGATCCGCAATATCCCGGCAAGTTCATCCTCCTCAACGATGACGATTCCGACGGCGACGGTATCCCGGACCTGGACGACGGCTACGACGCCGA
>CAYZAT010000414.1:0-1722 GCA_964476475.1 uncultured Pirellulales bacterium
AATAGGTCGGATTCCCGCGCATTCCGATCAACTCGAGAGGCTCGGTAAGCCTCCACGGAGTCGGCAGCAATCGAACAGTCAATGTTTCTTTTTGACGGCCGGACAACTTAATGTTGCCGGTGACACAATTCTTCCTGCCGTCGGCGCCCGGATTGTCCACCCTGCAGTAAACCGTGACAGATTCGTCTGAAACGTTTTTCACGTCCAGGGATACATACTCGAATCGCGACAGGTCCCATTTTCCCTTTGGCGCTTTCAGCGTGATTCCCGGCCATTTATTTTCGTGACCTGTCTCTACATGCAGCGCGCCCGACCGCGTGTGGGTTACTTCGGCGTCGCTTGTAAGAACCGAATCAACGTCGAAACTGCCGGAAAAATCAAAGAGAACAAATGGTTCCGACTGTTCCGCAAAAGACAGCGACACCAGCACTAACGTTATGATGAGAAATAATTTCTTGTACATTTTTCAGCCTTCCTTTCATTGCAAGAGGTATGCGAACTCTCCGCTCCGCGTCTCGAATCTTACGGTATCGGCCTTGCCCTTGAATTGAACGTTTCGAATTTTTTCACCCTTTTCATCGACCGCCGTCACAGATTTTATCTTTATGGGATCATCCAATGGCAATTTGTTCAAGCGAACCTCAATAGTGAATGAGTTAATATCAGGTAATGGCGTAACAAGAATCTTTCCGTCGCTGCGCTTACATCGAAATGCACCGTTAGTTACAACGGGGCCGAAATCGATCAAAGTCCGCTGAGAATTCCAGCGACCATCACCACGGATGCGATTGTTGCCGTCTTTGTTGAATCCCCGGGCGTTGACATACAGGCCGGACAGCCCGCTTGATTGCTCGACAATTACTCCGTCAATCCTCTCGATGCCGGACTCGATCTTGCCGTTCTTTGCGTGGTATCCGTATTTCGGCAGGGTTTTCCCGGATACCCTCCAGTCTCTGTTGCCGCGATTGACATACACCTTCGCGCCGGATTTCCACGATATGATCTGTCTGTGTATGGCACCATTCACAAATTCCACGTCTTCGATCTCGTCAGAGGCGATGCTCCGGATAAAATCCTGCGCGAGCCAATATTTTCTGACGGCGCCGCGTCCGAACGCCCGGCGGTCGATCATCAATGCATGACCTTCAAGGATTTCCGCGCTGACATAATCGTCGCTCTCGATACCGCTGTCGAATCGCTCCCGTCCGCCTTCGTAACGACCTGAATAACCCACGCCGTGGAGGCTGAATTTATCGTGCAGCACGGCGTCGAACCACGGCACGCGTTCCCAGTCCTTACAATCGATTTTTATACAGAATCTTTTCGGGTCGGATACGATCTGCAGGTGCTGGCAATCCGAGCCGCTTATGTACCCGGTAAGCTGGTCGTGCCCGGCCTCCGACGTCATGGGGGCATTATCGCCAAGATAACGGCGTATCCAGGCAAAGGCTTCGCCCCAGCTTTTTCGCGTTTCGAGCATCGAGTGAAAATTGCCCTGCTTGTCATAGAAATCGAAACACGGCAGCGACGTGAAGACGTCGATAAAATAGTGTGTCGGTTTGAGATTCGGTTTTATCAGTTTCATATTGCGCTTTACGAACGGCATTATACGGTCCGGCCGCCAGCGATAGCTCTGGGCGTCGCGGCCCCTGTTGATCCAGGCCTTGACCGGCTCGCCCTGCTCGGTAAAGCAAATGTGGTCGTAGCTGTAATCGGCCGCAT
>CAYZAT010000415.1:0-1682 GCA_964476475.1 uncultured Pirellulales bacterium
GGAAAGCTTTGTTTCCGGCCTGACGAAAGGAGCCTTCAAAGGATAGAACGGCTCAGCGGGGATTGCGGCGGCCGGAACTTCAGCCTGGCATGGGTGGTCATGCCGTGGGGTCAAAAAACTCGTCCAAAGTCCAAACGGCGGTCGCATAAGGAGGTCGACGCGGATTGGATCACGTGAGGTAAGCTTCGACTCAAAGATGAAGAACGGCGGCAACTTGCCACAATTGGCAAACAACTCGGACGAAAGGCGCTCGAGGCCATTGCGACAATCGTCAAACCTGATACCATTCTCCGTTGGCATGCCAAACTGGTGACGTATAAATTCGATGGCTCCGGCTATCGACGATCTCCGGGGCGACCACCGTTATCCCCGGAAATTGAGGTACAGATACTGAGATTCGCACGGGAGAACAGGAGCTGGGGATATGACCGGATTTATGGATGTGCTGGTAGCCACCGATTTCTTCACCACGGAGGTATGGTCCCGTTTCGGTTTGGTCACCTACTACGTCCTTTTCTTCATTCATCTTGGTACACGCAAAGCGCACATAGCGGGAATTACGTCGAATCCTCATCAGCAGTGGATTGCGCAGATCGTAGGAAATATCACCGATATCGACGAAGGTATGTTACTGCAGAGTAATTGTAGGTATCTGATTCACGACCGGGACAGTAAGTTCTGCGAGCATTTCGATAGTCTCTTGCGATCGGCGAACATAGAACCGGTGAAGCTGCCGGCGCGTTCGCCGAATTTGAACGCATACGCCGAGCGCTTCACCATGTACTCAAGGAGTATACCGCTCATTACCGCATGGAACGTAATCATCAAGGCATCGGAAACAACCTTGTTTTTCCTCAACCCGCCCAGGAGAAAAGCAGCAAACGACTAATCGAGTGCCGAGAACGGTTGGGCGGGCTGCTAAAGTTCTATCACCTCCGGGCTGCGTAGACGTCAGTACTCTCAAAAGCCCTCGCCTCAAGTCTTACGTCGAGTATCGGTGCGCTCAGTTTACAATGCTGCGTAATACCCATCAGCCTCTTCGGATCGAAAAAAGTCCAATTCATGTCGCTCCGCCGTCAAGTAACAGTTCGGATGAATATTTTGACCCCACGCTGTCATGCAAGTTGTTATCCATCTAGATTCAACTCTGATTTTCAATGAACGAAATTCCAAATTTCGCCATCCTTCCAGATGCCGCTGTTTCCCGGGATCTTCACTCAATATGATCGCTGGTCACGGACTATACTCATCGGCCCCCATATACACGATCGGGGCGGAGCCGTTGCCCGTATCGGCGAACGCCGGGTCGTCGATCCTGCGGTCATCTCCGTCGATGTCGGTAGCGGGAAGATATGGAGCCGAGTTGTTGCCGGAGTCGATGCACGGTGAAGAGGCCTTGAGATGAAAATCCCCGCCCGCCGGCGACACAAACAGCGGGTCGGTCCTGCCGATGGCGATTTTCGCTGTCCCTGCCCACGACGGAACCGCAAGTTCGAAGGCGCTGTATGTGACGACCGGCGTCTCACCATCATAGGTGATCATGTCAAAAAGGAATCCTCCCCAAAAAATGCAGTTCGTCACGGTCGGTTTGGCGGCTGATATATTGTCCATCGATGGCGTTAGGCCGTTATAGAAGGTGCAGTTGGTCACCGTCGGCTGTGCCGAGCCGCCGTCGTTGACCA
>CAYZAT010000416.1:0-1653 GCA_964476475.1 uncultured Pirellulales bacterium
CATTCCTGCTGTGGCTGGGTAATTTCGCTCCATGACGGTTCAAGATAAGTGAGACTCTGCCCCCTGCTGGTCGAGAAGGTCGGCTCGCCGGCGTCGATTTTGTCTTTTTTGAAGATGTATCCTCCGGAGATTTCCGGTTCGCTGTCATGGCTCGGCTCCAGCTCGGCGATATCTACGCGGTTTTCTCCGCGTTTGATTTTCTCCATTAAGACATACACCCCGATATAACCATCAGATGATATCCCGCCACCATTCGTGTTGAGAAACACCTCAATGTACCTTGTCCGTACGGCGTATCGCCCGATATCGTTGCTCCACCAGTACGTCAGGTAGTTCCGCATAAGCGATTTATCTGAATAAGGCCCTTGAAGAATCCAGTCGGAGTCGGCGGGCAGACCGAGGATCGAGACATCTTTATCTTCATCGTTATCATCCCATGCTTCTACATGGTACTGCTTCTTGGCGAAGCCCGCCGAGCTTTTGCCGCGAATGTTAATCCCCATCCTTTCGGAAAAGTCCGGCGGATCGGCCAGCCGGGCCCGCCCGCCGGCGGTGGGTTCGATGAAACGGATAAGAGCCGGCGTTTGTGAGGTATCGTTAATGCCTTTGCCGAACGTCTCAATGACGGCAATCGGTAAGTTGGAGCTAAAACTATACATATCCAAATCCGGAAACAGATACATTTGCGTACCGACGTCGGACGGTTTCCAGCCCGGTTTAATCGCCTTGGCTCGCAGGTTGGTCGTTTCGCTGATCGTAATCGGTTCGATGTAAATCCTTCCCTGGGGAAACCGCCCGCCGGCGGTGGTATCATAAGGTTCACTGCCGTCCAGCGTATAGTAGATCACGACGTCTTCGGTCTCCGTCGCGAGTGTCACGTGGATGGGTCTGTTGTAGATATCCGACGTATGACTGAATTGAACGTCCGCGATGAAATCCTCGTACACTTCAAGATTCGTCGCCCCCGGGGTGGGCTGTCCGAAGAAACGCAGGTTCTCGCCGGCGTCGGGATAGCGGCCATAGGAAATATCCGTTGTTTGTTCGCTATACATGATGCTGTCCACAACCGTCGCACCGTCGATGTCGAAAAGACCGATTTCCTCTCCGCCGGCGCGGAGTCGGAAGTTCGCATGCAGTCCGTCGTCGGTCATGCTGCCATCGGCCCATATCAACAGAAACCCCCCTGCCGGGATCGTTGTCAAGGCGGGATTCGTATCGGGAATGTGCCACTTGGTAGGAACGGATAAATCATCCGTCAGGTACATACCGCCTATATCGGTCGCATAAGCGCCATAGTTGTGGATTTCGATCCAGTCATCATAGCCCCCTTGTGGATCCTGAATGAAACTGTCGTTCGACGCCATGAACTCGTTGATGGCCAGCAGCATGTCCTGCGGACGACGCTGCCCGAAACAAAGAGACGACGAAGAACCAAGCAGGCATACGATGAAAATCAAAGTTGATACTAAACCTTTAGTATTTCCTAACATTTTCTTTCCTGCTGCCTCCTTCGATGTTATGTTGCGAGATCAAATGCTGGTTTTTGGGTCCCATAACGAAAGAGTCGTCCCAATGAACCTCATTTTATTATATCATAAACGGGATCGTTCCTACAAGATTTGATATGAGATCGGCCAAATGCTTTCCTTTGAT
>CAYZAT010000417.1:0-1626 GCA_964476475.1 uncultured Pirellulales bacterium
TGTCATCTTAAGCCTGTGGAGCAAATCCCGGCCATTTATCATCTTCTGGATCGTATATGGACTGAGGAGTTTGAAATTGATGAGGTCCAATTTTCGGGGGGCTTTGCGCCTGTCGCGCTTCGGCCATTTTCGGGCATCCCGAACCGTGCCGACACTGCGCAAATTCACACCGGGGACTAAAATGCTCTCATCCTCGTGTTCGATGAGATACGAGAACGGCAGATCCGACGTATCCGAGTTTCTGTAATGCCGGCCCATCACAACGGTAAACGCCCCGACCTTTGCCGGCCAGAGGATATAAGAATCGCTGGCGGTTTTGGACCCGCGCTCGACGATGCCCTGATGAACGGGACCGAGCTTATACATATGATTGCTCTGGTTCGTGCCGCTGCCGGCGTTCAAAAAAGAGAACAAGCCGGAAATCAACAACGTGGACTTGTGATGTGTCACGGTGTACGGCCCGGCGAAGATCGAGCAGGCTTCGCCATGAAAGCCGCCGCAATTAGCGAAGAACACCGAGTTCTCCGCCGAATACTGCCTCGACAGCACGGTTCCCTGTCCGATGAAACACTTGTAAATAATCGTCCCGTCTTCAATGTTGGAGCCGCTGCTGAAGATAAAATCTTCGGCAAAGACACCGGGTCCGATATAAACGGGATCTTCAAAGCAACTATTGACGGAGCCGTTCTCTAACTTGTTGACGCCCTCGATCAACCCGGCCGGACCGACTTTGACGTTCTTGATGATTCGGCAGTTCGTCAACCTGGCGCCTTTGCCGACCAAACCCATAGAATCTTTCACCGATGCCGCGTAGTCTGCGACCATGGCTTTCAGCTTTTCAACAACTTTGGGTCGATGCCGATAAAATGCGATGTAATAAGCCGTATGGGCGGATAAATGGTCGTAGATGGGTATCTCTCTTCCGCTGGCTTCATTCACGACTGAAACCGCCGTTCCATTACCGAAACTGCTTTGTTTCTCCACCGCAAGTAAATCGATATTGTCGATCACCGCATCAGCCTCAATGACATAATTGGCGATATAATTTTTGACCCGGTTGATATAAACGTTGTCCCCGATCGTACAATTATGAATCGTCGCGTCACTGATCCCGGCCGGTTTGACAAAACCGCCGAAGAAAGAGATCTGTTTCTCAAAGGCGCCTAACGTTACATCTCCCGAGAACTGCGTCGTTCGAACCGTTTCCGCATTGAAACGCTCGGCCACGCGAATCCTCGACCAGTCATCGCTGTGACAGCCTTGATTTTTCATCAGCGTGATTTCGTCATCCGTTAGCGTACGAACGTGTCCTTCAAGTCGATTAGATTCTGATGTCATTGTGTCGATCCTTTCAGTTCGCAGAGCATTCGGTCGATCCTGCACCGTACACGATTCTTCATCAATCCGCACTCCGTAAGACTGAATACTACAATCCGCCATTTGACAAATCAACACATTTGTAACAGGTGATTTGTTAAGTTCAAAGTGTTCTATCGTGTCGAGATTGGATTCGGGAGTGCTAAAGTGTATAAAATGAATTGCATTTAGACACTTTAGTCACTTTAACTTAAGTAAATTTCCATGGATGTTTTGTGGAATTATCACGAAATTTTATAGTTATCCGTT
>CAYZAT010000418.1:0-1527 GCA_964476475.1 uncultured Pirellulales bacterium
GTCTGTACCGCCAAAGCCGCGTCTTCGTCCATCTCGATACCGAATTCTTCCTCGAACATCGCTACCAGTTCAATGGAATCGACGCTTTCGGCGCCCAAATCCGCCGTGAAATTATCTTCCAGCTTGATCTCATCCACGCCAAGCTTCTTCGTGGTAATTGCTTTAACACGTTCTTCTACTGTCGCCATAGGTTCAACTCCTGTTTATTTATTTTAATAACCGTTTACGGCCTTTTTTTATGGCCTTTTTCCGTACGTCTGACGTTAGTTCAAATACTGCATCCCACATCGCTTCCGTCTCAGCCGTCCATTCACATCCCCGCCGGCTAATGGCTTTCTTGGCCGTAGCATACAATGTCCTCTTTCCAAAACCTTTCGTAACGTTCCCTTCGATAAACCAGCCAAAGGACGGGATATGCTTCGGCAATGGTTTGCCCGTCGCCATAATCAGCGCCATCGCCCCGACGTACGAGCCGGTATTGAGCAGCGTGCCGATCGACGTTTTCGCATGATCTCCGATGAGCGAACCGACTTTCGTCGAGCCGGTAGCAATCGACCGCACCCCATCCAGCATGACTGACACATTCGAATAGTCATTTTTCAAATCGCTATTGGTTGTCAGGGCTCCAAGATTCACCCACTCGCCCACATAACTGTGCCCCAGGAATCCATCGTGGTATTTATTGGAATGCCCGTGTATGATCGATTCTTCCACTTCCCCGCCGATCCTGCACATCGGCCCGATACTGTTCCCTTCGCGACACTTGGCGCCTAACAGAATCGAATTCTTCCCGATATAGCACGGCCCTTCGATCCGGCTGAAGGGATGGACCTCCACGCCCTCATCGATATAGATCGGGCCATTCTCGGCGTCGAGAACGACCATGGGATGCAGTTTGGCCTTCGGACCGACGTAAACATCCTTCTGGCTACCTCGAATGGCGGAAGGCGCCTCGATGTCGCCCTCGATTCCGCTCCGCCCGGCCGTCTTGAAATCTTCCGTTATGTGTTCGGGGTTGGCTAACACGAGATCCCACGTATATTGCCATGTCGGCGCTTGACATGGGACGTTCGGTAAGCCGGCCTTAGCTTCAGCGAGAAACTGCTCGATATCATTTGCAGATATTTTCCGACTCTCCTCCGCGGTCACCCGGGCATAGAGCACTTGCCCTTCGTCGCTCAGACCGACCTGGCTTTTATCCGGGACGTCGAAACTATCGGCCTTGATGCGTGGATCCACAAGAATTAAATCTTCACCCGCCAGCGCTTTCAAATCATTGACCGGCTTGTCCGTCTGGGTTTTATAATAATCGGCCATATACTCGGGCACGACATAAGCCACATCATCCGGCTTAATCCGGGCCATAAGCTTTTCTTCGAGCGAGGTCATCCCGCACCGAAGCTCCCAGAGGGGCCGACCGAAAACAAGTGGATAGAACCGAATTCTCTTTTCACTAAGACGATCAACTAACACTAACCGCATAGGGACTCCTTAACCTTTTCCACGTAAATATTTACAGGTACTTCA
>CAYZAT010000419.1:0-1512 GCA_964476475.1 uncultured Pirellulales bacterium
TGGCTGGACGTGGAAGCGGATGAATCCCGAGGCATGGCGGCTGCGAGACGGAGGGCTTGAGATCAAAATTGAGCCCGGAAATATGTGGGGCGGCAAGAACGATGCCAGGAATGTGCTGTTGATTCCAATTGCCGAAGATATGCAGGAATCAGGAGCTGATGTCCGGGTGACGCTCGCGAATTCGCCCACGCGGCGGTGGGAACAGGTTGATCTTGTGTGGTATTACCGGGACAGCCACATGGTAAAGATCGGATTGGAACTCGAGCACGGGAAGAACTCGGTGGTAATGGGACGCGAAGAGGATGATCGAACGCGCACGATCAGGATCGTTCCTATAGAAAGGGACGAGGTCACGGTTCGTCTCAGGGTAACAGCAGGGCAAGTGCAAGGATACTACCGTCTCGGCGCCGAGGACAGATGGACCGACGTTGGGATCTGCACGGAACCGAGGCCGGCTGGAGGCAGCGACAAACCCCGGTTGAGCATCCAGTGCTATCAGGGAGACCCGAAGAATCCGCACTGGGCGCGAATTACCGGGCTTAGTATTGACTCGATCACTGAGACCGGGGCCGAACGTGATTATTCGTTCGACGGCAAGATATCCCGCTTCGTGCTCGAGAATTATCTCTCGCGGGCGATCACTTTCGCCGAATTGCTCAACGGCGAGCGCGTCGAGAAGCAATTGCAAGGCAACACAAGCGACAACATCCGAATGCTCACCAATGTCGGCGCCAAGTTCATTGGCCGAGCCATTTACATGTGGGGTGGTGAAAGCCGCCTCGACGGCCTGCTCGAACGAGCCCGTCCGATTGTAAAACAAATTCACGCTGCCGATCCGGATATAATCCTGCAGGCTGCGGCGTTCGAGATAGTAAGTAGCCATGTCGAGACCCTCAAAGTCCCGAAGTGGGTGTTCGATGAATTTGGCCTCGCCTTCGAGAATCGCAGCTTCGACTACAAAGCTATGCTCTACCCCGACGGTCACCGCGTCGATCACTGGCGCACCGGCTCATCCGTCCCCGACATGAGCAGGCTTGAGACTCGCATGTGGTTCTTCTATCTCGCCGCACGTTATATTGACATCGGTGTCGAAGCCCTACACTTCGGTCAGGTCGAGATCATGGACGACCGCGACCGGGACCATCGTGGCTGGCGAGACATGATGGACCGCGTCCGCAAATACGCAGCCACGCATGCAAGACGCCATTTTCTGCTCACTGACGCCCACGTTCCCAGTGGCGGCATCGTCCATGATGACAGGCTCTTGTTCGACTTTCACTCCTTTCCCCTTCGGATCGATGAGGTTGTCCCAGAGCCCCAAAAGGGCGTGTTGAAGATCGGCTACCTGGACAGCATCTTCAACCGCAGCAAGGGCGGTATAAGTCCGAGTGGGTGGCGTTGTGAAAGCCTGCCCTATATCGTTGAACTGGACAACTTCGGCTCAAGCGGCAGGCCCGGCCGGAACATCGGAATGCACTTTATATGGGGCTACGACGAAATCTGCTGGTTCGC
>CAYZAT010000420.1:0-1506 GCA_964476475.1 uncultured Pirellulales bacterium
GCCACACGATGTCCAGTATGAGTATAGCAACTTATTTTCCGTTTGCACGCATGAAAGTCATCAGCCAAAACGCCCATCTTGATCTTAAATCGCCGGGGACGTGGATTTGCCTGGAGCCGGACCGCCGTTTCCAGCCCCTCTGTCGGCAATGCGGTCGTCCTGGAATCGTCCATGCTCAAGGTATGCAACGCATCATCCGCGATCTGGACTTCGGACCGGCTCAGACCTTCCTTCAGGTCCAGTACCGACGGGTCTGGTGCGAACAATGCGGCAAAGCCAACGTCGAACAGCTCAGTTTCGCCGATGCCGGCAAGCGGATCACCCATCGACTGGCCCGCTACATCTACGAGCTCTCGAAACTCATGACCGTCCGGGACGTCGCCCGACACCTCGATCTGGACCCCAAGACCGTCAAGGCCGTCGACAAGTACTTCCTGGACAAGGAGTTCGGACGGACCGACTGCGAAGGCCTGAGCATCATCGCAATCGACGAGATCGCCCTGCGAAAGGGACATATGGGGTACATGACCGTTGTGCTGAACTATCTCACCGGCAGGGTCGTCTGGATGGGCGAAGGGCGGAACATGGAGACCCTCGACGCCTTCTTCAAAGAGATGACCGACGCCCAGAAACAGGCCATCGAGGCTGTGGCGATGGACATGTGGGAACCGTACATCAATCGCGTCCGGCGCCACTGCCCGCAAGCCAAGATCGTCTTCGACCTGTTCCACCTGGTCAAGGCCTACGGGGAGGTCATCGACGTAGTGCGGCGTGAGGAGGTCCGCAAAGCCGCCACGAAAGAGGACGGGGCGTACGTGAAGGGCAGCCGCTACGTCCTTTTGAAGAATCGGGAGAACCTCAAACCCGATGAGCGTGTCCGACTGCGAGAGCTTCTGCAAGCCAACGAACGACTCAACGCCGTGTACGTCTTGAAGGACCAACTGAAGATGATCTACCACTATCGCCGTCGGGGTTGGGCCAAAAAAGCGCTCGACCAGTGGTGCGCATTGGCGGAGGAGGTGGATCATCGCGCGATGAGACGATTTATTGGTCGTATCCGGTACTTCGAATACGGCATCCTGAACCATTGTGATTACGCCATCAGCACCAGCCCGCTGGAGGGCGTTAACAACAAGATCAAGGTCATTAAACGAAAAGCCTATGGCTTCCATGATCCACACTACTTCGCTCTTAAAGTCAAACAGGCTCTACCTGGCCATAAATCAACCACGGAAATTGGATGAGAACCATAATATGATAACAGTCGAACCGGAGGTCACAGACGAGCTGCTGATCAATCCCGGAAAGGGGTGGATGATCTTCTCGGGCTTGAATCCCGGCAAGCACGGCGAATTTCCCGAAGCTGCCGTTGCCTACCTGCGTGCAAACTGGGCGGACCTCGAGCCCGAAGAAGGAAACTACAACTGGGACAGATGGGAACCGGCTATGCGGTTCTGGACGGAGCGCGGTAAACGAATAGCCTTCGGCGTAATGTGCGCCAATGCA